>JAEOTM010000084.1 GCA_016839815.1 Candidatus Hodarchaeota archaeon
CCATGCTGGTTAACGCTACATTAACAGATGTATCTACTACTAATTATGCTGCATCAATCACTTATTTCCTGTCATCAGACAATGGTGATCATTGGGAACAGGTTTTTCCCAATTTTGAACATTCATTCGTGCATTTGGGTACACAACTGAAATGGAAAGCGGTACTTTCTACCACCCGCTGGCACCCCAAGGTGACTGCTGAAATTTCGATGGTTTCAATTGACTTTGTATACCTTTTAAACTCCCCAACATTAACTTCACCAAGTTCTGGTTCTTCTACATCAGATAGTACTCCCATTTTTACATGGGGAGCTATTCCTGCTGCTGCTGGTTACCGGATTCAGCTGGACACTGTTCCACATTTCAACTCCAGTGACTTTTTTTCTGATGAAGAAGGTTCAACTTCGTATGCACCTTCAATTGCTCTAGCTGATGGAGTTTGGTACTGGCGAGTAGCAGCAATCGATTCTTATGGGGATGAAGGATTCTTTTCAGACTCCTTGAGTGTAATAGTTGATACACAAGCTCCTACGCTTAATAATCCCTCCGATATTACTTACGAAGAAGGTAATTCTGGTAATACTATCATATGGTCTCCTTCGGATAGCAATCCAACTAGCTACACCATTATTCGGAATGGTGTTCAAGTACAAACCGATAGTTGGGATGGGGGCGATATCTCTATAGATGTTGATGGCCTTTCTGCTGGAACATACAATTACGTTTGCACAGTCACTGACGTAAACAACTTGAGTACGACTGATACAGTCGTTGTTACAGTAACTGCACCTATAACCTCTACTTCAGTAGATACTACTCCTAGTACAACTCCTGCCTTTGGATTATTTATGGTTCTAATCAGCTTATTATTTTTACAAGCTAAAGTTATAGGAAGACGGAGGAAAGAAGACTGGTAGGGAGTTAAACCCCTATATTATCAATTACTATATTTTCAATTGATTCGACATGGAATTGAGTAGTTTTAGGAGAGATTTCCATATGTTGAACATAAATTAATAATTCTCCATCCAGAATAATACTCAAGATATAGAATTTTTATTCTGTTGTATATTTTTAGGAAAAAAGCTATTCGATGCTGCAACGTATGATTTTTACATTTTTACTTAATTTTCCCATTTTCTCAGCTTGATAGCTCTTTTGGGGCAGATCTTTACACACGCTCCACATGCTACACAGTTTTCTGGATAAATTACAAACGCTTGTCTCCCTCTATGGAGAAAAACTAAGAATTTTCTACCTATTGAAAGAGTTTTTTTTCTTTTTTTTGTTAATTTACGTAGTTCAATGATATTTTCAGGACATTCCTCAATGCAGTCTACCTTTCCAAAAGGAGAGGGAAGACATCTGTCGTGATCTATCACAGGTCTTACTTTTGATTTTCTGAGAATGCTCATTGGTTTTTCCACTTTTTATATTCTGGATTATTGTTATTAAATATTCACCTATGTAGGCGTAAAATAAATAGCTATTGTGAATTTTGACAGTAATCCTTACCATTTTTATGAAGAAAAAAGCTTTGAATAAGAGAATGGGGTTGATTTTACTAAAGAAGAAGGTAATCAATCACCAAGGTTAGGGGGATAGTAACAAAATCTTTAAAGGTCACTATTCTCATTTTTTTCCCCTAATACAAACATCAATCAAGAATAGGGGGTTCCAGAAAGGATGTCTTGGTATATATCTAGGTATATACTTTTCCTATCTAAATGTGCGATGGACGGAGTTCTTGGTAGTATTAAAAACAATTTTTCACTTTTAACTAAATGAATAGACTGTATAAAAACTCGTTCTACAAGTTGAACACCTACTGTTCAAAGTATAGGATTATATTCAAAAATATATTAGGAATTTTCGGTGCATAAAGTGGAAAAGATGAATCTGAATATTGTCTTAGGATTTGGTTTAACGTCTATATTAACATTTAGCGGTATATTTATCACTCCATTATTACTCACAGATTACTTTTTTCCTGCAGAACAAGAAAATGAATTCTTGAACCGCAAATACGATTTTAGTTTTGATTTTCATAATCTTTCAACATTTCCTCTTCCAATCAATTCATTACAAGTTGCTTATAGAGAATTTAATAGTAGCTATCTAAATCATTCCGATCCTTATCTAGTGGCAGTTTGGTTTTTACGTGATTCCCAAGCACATCCAGAAAAAGAGGATTACCATGATAATTGCTCCACATGGAAAGTAATTGCACATCCAGGATTAGAATATAATGAATGGAATGTAAGCACATGGCATGGGACAAATAATCCTCCAATATATATCCATAACACCTATATTGCTTACGAGGTTATGTTTTTCACTCAATTAGTACTTGACGCCACAAAGACTATGCCAACACTCAATTTTTCAACCCTAGGATATCCTCGTCTCTCAAATAATACTGTAGGTCAACATATGAATGATTATATTGTTCCAGAACACTGGATTCTATCCCTTACGATTACTTTTGAGAATGCAACATCGATAAACATTGATGTGCATAAAGATGGTTGGTTACAACACACCAAGCATGAACCAATAGACTGGACACCATACGGTGAGAGTTTTACAATTTATAGCTCAGGTGAATCAATCTATATGGATTATGGAGTTCACCTAGAAGACTTTCATCGTGCTTTTAGTGACTATGCTAAAACTCATATATGGCATATTAACAAAGATTAGAGCGTTTGTCAACCATTAAGCAAGTTGATCTAAGTGGAAGAAAACACAGATATCTTCGATTCAGAAATCACTGGTTCATCACTAGGAAGAACGGAAATCGAGAGGATTAGAAAAGAAGTTAAAGGAAAAACTCTCCGAGTATACTTATTACTTGCACGAGCAGCTGATAGTGATTTTGGAGTACGGGAGGTTTTTCATAACCTGAACTTTAGTAGTGTTTCATTAGCTGCTTATCATCTAAATAAGCTCGAATCTCTAAATCTGGTGAGAAAAACCAGTAATAATCGATATAAAGCAAGTAAACTATTGCCTTTAGGTGCTTATGAAGATTTTTTTGTTTTAAAGGGAAAGTATTTGCCTAAAGAAGCTTTTTTTCTTGCATTTTTCACATCATCACTTTTTCTTGCTATTCTCTTTTTTTTCCTAAAAATATGGGAACCGATGTTAACACTTCTCCTAGCAAATGCAATTTTAGGAACTACTTATTCTTGGATGCGCTTTATTTCACTTTATAAACGTAAAGACGAAGAAGAACTAAAATAGAATTCATTAAATAAAAAGGAAGTTTGTTTAGATTTCAAGCTATATACCGATGTATATACTTTTCTTGTCTAAATGTGTGTTTGACGATGCTTAATCAAATATGTAACAACCGAATATCACCCCATGACTTTCTCTTATAGAAAGTTCTTGGAATAATTTGTTTTTCTTCTTCATTCAACTCTATTCACTTTTTTCCGATATCCAAGAACAAATATCATCCCTCTCTGACCTACATCTCGTCCCATATCATTGTCGTCCACGAATGAACATGATACATTCCAACCAACTGAATCAAAGAATGATGGTACATCCTGTTTCTTTATCCCCCAGAGAAAATGTCTAGCAAATGGACCGAACTCCATCATGGCCAACATAGGAACGCAAACATCTACAAAGAGTTTACTTTCTTCCCCACTTATTTTTGCCATCTCATTCAAGAGTGAAATAATTAAATCCTTTTCTAAGTAATAGACAAGTCCTTCTAATATCCAAAATGTAGGAATGTTTGATAAGAATCCGGCCTCGCGTAATTTTGACATTAAATTATTAACCATTGAGATATCTGCTGATATCCGAACCATATGACATAGTGGTTCTTCTTCTTGTAGAATTTCTTCTTTATATCTGTTTACTGTTTCAAAATCAACTTCAAATATTGTATGCTTATTAATAAGTAAAGGTTTGAACCTATAAGCGCGTGTATCCAACCCAGCACCCAAAAGAACGATTTGAGATTCCCTGATAGTATTACACCAATGAGTTAGAAGTTTTTTCTCGATAAAATATGGACGTACTATTGTATAATCACTCTTTGATTGATGTCTGTGTTTTTGAAGATAACTTTGAAGATCACCTGCTAAACGTTCTGCAAATGGATCAATTATTAGTGGGGATTCATTATTCATTTCCTGAGCACGATAATAAGCGATTAATCGAGCAGTAAATGGTACTCCCGTTTTCCTACCATTAGAAGGGATTTCCAGTTGTAAGTTGGTATCTTTTACTTTGAATTGGATTGGATCAATGATTATCTCGGTTTGTAGAAAGTTAATCTGGGATTCTAGAAAATTTGGATTGTCTTCTATAAAGACTCTAATCTGCTCAGATGTCTTTATCTCGTTGATCTCATCCCTTATATATTTTAAATAATTAAAAATATCTTGAAAACTGTTTATATTCTGTGATAGCTTTTCTGAGGTCAGGTTTTGCGGTCGTGAAAATTGATCCACTTCCAAACCAGAAGCTCTACAATATACTAGTTCTAATATTGCCTTAAGGTATCCTGATACATAAGCTACCTCTTCTTCGAAAGGAATTTCTTCTGTTATTAGCTTAGTTGAGAAAGGATCACGTAACAATCTGGGGGAAATTATTCCTATTTCTCTAGGATCGCGTAAATCCATCGCAATCTTTTCTAAGTAGATTTTCACTCTTTTCATGAAATCAAGATAAGTGGATAATCCAACTCTTGGATCTTTATTATAATCTTCAATGATCTTCGTAATTTCGGGAAGAATTATCCTTGTAACCTCTATTGCAAAAACTTGCCTCTCAAGCTCCATGAAAATTCCCAGATTCGTCTAATTTTCTCTTTTTTTGATATATATTACTTAATTGTGCTTATTCAAAAAAGAATCAAATAAATTAGTATGCAATATATTACTTGTTTAATATTTTTTGAGTACAATATGCGTTTGAGGACATTGACGATTTTGATGATATCGAATTATCGGTAGTTTTTTATGAAGTCCTCCATCTGGAATGGGTTACCATGACCAGGATACACTGTTTTTAATATGAAAGTTCTCAGTTTATCTATACTAGCATTAAGTTCCACAGTATTATCGATCAAAGAGCACTTAACTGGTCCTCGTTTTTTATTATTTTCAAGTAAGTCACCAATAAACAGATTTCCCTCCCTTGTAAGAAATCCAATAGATCCATTAGAGTGTCCAGGGAGATGAACAACTTTAGCGTTAAATCCATACTCAGAAAGATCATCCCCTTCCTCGAGATATATATCTGGAGTAAAATGGTCATCTTTCTTCAAGTTCATTCTTAACAATGGTAACAATATTTTTACTAGCATTCTAATGATTATATTACGACTCTTTCTGGAATAGAAGAGATCTCCATATTCAACCATCCCTAGATCGTCTTTATGCATCGCTATTTTACTTTGATATTTTTCACGGAAATATGCACCATTACCTGTATGGTCAAAATCTCCGTGAGTCAACAAGATCAATGTTAAATCCCCAAGTTGGACACCCATCTCATCAAGTGCTTTTTCAATATTGACACGTTGATTAGAATACCCAGTGTCAACCAAGATATAACTGTCTTTAGTTTTTATAAGGTAACAATTAACATTTCTAAAAGTAATGGTTCTAATTAAGCCAAAAGTAGTTTCATTCAATATTCTTTACCTCTAAGTTGATTATTTTACTAGATCATTTGAAACCTCAAAATTTAATCTCGTAGATATTGAGGGAATCTTGTTTAAAACGAATGAGACGATCAACCAGCCTATAGTTAGATACATAAAAATGAATTTGAGAAGTGCAAATGTCGAATGTGCCATAGCAAACCAATTTGGGAAACCCACGGGATTAACAGTCATCGAAAGGAGGAATACATTTTCTACTGCATCACAGATAGCACTTATTACGCCAATCCATGCAACTATCTTATTAGCATTCAGAACTAAACTTCCTTGTCGATAGTTCCAGGAAAGATATCTAGCACTACAATAGAAAAAACAACCGTAAGAGATCAAAAAAGCATAATCCATGAGATTTCCTAGAATGAAGAGTGAGAGATCTTCAGATTTCATCATAGCAAAATGTGTTTTAATAATTTCAGCACTAAATCCTAACTGGGTGTCATCCATTGTACCAGGATATCCAGATAGTTCCAATAGTAGTATTACAAGAGTGGCTGAGATTACCATTACTGGTAGGCAAATATATATCAGTTGTTTAATCAGTGGTTTTCTTAAGGCTTTTAAACTTTCATAAGTATCTTTCTCAGATTTTTTCCAGTTCATTTCTTTCACCCTTTTAATTGAATGATCGTTCATTTATGGAAGTACAAATACGTTTTTAAGTGAATGATCGTTCATTTATATAAGTTTCGATTTCCCACAATTCTTAATGAATTTGAATTAAAGGAGATTTTTGCATCGAATGAGGCCTAAAGATCAAACCAAATATAATTCCATTATTAAAACTTCAATTGAACTGGTGAAAGATCTAGGATTTACTGGTATTTCGATTTCTAAGATTGCTAAGCAAGCTAACATCTCTCCAGCTACAATTTACATCCATTTCAAGAACAGAGAAGACCTCTTCACTAAGCTATATACAAAAATAAGAACTGACATGAGTAACGGAGCATTACAAGGCATCCAAGAAGAGATGGACATTGAAGAAGCTTTCAAATCTATCTGGATTAATTACTTCTCATTTAGTCTTAGCCACCCTGATTATCTCATTTACCGTGAAAAATACGAACAGACCCCAATGATGGCAAATATCAAACTTGAAGATTTTAGATTGTATAATTATATTATAAATCTTTTTCAACGGGGAATAAAAGAACACATTATCAAAGATCTTCCAATTCCACTTCTGACATCTTTTGCTTTTGTCCCAATCATCACTTTACTAAACTTCCATCTTGAGGGGATGATTTACATGGATGAGAAGAATATTACTCAAGCCTATGAACTAGCATGGAATACAATTAAGATTAGTGACCATTAACTCAATTCCATGTCAAAAAAAAGGAGGAAGTTAGTTCTTCTTCCTTTGATAGATTGTAAACGTTGTGAATGTCAGAATAATTAGAAAACTTGTCAAATTAGTTGATTGTTGAGTCGTTGTAGTTGTACTTTCTGGTTTATCTGAAAGAGTTACAGAGGGTAGATCTGAAGTAGTAGTTGTAGTAGTCCTAGTAGTTGTTGTTGTAGGAAAAGTAATGTCTGCAATAATTGAGCTAAGAATAAAACCTTCAAAAACTGCTTGAATATTTCCATAATGGGGATATTCACTCGCTGTAATGGTAGTCACCAGAGAATCATCCGGAACTACATATATGTTTTGTCCTCCGTGACCTATTGCATGGTAGTAATTATCCTTAATCCACCATTGATACCCATAACCATTTCCAGGATTATAGTCTTGTATAGATTCGGAAACCCATGATGACGGAACAACCTGAACATTATTCCATTGTCCTTCATTCAAATACAGATACCCAATTTTTGTCATATCGAAAGGTTGTAACCATAATCCTAGGCCTCCATTACTGATCCCTTGGGAATCATTATACCAGACATAATTTGTTATACCTAAGTGATTAAACAAATATTGTTCAGCAAAAGATACGGTATTCATTCCCGTTTTGTTTTGAATGACTGCAGAAAGTAGATGTGATGGAGCAGTGGAATAAAAAAATTCAGTTCCTGGATTACTAACCATTGGTTTGTCTAGGATATATTGTACCCAATCAGAACTATTAAACATTTTTACCGTATCATGATCGGGATTCATAGGCCAGCTATTCCAGTTAGGATCTGAACTATTAGTTAATAGTTCATAATCATGCTTGTCTACTGGATCATTCTTCATGACATTGATAGAACTCCACTCTAAACCGCTTTGCATTTTTAAAAGATGACGAATCGTAATAGCTTCTTTTCTCGAATCAACATTATCAAAAGATCTTTCAGTGAAAATATCTAAAATGGGTTCATCCAAGCTCGGGATAAACCCCTCTTCATGAGCGATACCAATAAGAATACTGATTACACTCTTTGTCACAGACCACATCAAGTGAATATCAGAATGAGTATAATAATCATAGTTCATCTCATATCCTAGATAGCCATACCTAATAATATGGATGCTATCGATTCCAATATCTTGAGTAATGATAGTCTGATTCATTGATTCTAGCTTTGCTGGGTCTAATCCCAAACTCTCTGGTGTCTCTTTTCTCCATTCCTTATCTGGATAATACATTATCGTTCGAGTAGAATCAGGTTCAGCAATGATACCATCAAAACAATAAATACCTAATGTTGAACCTAAAAATAGAATTAATATTAGTGATTTGGAATATTTCAATCAACATCCCTCTTTTTTGAAATATTGTTAGAGTATCTTTATCCTATAAAAAGCTTGTTTGGGTACTATTTCTTGATTCCTAACTTTGAAGTATTGTCCTTAAAGGATCTTACCCTGATCAGAAAATATAAGAATAGAAATTTTGTTCTCAAACTTGGTGTGAAAATGGTCTTCCACCTATTGATATGAATAGGTGCGCTGTTAAGATGCGCGCTCTAATTTGATTAAATCTAAAGTAGGTTTTGACACAAAGGATTTTTTCTCTAAATCTGTAATTTTTATTCTAATTCCTTTCAGTGTAACAAGTTTACGGCCTAGATCTCCATTTAGAGTGGGTAGCTTTGTTCTTTTTGGTCATATTTTTCTTTTCAAAGATTAAATGGAAAGCGATCATACTACTCATAATATAGGCAAGATTTTTGGATTCACCTATCATTTTATCCAACGTGTTCTTTTCCTATTTTCAGCTAATCAGATTAGATCTATTCATCATCAAGTATCGATTATTAATCTAAACAAACTGAATAAGAAGGACGAGAATTATGAATTGGAATACAAAATTCAAATGGTATAAATTTGGGGTAGTAAGAAAAATACGAAATTTAGAGGGAGATGACCTAGTTAAGGTCTTAGAAGAGACAATTGAGGATATCTATGCAAAAAAATTGGATAAAAATGGGTTATTCAAGCTCTACATAAACCAATTACAGAATTATATAGCTGATATAAAAAAGAAACCAAAAAAAGGACGTAAACGACAATACGATCCCTTCTTAATCCCCCGATCAGGAGATGGTAGAGTCGTCTTATTTGGATTATCTAATGTCGGTAAAAGCACATTGATGAATGCAATAACCAATACTAATGTGAAAACAGGAAGTTATCTACATACAACACGCGAGGCTTTAGCAGGAACATTAGAATTCAGGGGAGTTAAAATCCAGATAATTGATTTACCAGGTTTTCTAGATTTCAAAGAGGATTGGAATATTAGTAAACAGATAGTTAGAGTTGCTAGGACAAGTGATTCAATTTTATTGGTCATAGATCTTTCAATGGATATTGAGAGACAGTATACCTTTTTATTGACACAACTAGTCAATTCTAAATTACTTGAATCTATAGATGATTCAGTAATCTATAACATTGGTATTATCGCTACTAAAGGAGACCTTCCAAGTTCAAAGCAAAATTTCAATATCTTGAAGTCCAAGACTAAAATACCATTAATACCTATCTCAATGAATAATCCAGAATCATTAAATAATCTTAAATCGTATATCTACCAGCTTATGGATGTGATTCAAATATACACCAAACCTCCAAGGAGAGAACCTGCGAAAATTCCATTTATCATTTCAAATGGGTCTACTGTTAACGATTTAGCCGAAAAAATCCATAATGATCTTGTTACGCATTTTCGTTATGCGAAAATTTGGGGAAGTTCGGTTGAATTCGAAGGACAACGAGTTACATTGGATCATGCATTAAGTGATGGGGATATTGTCGAAATCACAACATTCAGATAGAGGAATATCTTCCTTATTCACTCATCTTTATGGGTCGTCTCTGGGTTTTCTATTGGCACTCATACTAACTATAAGCCTTTTTAGCTTCATTAATAATTGAAACCACTTCTGGAGACCAAGAATCATCTGTAGTGTTTGAAAGGGCAACTCCACAAGGCATTAAGTTCATTGGTACGCGATTTGATCCAAGCTTTTTACTTAAAATCTTTCTAATACATCGATCTTGTTTGTACCCTTTACAGTACAGTCTTACAAGCCCTCTTATAGCAAGATCCGCAAAATCTGGATCGCAACTACGTTGTTTAAACTCATTGAAGAAAGCACATCCCGTTAGATTTTCACAGTCTGTCATACTAGTAACTTCCTCTTTAGGAAATGATAATACGAGTTAGTACAGATCTTTTTTTTTTAAAACGAAAACTAGATAGATTCTCCTCCTCTCTGAATTAACCGAGGATATGTCTACTTCTAACATCTAGAAATCTTTTTACAATATAATGGATAAGGTAAAAAACTCCAGATATACTTCTAGACAACTTTCCGTGAAGTAATAAAATTAAAATCTAATAAACTCCTATCTGAATGAATTGATGCGTTTGAATTGGTGAGGAATAAAACGATTAAATGGGGAATCTTAGGTTGTGGATTAATAGCACATGCGTTTGCAGACGGATTGAAACAAATACCTGATGCCAGATTGGAAGCAGTAGCTTCGAAATCTGGGAAAGCTGAATCGTTTGGAAGTAAATTTCATGTGACAAAACGGTACGCTAGTTATGAACAGTTAGTAAATGATCCCTCTATCGATATTATTTATGTAGCCACTACCCATAATTTCCATTTTGAAAATATGTTACTTTCCTTGGATCATGGTATACCTGTGCTAAGCGAAAAACCCTTTACAATAAATGCCTTTCAGGCAGAGCAGCTTATCAAGAAAGCAAGGAAAAATCAGACGTTTTTGATGGAAGGTATGTGGACACGATTTCTTCCCTGTGTGACAAAACTAAGAGAATTAGTTCATACCGAGAGAATAATTGGCGAAATTCGTCATTTTAAAGGTGATTTTTGTGTCAATCTCCCTTACGGGAATGAACACAGAGTATTTAATCCCAAACTAGCTGGAGGGGCTTTACTGGATGTAGGTGTATATCCAATATCCTTTGCAAGCATGATTATGAAACAGATACCAGACATTATAACGAGTGGTGTAATCATGGGAGAAACAGGTGTCGATATTTATGCAAATTATCTATTTTCATATAAACACGGAGCTACATCCATGATAGCGTCTTCTAATAAATATGTACTCCCCCATGATGCGTTTATCTTTGGAACTAAGGGGTATATTAACATTCCAGACTTTAGTCACCCCACAAAAATAAACATCTTCCTGAATTCACAGGAAAAACAGACTGTTGAAGTACCATATGAATCTACAGGGTTTCAATACGAAGCTATTGAAGCAGGGAATTGTCTCAGAGCAAACAAAATCGAAAGTGAATTTCTTCCACTAACCGAGACTTTAGAGATTATGAAAACAATGGATACTTTACGATCTCAATGGGGATTCAAATACCCAGATGAGGACTAAACTTCTTTGAGTGAAAAGCATTCTGAATTAAGAATTTATAGAGAGAGTTAATGTAGTACTCTTACCAATTGTGATATTCTTAAGAGGGACAAAAGTATAACAATCCCAAACCTTGGCTCTTGAATAAACTGTGATTTCATGAAACAAAAAACGATTTATAACTCTCCTGAAGGGAAGAAAAGACTACTAGATATCTATGATGATCATTTGAATAGTTTAAACATACCGTTTCGAGATATCTACGTAACTACACGGTTCGGTAAGACTCATATTGTTAATATTGGAAAACAAGATTCTATCCCCCTCGTTTGTCTCCATGGAGGAAATTCAAATACTCCTGATATGTTAATAAGTAATATACTAATGATAAAAGAATTTAATTTATATGCAATTGACACAATCGGCCATCCAGGAAAAAGTGAGGAGACTCACTTATCATCAGATGATTTGAGCTATGGTTATTGGCTATTAGACGTTTTAAATGAATTACAATTGGAATCAGTCAATATCTATTCTGGGTCATTCGGAGCGGGGATTGCAATCCGATTAGCAACAGTTGCTCCAGAGAAAATTGATAAATTGGCTCTATTTGTCCCAGCAGGAATTGCTAAGGAGTCTATGAAAGATAAAGCAACATTAATGCTCCCTTACATGAAGTATAAGATACGACGTACCTCTAAAAACTTAATAAAATTATGTAGCACATTAATGACAAGATTTGACAATCAAAGGATAGAATTACTCCAAGCAATATTTCGAGATGTAAAAATCAATCCAAACATGCCTCGTCCAGCAGATTATGGAGAATTAGATAATCTACAAGCGCCCACCTTGGTGGTAGCCGCTAAGAATGATATACTATTTCCAGCATCAAGGGTTATTCCTCGTGCAAAAGAAGTATTCCCAAATTTGGTTTACACAGAGATAATTGAAGGATTGCATGAGCCAACACAAGAAATGTATAACTATATTCATGAGATTGCCTCAAAGTTCTTTCATGATAAATTTACTTCTTAATGGGAATAACATCTCAATATAAAGCAATAGACCCAATTGGTGCAATTATCTGGTTTAGTTGGGGTAAGAGGGTGAAATGATGACCGTTGACTTCTAATATTGAGGGATCCTATAACTCTTGAAGTTTATAAACGAGTTTTTACAATCTGTGTGATTTTCTTCTCATTAGAATAATCATTGGACCAAACTTCATTAATTTCGATCTTTTAAGTAGATTTCGACTCATTTAAGAGTGAATCAGCTGCAAACGCAGCGAATATGGATAGTATCATTGTAATAAAGCTAAACAATGATAAAATGATTACTATTAAGGGATCTTGAAGTTTGATAAACAGTCCAACAATGATCAAACCAGGCCAGAGGGAGAACCAGAAGACTACAGAACAGGTATAGATATATTTCCACCAGTGACTAAATCTATTTCTCCCATCTAATGAAATATGGTTTTTCCACCAAGTGAACTCTGAATTAATACGTGTACTTGCTAAGCTAATTGTAATACCGATTAAGAATGGCCCAGCTACCCCTCCTCCAAAAAATAGCATTAAAAATGAGAGGAGTAAGATACCCGTTCCCCCATGATCTGTATGAATGAATTTCACAGCCCAAATAATTAAGAGACAGGAGATAACGATTGCCATAATCCCTGTAATAAAAAGATTCGGAATAAGAGTCATCGCAGGCTCTCCTCTAACAATCTCGTAGAGATCTGAGTCTGGCCAGGATTGGAACATCATAGAGGGAGGTGAAATATTCCCTTGAAGTATTTCTCCAGTTCCATGCTCAATTCCTGCAATAGCAAGTATTATACTGTAAGTTACAGCAGAAATTTCTGTCCGTTTTCTCATTTTATCGCAGTTCTCCGAAAAGAAAGTATAACTACTTAAAGAAGCTTACAAAGAACGTAATTAAAGGTTTGAGTCATTTTATAATACATCATAAAATTTGTAATGTATGAAAAAGATTGCATTCATTGGAGCAGGATCTTTGGTATTTGGTGAAACGCTCCTTACTGATATCCTTAGTTTTCCATCCCTTCAAGAAGATATTGTACTATGCCTAGAAGATTTCAATCCAAAAAGATTAGATCTAATGTATAGGTATATGCAGAAATATCGGGAGGATAATTTCTCTACTTTAGAGAATGTGACCCTAGAAAAAACTACCGATCAAAAAGAAGCAGTGACAAATGCAAAGTATGTAATAAATGCAGTTCTGATTGGGGGGCTAGATGTAGTAAAACGTGACTTAGAAATCCCCTTAAAATATGGAGTTACCCAGTGTGTAGGGGATACATTAGGACCTGGCGGAGTATTTCGATTTTTACGCACTACATCATTTTTTAAGAGCCTTTTAGATGATATTCACACATATGGGTATAATGCGAATAATCTAGCGGGAAAAAAACCTCTTCTTTTGAATTACACAAATCCCATGGCTATGAATACTTGGTATTGTAATTCTCTGTACCCAGATTCAACCATTGGGTTGTGTCACGGGGTTTTTGAAACCGCAGCTGTACTGGAATCAGCAGTTCACTATATGGATGTTGATCCTCAAGGTTTTGATTATCTATGTGCTGGGATTAATCATTTGGCTTGGTTTTTAGAAGTTAAATATCAAGATACAAATGCAGAATGGCATGATGCATATCCTCTAATTCGAGAAGCTAGTAAAACGCAATTTTTCCTGACAGATGTCGAGAAATTACGGGTGGATATGATGAATGCAACTGGACTTTTCATGACTGAAACTAGTGGTCACTTAAGCGAGTATCTTCCATATTATCGCAAGCGATCTGACTTACTGGAGAAATATAAAGGAGACGGTTTCTTCTCAGAACTGACTCATGCGTTAGATTACAATGAACAGATAGTAGCCCAGCGGAATCTTGAACAAGAATTTAAAGAAAAGCTGAACCAAGATACATTATCATTAAAGGAAATCCCTTCCTGGGAATATGCTCCTCAAATAATTAATGCCATGGAAAGTACAGTACCTGTAAGAGTTAATGGTAACGTAATAAACAAAGGAAATATTACTAATTTACCCGCTGAGTGTTGTGTTGAAGTACCAATCTTTTTTGATAGCTTAGGACCACACCCTCAAGGTGGAATAAAACTACCAACAGTTTGTCAAGCTCTTTGCATTTCTAACATTATGCCTCAAAAAGCTGCGGTTGAAGGAGCTCTCTCACTCGATCGTGAAAAGATTTACCATGCAGTGCTACTTGATCCCAATACTGCAAGTGTCTGTTCTCCTAATGAGATTCGTGAGATGGTTGATGAGTTGTTTGAATGCCATAAACAGTGGTTACCGGAGTTTAGCTAAATCATTTTCATATATTACGAAGATCGCAACAAGAAATTTATGATAAACCCTAAACTATTGTTAATTCGAAAAGAGTGTTTCTTCAATTACCGCCGTATTGGAAGGCTATTAGCATGAAAGGGTGCTAATAGTCCTCTTTTCATTCTTTACTTGGAAAGGGAGAATAAGTACCCTGCTCGATTAATTTTAAATTTCTACCATTGAAAGATCCTCTTTTGGTCCGTAAGCCAAGCTTTAATTGGATTCTTGAACGGGAGGTTATCCCAAACCTGAATTTCTTCATAGCGTGCAGTAATTAACGCATTAATATCATCAGGTCTGTATTTCTCTATACTTTCGAAGAAAAGGTGAAGGGGATAATTATAGTCGAAGGATAATTCTCTCAGTTCTTTTTTTTCAAGTGAACTAAGGATAACTGCTGCTAGGATAACTTGATGGATGAAAATTCTATAGATTGAGTCTTTTTCATAGTATTCCAGTATCTTTGGATGCTGATATATTTCCTTAAATTTAGTTTGCCATAAATGAAATAAATCCTCTTTAGGATCAACAATAAGACAACCAGCATTAAAATATGGACGAAGTATATTCCCGTCTACGTGCGTTCTCATGGGAAAGATATCTTCATCTTTAACACCACATTTCTCATACACTAGCTCCCAAAATGGATCTATTGGTTCATCATATAATGAACCAATCAATGTATGATGAACGGGTCTATAAGCAAATTTTATGTCCTTTTCAAGAATAAAAGCGCCAGGTTGATTAAGAATCAAAGTATCTGGAGTTAACCATGCTAGAGTATGGTGATTCTCCTTGGCAAAAGATTCCGCTGTTGTAGCAGCTTGAACAAATTTTGCAAATGGGAATTTATCTAATTCAGGATCCGAAGTGAATGCAAGTACTTTAGCATCCATGTCTAATAATTGTCGAACATATTGACTTGGAAGTTTTTCCTTAGATTTTGGGACGACAATATAAATCGGGCAATTTGATAGTGTCCCAGCATATTTTCTAATACTAGCTACTAAAACCAGTGTTTTAATATCCTTACCGCTTGACATCCATGCAAAAACTAAGTTACTCATAGCATTTCATCCCAATTTCATACTGATTCAAGTAATAATCCCAATCCTCATTTGACTTGATATTTTTTTCTTTCTACAGAGGCAATTCTGAGTCAACTTCTCAAAGATTAACAGGAAAATTTCACTTACCAGAGTAATCATCTTTAAGAGTGGCACTTTCTTGGAAGCTTTAGGATGACAATCTCAGAAATACCCACATTGACTCATAAAGAGTTGAAACATGTTCTTCTAGTAGGGTGTAACTTACATCAGTATTTTGGTTCAGGTAATGAAGGAATAAGAACCCTAATTAAAGCACATGGATTTGTTCAACTGGATCCTCTGAGTCCTGCTGGTCGATACCATGATTATTTCTTTCATGCACGTCTCAATGAGTATTCCATGGGGCAATTTGAACAACTAGCATATCTGAAGGATCGTCTAGTTTTTGAAACTTACTTCCATAATTTGAATGCTATCTTTATTGAGCATTTTCCCTTCTTCAATAGTTACACTGGAAAGGAACATTTAGGAAGATATTATTCCCGGCTCTTGAAAAATTTGGAACAAGTAGGAGGTAGTAAGCTCCTTGATGAGGTATATTCACATGTAAAGGTTCATGGGCCCACAAAGAGTGCAGACTTAGCAAAATTAGGGAAAGCTGATCCTAAGTATGCTTCTTGGAAATCAAGCAGAAACTCTGGAACTGCCCTTGAGCTTCTATGGTGTCTAGGAAAACTAGCAATAGTCGAACGTGATAACAATTTCAGGAAGAAATATGATTTAACTGAACAATATTTTACTAAGGAATTATTAAAGAAAAATAAATATTCCGAAGAAGAACGTCAGCTTTATAGATTAAAGCTTAAGCTGAGAGCCTTCCCCATTATTCCAATCGGAAAATTAACCGTGAATAAGGAAGGAGAAATTCGTTCTAGCAAAAAGCAGGAATTTTCCCTCTCCTCGTTACAAAAAATTAAAAAGACTCACAATGGAATTTTCCCAATTTTGACTAAGGATAAAGACGATTTAGGTTATGTTATTTCATCAAATTGGAAAGAACTGAGTAAAGATACATTAGACAGTGAGATGCGTGTTATTGGTCCTTTAGACCCCGTAATTTGGGAACGTGATTTACTCAAAAGACTTTTTAATTTTGAATATGTTTGGGAAGTTTATAAAAAAGTTGAGGATAGAGTATGGGGGTATTATGTCTACCCCCTGTTATACAAGGGAGTATTCATCGGAAGGCTAGAGGCAAAATATGTCAAAAAAACCAAAGTTTTAGAATTATTCAATTTCCAGAAAGAAAAGACCATAAAAATCGATGAAAAAATATTGGATGCCTTTGAGAGAATGATTCAAAGGTGGAAAAACATGGTGGGAGCTGAAAAACTCGATTATGACTCCACATTACCAAATCAACTAAGTCATGTTTAATTCTCTAAGTTGGGGTTAACTTTCGCCCTCCTCCCAAAGAAAACTTTTTCACATTCCTAAAAGTCATCTCCTAAATTATCTCAAATAATATTAGAGAGTGAAAAAATGACAAAAGATGCAGATTTATTAGAAGAAGTTCGTAAAATACGTGAACTATTAGAACCTGCACCGGCTCCACCTCCCACTCCTCCTAAAAACTTTTTTGAGGAATTCAAGGATTTTCTTAAGAAATATAAGGTAATGGGACTCGCTGTTGCGTTCATTTTGGGTATTTACTTAGGTGCATTAGTTCAGGCACTTGTCAGTGATTTGGTAATGCCTCTTATTAATCTTGTGCTTCCAGATGTACCATGGGACAAGATTGCGCTTTTCCCTACAGAACAAAGCCCAGATGGAATCTTTCTTATAGGCCATTTTACTGGTGAACTCGTTACATTTATTATAGTAGCGTTTGTTATCTTTTTACTAGTAAAATTTACTGCTAGAATAGGAATTGAATAAGACCTATTCGCTTCCTTCTCTTTTTCGGTTTATTCGTCTAATTGAGTTATTAAACTTTGTACAAGAAGAGAAAATGTGTGCACTAGGGATGGATGCCTGATGAGAACCCCATAAGGTTCTTTTTCAGCTTCTAAAAGGATTAGAAATACTATCCGATTATCCACCATAACTCCGTTGAATCCAGTGTTTTTCTCAAAAAAGAATGTTCGTAATGCAGGCATGGCACTTTGAAGATTGATAGAAAAATTTGGAATATTTAAGGAATCTAGCTCAGTTTTATCTTCTTCTGATACGCTTATCCCCAGGACTGTGCATTCTCTGTTTAAGATCTTACCTAAAGTATTTTTTTGCCGTTTTAAGTGTTTGATTGAGAGAGATAGATAGAGAATTTCCTCAGTACTCATGATGGTCTCACGAAGTATTCTTGAAATATTCGATTCTCCAAAAATGACCTCAATTGGCTCAAGTAGGGGTTCAGGATCGGGTACTATAGTTAATTTCTGTAATTGTTGCATACCATGCAAAATCTTCTGAAGTGCATCATCTACTTCTTCCTTAACTTTCTCCTGTTTAGATCTAAGTGCAGGTTCGTATTCATTTGCACGGTATCGATATGGCTTTCCTGTAACCTTAATCCTTTGAATGAGCCCTTGCCTTGATAAATTCTTTAATGCGCTATAAACACGTCCCATAGGTACTTGAGCAGTTGTAGCAATTGCTTTAGCTTCTGCTTCTTTTAAAATATAAAGCGAAATAAGTACTTTTGATTCATAGGTATTCAGTCCAAGCTTTATAAACGCATCTTTCAATGTATTCTGGTATTCAGAATCTAATAGTCGAGAAATCGTTGTGAGATCCACTGCATTTTCATTACGATGGTTGGTCACACGATCACCGGATTCTTCATAAAGTTAATCAGATATTGGACAAGTAGGATAGAGTAGAGCTTCTTTGAAGGAGATTACGAACTTTTTGCTAGAGATGAAAATCGGAGTTTATCAAATTTCCCTATTGGGTAGGAAAAATATGAAAAAAGAGGGGGTTTAAGGTGATTAACCTGAAACAGTGAACCCATCAAAAGCAATAGAAGGGACTTTACCCATAAAAGTCAACTTATTGTCGTTACCAAATGATAAAATTTGGTTAAATGCGCTATAAAGATTCCCTGCAATGGTAACAGCTTCTAATGGATGTTTAATTTCTCCGTGTTCGATAACAAAGCTGGAAGGAGAAACAACAGAAAAATCACCAGAAATTAGGTTGGAATGAAGCATTCCCATAAGAAAATCAGTCACAAGAATACCATTCTCGACCTCTGCAATTAATCCATCAAGATCTTTCGATCCAGGAGTAAGGGAGATAGTTGTCGGAGAGACAGAGGGCAGTGATTCATAAGATTGAGGTCCACCTCTACTTGCGTTCCCTGTACTTTCAGTACCATAAGTTTTTGCATAGTAATTGTCAAAAATAAAGGTTTTTAGGACACCATTTTCAATAATAGGAGTAGTAGTACGAGGATAACCTTCTCCATCAATAGCATGGACATTAGGATCCTCAAAAATCTGTCCATCGTCATAAATATTCAGATCTGATATTCCTACTTGATCACCAATTCTGTCTGCAAAAGCGCTTCTTCCTTCAACAACACTTTTTCCATTCACAGAATTGCTGAGTGCTGTTCTGATTAACTGACCAGCTGCAATAGGATCGAAAACAAACTTAGTTTGTTCTGATTTACCTAATGGTGTAGCGTTTAACAATTTTATAGCTTTTTCTGCTCCTTTAGTGCCAATGCCATCAAATGAAGGAACCCCTCTATCCATAATATAGTCAAAACCTGTTTTGGTTTTTCCATCTTCAACTGCAGTGATATAGGACTGACCAAAAGTACCCGTTGTTGCAGAGGCTTTTACAATCCCATCAGAATTCCCGACTGCGAATGCACCATAGCCTACATATACACCTCCAGAAACCGATGTTATTCGGGGATCGTATTTCTTTGCTTCTTGAAAGATTTGATCTGCACCGTGAACGGCTTCCTCAGAACTGACATCCAAAACAGAAGAATCAAGAATACCTTCTTTACTACTATTGGGATTATGAACAAAAGATTCCCATCTGTCATCAACCTGATTTAGCTTTGCTCCAGTAATTGCTGACTCAATAGCAAAATCCACTGCCGAATCTGTGATTCCAGAAGCAGAAGCAAATCCAATTTTTTTATCAAGAACACACCGGCAACCAACACCTATGGTTCCTCCTCTTTGTGCTGTAATGATACCAGCATCCATATTAATGGCTAGTTCATTAGATTTAATCAGGTACAAGTCTAATGATTTAGCACCGATTGCAGATCCGTGTTTTAGTCCACGTTCGATACGATTTAGAAGATCTTCTTTCATGTCTGTGAATTCGCTCATTTTGATTCGCCTCCAAATCGAACTTTAGAAAATAATAACTTAGGACCACCATCTCCAACAGGAAGAGGAAATTGTCCTGATTTGCCACATCCTCCGAAATAACCCGAAGAAAGTTCAAAATCTTTCGTTGCTCCCTCAACTCTTTTTAATAGATCGAGAATATTACCTGTTAAACTAACATCCTTGAGAGGATACTTTTTGTCACCATTCTCAACCCAATATCCACGTACAGCCTTGAAAAGAAAGTCACCAGATCCTTCGACTTGACCACCGCTAGTTCTAATGGCATAAATGCCAGTACCTAACTGTTCGAGGGCTTCTTCTTCAGTTAAGTCTCCAGGTGTAAAATAGGTATTTTTCATTCTGGGAATTGGAGGGAAGGCAAAATTAATTGCTCGTGCATTACCAGAGTATTCAGTGTTTAGTAATTTGGCAGTAGATCTTGAGGTTAGGAAATTTTTCAGAACACCATCTTCCATTAGTACCGTACGAGTAGTTTTTACACCTTCATCATCATAAGGAAGGTATAGAGGAGTGGATTTTCCATTAAATTCAGTAACTCCTTCATCAATAATCGTCACTATATCTGCCCCTAGTTTTTCTCCAATCTTATCATGAATTGGACTACCTTTTGTTACTATAAAATCTGCCTCAGTTAAGTGTCCAAATGATTCGTGAGCAAGCACACCGACTAAAGTATTCTCACAATACGCTCTAAATTCACCCGCTGGAGCTGATTTAGCTTTTAATTGTTCTTTAGCCCATAAGGCAGCATTTCGTCCTAGATCTTCAGGAGTTGAACCATCTCGCTTATAGTATTCTAACCCATAGGAACCACCTCGTCCATCACCCGCGCGTACTAAATCCCCTTCTGGTGTTTTACTAACAACTGTAGTCCGAAGGTCAGAGATATAGGGTGACCATTGAATTTCGGTTCCATCCGAATTGGTGAACAATTTCTTTCCAGATAATTCTCCATACATGAGAATAAGACTATTGATATCTTTACCATAGTCTTTAGCTGTTGATTCCATCCGATTGATCAAGTCTAACTTGATCTCAGGTTCAGCTTGCCATGCAGGCTCCCGAAGTTTCGGTTCCAATTTTACTTTGACAGCTGATTGAGGTTCAATTTCTGCCTTTACGATTACTTTATTGGAGGTTGCTTTCGCTATTCCTAATGCATCCAGAGCTGCTTGTTCCAATGCCTTGGGATTGGAAATATCAGCTGAAAAAGCATACGCTGAAGCCCCCTTATAATAAACATTAAATCCGACTCCAGTCCGATTCATTGTTTTTAATTGAGTAATACGTCCATTTTCTTTAATGATAGTACGAAGTAAGAGTTCATCATAACGGGCGTCAATGTAATCCGCACCTAATGATTCACCCTTATGTATTATCTTCTGTAGTTCATCGAACATAAAGTAGCACCTACTAAATACTACTAGATCGAGAACCCATCTTTTCATTAAAAGGGATATGATTGCGGCAGATTGAGTGTTAGGTGGAAAAGAGGAATTCTTAGCTAAGTAAGTTTTTTTAAGAGTTGATTTAACTCTTTTCTCATGATTACTCTTCCTTTCTCATCTGAGGTATCAAATATCGCGATGCAATGAGATTTTGTGTTGATTGTAAAAATTCTAATTGATTCAAAATTCAATTCACTAGTAGAAAATGCTTGATTTGCATGTTCACTAAAATCTATTATATGTCGAAGGATTAAGGTCATTTTTTCCGCGTGTTCATTGACATTAGGATCTGTTATGGATTTGAACACGGGATGAAAAAACTTCGTTTCATAAATAAGATAATTCTTAATTTTAGAATTTCCCATAATTGCGATGAGATTATTTAAAGATGGTAAATCGATTTCTACCATATCTGTGTACATATTTTTCACAATCTCATGAAAACTATCGAAGAAATATCGTTCCACCACAGTTTCTTCATGTAAAACTTTCGTAAACATAAGCTCAAATCTTAGCACCACTTCACGAATGAAATCATACTGGTGTGGATCCTCCTCGGTAGTAGAAAGCACCCCATAGGTTAACACACCCTCATATAACAGAAACACATAATTATCTCTTAACCGAATAGACTTTATAGTCTCTTGCTGAGTTTCACGTAAAGCACCAAAAATAGCAGACATTAAACCAGCGTTTAGATCTTCATCAATTTCTTCATAATTATATGTACTGGTGAACTCATGGTTGAATACTAGAATGCCAGTTTTATTGATGATACTAAGACCTATCATATGATAAAAATCTCTTTTAATTCAGATCTATGATATTTTAGAGGAATAGTTGGAAATTCTTTCCATTGAAAAATAAATATTGATGCACGAATATAAGGGTTTGAGAATAAACTTTTATTATGTATTCTTAAGACTTCATACTTATTATTGTATTTGCTATACTCTAACTTCCCCGATCAGAAAACAAGATACGAAATGGAAATTAGCTTAAAACTGTTGAGTTGTAATCGGGGGAAAATCTGTTTCAAAAAGTCTATTTACAATATCTAGGTAATCCAGATTCGAGATCTGAGCTACCCCTAAGGAATACAATTTCTTAAATGGAATTACTCCCATGAACATGGAAGAGAAAGCTTTGATATCCATATGAATTTCTACATCAAAGTCATTAGTATCATCCAGAAGAGTACAAATTCCTTTATCAAAATTAAGAAGGAGTTTGTTGTTATTAACTTCTAGGAAATCGTCTTCTAATGAGAGTAGAAGCTTTACAGTCTGATTACGAAAATTAAATGTCGATAAGTCAGTGAAAAGTTTCTTAACATTGATAATTCGATACATTATTCCTAAGCCTTGAAGATTACTCTCTTGAGAGGTGAGAAATAGTTTATTTCCACCAGTACGTGGATCATGTAGAAGATAATGGAAGAAATCATCCTGAGTGTGAAAATACATCTCACGAACTTGATCAGCTTGAGTACGAAGATAAGCGAGTAATTCATGGAGAGCTGTACTATTTTCATAAATTAACTCTTCAATAATGAGATCCTGTAGTATGAAATTGTCAGGGTCAACTCTTTTGAAGCTGAAGGCAAGAAATCCCTGAAGTTCACCGTTTTTCTTATAACCAACAACATCGAGCTTAGACACTGATCGTTTCATTGATTTTTCATTTGTCAAAATCATCCCATGTGTTTTTGTAACAAAACGGTTGAAGCAGTCAACAATTTCCTTAAGATTAGAAATCCCAAGTTTCACAATATGACTTTTACTACCTCTGGGTAATGAACTAGGCTTAAATCGATAGCGGTTCATCTTTTTGCCAAGACCATACCCCATATCGGCGTAAAAATCAGGCCTAAAAGGATACAGAGCTGTAATTGTTACTCCCCGGTCATAATAATGATCATGAAACGCTTTTACAATATTTTTTGCCGCATACTCTTTCTTATATAGTAAATCCACGCAAACTAAGCCGATCCCTCCGACATCGACAAATCGATCAAATAAAGTCATTCTAAAATCGAAATAGACCATGCCTCCGACCAAAGTCTCTCCCTTAAAACAGCCAATATAATTGATATGAGGATCTTCCTCATTGGACGTTCTCATCCGATCAAGCCATGATTGTTGCGCCTCTGAAGAAAAATTATCAGGGAGCATAACAGGGTAGGCTTTCATAACGATTTTTTGGAACTCAGACAACTCATCAGAAGTGAGTTTTTTGAAAGAATATCCTTCGTATTTCAAAGTAGAATGCCTCTAATATATTCATATTGAACAGTTAATAATGAAAATCGACAATAGAGTTATTTTTTTAAATATTCTTACATAGGCAAGGGCTAAGTTACTTGTATGTGATTTAATACCTAAAATAAGCCTCTAAAAGATAGGAAATCATGTTATTCTTAAGGAAAAAATGAAAAAAGAGAAAAAGAGGGAAAAGATTAACCTGGTGGTTTTCGTCTGGATCTCTTTGGATCTGTCGCGTCTTTACCAGTACCTCCGCTATCACCTGAACCACCGAATTTATCTTTAAGAGCTCCAACACCCTTATCAAGTGCACCAGTCTTTTTGGCAGCATAAATCACTGCTGCTCCACCGCCACCAATGACAGCCCCACCAGCAGCCATCGGTAGTAAAGTATCGAACAACCCTGGTTTATGAATGGTGGGTGTGTACGGAATGAAGGTTGGGACCGTTTCCCGTGTGATAAGGATATCCTCAGGACCAATAGTGATAGTAAGTGCATAAATCGTTGCTTCTCCTTCATCCATGTTTACTCGGAAGTAAATGTCAGTACTATTGAAAACACTTGTATACGTTTGATTCATGGGGAAAGGACCAACAGTTTCAGCAGTACTAGCTGTAAGCCTGCTGAAATCGATTACACTACCATTTGGATATAGTAGCTCAAGATCCAGATTTTGACCCTGACCGAAATTAACCTCAACGATAATAGCTAAACCAGCAGGTAAGTTTGTGACATAAAAATCATCATCCTTTACACGCATTTGCAAACTTGACATAACATGTGATACGGGTTCATCAGGAAAATTTTGTATGAAATTAACTCTTGTAGCATGAGCTAAATCATCATTATCCTCATAAATATCATCAGTTTCAAGGATATCAATGGATAGATTATATTGATTAGAGGTACCATCAATTACGCAAACAATATAGTACCGTCCTGATCGAGATGCAGTAAAACTTAACGTCTCGTTGAATAAAGTGCGACTTTGTTCAGCTAAAGATTGATCGTCAAATAAAAGATCGAGGTCAATATCGTTGAGATATTCTTCAACACCCCATGTACCTGCTACATATGTCAGGTTGATCTCAATCACATCTGATTCAGCAAGATAGAGGTAATACCAATCATCATCTTTATCACGGAGAATTAAGTCTGAATAATCCCCTTCTGCAATGGGTGCTGCGGTTTGTGAATTATCATTGGATTCAAAAGCATCATCAAATTCAGCAAGAACGATTGACATATTATACTCTACTCCAATATTCGCATATGAACCAAATTTTCCCGCAACTCCAATATAATATACGTCACTTCGCCAGGCCATAAATGATACGGTCTCTGTATTAGAGAGAGAAAGTATAGAGGTAGCGATAAGATAACCATCTGCAGTGGCCAACGCTAAGTCTAAATCACCTAATGAATTATTGAATTCTATAGTAACTGTCAGATAATCACCTGGAAGGAGAGAAATGACATAAAAGTCTGGATCACCTTCTTGGGAGAAAAGACCACCAAATGGATCCGCAGGAGTGGGGCGAATCTCTTGAGAGGTCGAAGGTAATAAATATGGATGGAATATGTCATCATTATCTTCTGCCCAATCATCAATTTCGTCCATAGCGATGGTGAGGTTGTAATAACGAGGGTCAGAATTATCACCGGAGACGTGAATGAGATAAATTGCATCCTTGTTAGCTCTATGAGGACCTATTCTTAAACCACCAAATATTGGAATTCCTGCTCCTACTAATCCTGCAGCAGTTTCATTCTCATACAAAGTTAATTCTAAATCACCAATGAAGGAGAACCATTTGAGTTCAACCAAAATTCTTTCTGTTGCAGAAACTGCAACTTTATACCAATCATCAGAACTTTCAAAAATAACTAATCCTGTATAATGACCTTCATTCAACCCTAAAGCAGTAGCATTGACATCGTTACCACCTGCTTCAACTTCGATCGAGTCTTCAATTGTGATATTTAATTGATAGTAATTTGCAGTATTCATATAGCTATTATCGAAAAGGAGATAGTGCCATCCATCGTAGTAAGTTTTAAAATTTATAGAATCTATATCATTCGCTCCAGATTCATCAAATTTCTCAATGCCAGTTAGAGTTCCCTCAATGGCTTCCTCATCATAAACATAGAAGGAAGGGCCGTCTGGTTCGGGTGATCCTCCATCAACAAAGGCTGCAACGGTAATTGTCACATCAGTGTTATTATAAAACCAAATACAATACCAATCTTGCTTATTAAAGTCAGAAAAACCAGTTGTTGTGGAAAATCGAAGATTATCATACGATCCTGGAGTGATTTCATCATCGCTGGATCCATCACGGGGGTCATCAAGCTCACTAATTTGATCATTAGGAGTTGTTAATTCCCATTTGTCTTCCAGTATAACTGACATATTGTAGACAGTCGAATAGTCGTCTTGATAGCCGATGAATGGTTTTTCTGCAATTACAAGAATAAAGAAGGTCTCGGCTTGGGAAACAAAAATTGGACCAATTCCTTCTTCGTTTCCATTACCATTACTTACCCCAATAAGACTCGCATTCTCCGCTCGAAGTTCAATATCAACGTCTGCCACTAATTCAGGGTCGTCGTAGGTGAAATATTGCCCATTTATATCATAGACATTTGTTTGATTGAACTCTAAATAGATAGAGAAGTAGAAACCTGGATTAACATCGAATCGGTAGTAATCAGCGTCGGTAGTACTGACATTCAAAGGTGTGTTGGGATTATTCTTAATAGAGTTTGATCCGAGATGGAAAGCGGTAGACCAATCCTCTGGGCCTTCCCAGATTGTATCAGAGTAAGTCAGAGGACCAGCTGCAACCTCTTGTGGTGTCAAAGGTGAGAATACTAGTAAAAACTGCAAGAAAAAGACAACAAGGAGTAATTGTATAAGTCGTGACTTTGGACCGAATATCATTTGATTAACCTCCTTTGAGTGAAAATAGTGGTGGGAATTATTAACAGGCCAAATAGGATAGTTAGGGTCAACGTTAACGGTTCGATGTGCCACTTTTTACTATCGGCTGTGATACGTGGAGCGTCCGATATAACGGAGAGCGTATTTCCATTAGGAAGGTCATCCACACGTTTACCGCTCATTGGTCCTTCTTGTGGAATAATTATATCGGATTTTCCGTGAAGGACAAATATCCATCCGTCTGCTGTTCCTACTGCCACATCTTGAATACCATCATCATTGAAATCACCCAAAGTCATAGTAGTAATTACATATGAGGGTACGAAAGATGCCCATACCACTTCACCTAGGTTTCCATCAAGAGCAAAGATATTATCATGGTTAAGGGAAAGAATATCTTTTACTCCATCATCATTCATATCTGCTACAAGATACTTCGGAAGGTAGAAGGTAGACCGATCCTCAAAGAACCATAGGATAGTTGATACTTTGCTGTTTAGGACGTACGTTCCTTCACCAAAGGAGTGAAC
The DNA here is from genome assembly GCA_016839815.1 of Candidatus Hodarchaeota archaeon. Classification (GTDB taxonomy): domain Archaea; phylum Asgardarchaeota; class Heimdallarchaeia; order Hodarchaeales; family Hodarchaeaceae; genus Hodarchaeum. The sequence continues at coordinate 27,492 of JAEOTM010000084.1, forward strand.
AATAATCTCATCTTCTCCATTATTGTCGAAGTCGGCAATGGTCATGTGAGAAAGACGGAAGGGAATATACAAGTTCATTTTCCCTGCTTGAGTAGGTGCACTAATCCAATCATTACTTTGATATGTTGCTACAGTTCCATTACGAACGATTGTAGCGATCATGGGAAGACTCTGATCTTTGTCAAAGAGACCAACGGCAAAGTCTTGGACTGGAACTGCGAACGCTCGCAAATATGCACCAGTAACTCCATTATAAAGCCAAATAGAATGTTCATAAGCTGATACAACAATGTCTAGGCTGTTACCAGTACCACGGAAGTCGGCAGCTTCAAACTTCGTGAAAGGAGCAAATGGTTGATACCTCTGCCAAATAATTGATCTGCTATTAACGTTGTATAAGTCAAAGCGACCCCATAAGTGAGTGAAACGGAAACCAAGAGCCAGACCTAGCTCTTCTACAACGCCATCTTGATTAGTATCCACGAACTTCATACTATTAATAATAACAGGGCCAAGATAATCTTCCCAAATCGGGCGTCCAGTTTCACCGTTTACAATTACTAAAAGACCACTCTTTAGAGCAATCGCAATATCATCAAAACCATCTTGCAGATGGAAATCATGAATAGCAATTTGGGAAATGGGTGAACTGACACGATATTTCCAAATCATATCACCAGTCAATCCATCAAGAGAAATTAAATAGCGAGCACGATCACCAAAGATGATATCCTCAAAACCATCAGCGTTGAAATCGCCCACACCAATTCTTGTAACAATTCCTCTAGTCTGGAAGGAAACAGAATCATTCATTTGGACAGCAATATTCCGATAATGAGTGGGTTCATATCTCACGTAAGTAAACATGGCTGAAAAACCACTAGGAGTAAGAACAGCCACATCAGCAAACTCACCGAAGTCACCAAGGGAATGATAGGGTACAAAACCACTGAATTCATAGAAGAAGAGAGGAGTCCCCTTACTACCATCTAGAACTTTGAGTTCACCAGTATGAGGATAGTTATTCCCTTGAAAAATGGTGGAGAAAAGAAGATCGTCATGCTGACCATCATCATCCAAGTCACCTTGGAAGATATGAGCAGCATAGCTATTCCAAAGATAATACTCCCAAAGTGATTCTTTTAGATCCAAACCTGAAAAAGTCATCAGCTTGGTGGGTCCGAAACTCTCGTAACTAAAGTCATCAATAGAAAAGAAACCTTCCCAATTGGGTAAAGTACCAGTAACTTTCACCGTGTGAATACGGCCGAGAGGATCGTTCAATTCCGCAAAGATTTGAGGTTCAGAGTTTCTAATGGTAGTATTGGTGATTTCAACACCAAATTCATCATATGCTGTCCAGATAAACGTTCCTGAGTAGAAACTCGAATCAGCCGTTCCGAAATATGCTGAGACTCGATATGCCTTTGAATCGATAGTAATGAAGTTATTTGCTTCACGAGTGATAATCACCATATCACCAGAATGAGGAATAATTTCTGCTGACCCTGAGGCATTATAGGTTGTCCATCCGTATCGGTAGACGTTATTTAGATTGGAAAAGTTTAACCCATCGATCTTATGAGCTATCCGTTCGTTTTCATAGAATTCCTCGAAAGTTGCAGTATAATTGCCGTTAGTACCCATTACTTGAAACATGACATCGTCAAAAGAATCCTCGTTGAAATCATATCTGAGAGTATCCTCGTAGTTTCCAACAGAGTTTTCTATGGTCATATTCCAAAGTTGTTGAGATCTATTAATTAGACCATCGTATGCAAACATAATTCCATTGTTAAGGATCAAAATATCCTCATGACCATCATCGGTTAAGGGCATTTGAACTGCAGTCAGACCAAAAACAGCCTCACTAACATTATATTCATGGATAATTGATCCATTAATATCAATATAGGCTACTATTCCAGCGGAAGTAATCGTATCACGACAGGAGATTAATAAGGTCTGATTGCCAATGGAAATGTGATCAATATTCCAACTATCGTTAACTTCGTAAAGTGGAGAAGCAGTATCGTATAAAACATCTCCATCATCTCCGTTAACGACTAATACACGATTTGATAGGCCAATCAGAATATCGAGAGTGGGGTCCCCATTCATATCAGCAAAGATAAATTCGTTCAACCCATAAGTAGACTGATACCTAAAGGGAACAGGACTAGTCCAGCTTTCAAAGGGACTATTCTCATTGATAATTAACCCATATAGTTTTAATGCTCCGTTTTCACCAGCAGCCTGTTTATCATAATCAAAAGCTAAAAAGACTAGGTCATCACGTCCATTCTGATCTAAGTCAACAGCTTTCATCCATAGTATAGCCGAGTTCCTTGTGAGAGGATCTACGCTATTAGAAAGATCGTATACCCAAAATTCTTTACCAGTTTGACCATCAAGGGCTTGAATAACTGGATAGCCTCCGTACACGGCAGAATCAGGATCCATCAGTCCAAGGAGAACATCGTCTAAACCATCATTGTTAACATCTACGTTTACTACCAGGACTTCTGGACTTGGATCTCTCGTCCAGTAATTACTCTCATAGCTATCATTTTCCCAAAGTAGATCAAAATCAAGATACAAAAGATCAGTTTCAGGTGGATTGGTTTCCATTCCTTCAAAGGAATACACATTCCCTCGGAGGCAGGAAACGATCACCTCATCCATACCATTTCCATTTGCATCATACATGGCAATGTCAGTAGTCTCAGTGATGAAGGAATCAGTTTGCCAGGATTGATAATATTCTAATCCTTGATAGTGTTCATTCCAGTGACCACCAGTCTTGGAGACTTCGACAAGGTAAGCTTGACTCCCAGAAGCTACAGCAATCTCACGACGATAGTCCTTATCACTATCACCAGTATCAATGGCTCGTGCTTCTTTGAAATCAAATTTAGTAAAGTCAGAAGAGGGATTCATCCCGAAAAAGATGTTATTATAGAATCCACGAGTCTTATCCTCTGTATGGAAATCTCTACCAAAAGTAGTTTCGAAAAGCCTTCCAGTTGAGGCATAACCTGTATTAGTGTCAGCTCCTGGGTTGTCGGAACCAGTTGCATCATCTCCATAGGCTACAAGATTTCCGCCATAGGCAACAATACCTTCTTCCTCGGTAACAATGGGAGCATCATAGACGACAATAGGAGTGGGTGAGGATCTACTAACGTAAGTGAGTCCACTTCCACCACCTGCAGTGGCATTGAAGAAGCTACCAACAACTTCATCTTGATAACTTAATTCGCCTCCGCCTGTAGTCAGACTGCCACCAACAACTTGGACTAAGCCAGAATGAGCGGAAATATCGCCAGTAGAAAGCCGAGAAATACTTCCAGTGACACTAGAGGAATAACCAATATTAGCTGTTTGCCAATTAGTTGTGTATTTAGTCGCTGAAAAAGCAGCAATACTGAAAAAGTCGTATTGAGACATGAAGGAGTAGGCAAAACCACCTGTGAAGTGAGGAGTAATTGCGGGTCCAACAGAAATTAGCGATCGAATCACGATATTTGGGTTTTCTTTAAGCACCATTAAACTAAAGCCTAAAAGAGGAAATACTCTATAGGTGGCAAATGGAGGTGTAGTAGTGACTGGTTCCGGTTCTCGCCAAGTATTCCCATCGTCTTTGGAATAAGTCACTTGTAGAGCTCCTGAAGGTAGATTTCCATCAGCTTCGAAAATGACCATTAAAGTTCGATCGGGGGTAATTGTCTGAGTAATTGAAGGATGTAATTCATCGATAGCTTCACTAGTAGCTCTCGAGTACGGATGCACCTCATCCCACATTGTGGAGGAATTGGATTTGGCAATCCATAAGTCTAAATCTACTTTAGCTTCAGAGAATTTTAATCCAGTAAAGACAATAACCACATCGCCACTAGTGGAACGAATCGCATCATGAGAAACCGCACGATACCCTGATCTACCCCAGGTAGCGTTATTATTTACAGCTGAGAAACCAATATTGGGAATCCGTGCTTGATATGGAGTAAGACCAGTAGTGAACACATTTTGCCAGTAAATTCCACCCGTTATTGCATCCATATAGGAAATGGCAACACCTTGTCCAGTGTTGTCACTATGAGCCCAAACACTCGGATTGTAAAGGGTCGCTCCAAGTATCGCAGCAGCTCGTTCCTCACTTAATAATGGATCAAATATCGCATTTTCCCACCACAGAGTTCCTGCATTTTCTTTAAGTTCAAATAACCAAATACCGACACGAGTATACGTCGAAAAGGTTAACGAACCAGAGAATGCCAGGAAAACACGGCCTTCACGAGTTTGGAACAGGGAGGGATGGATTTCAAAGGTAGAATAGCTATATGGGATAGAGGCATATCCACCCATAACAGTAAAAATACGAGAGAGTAGTGTATTGGTGGAAACTTGACCATGTTGAGACCAAGTGTCACCAAAGTCGTTACTTGTGGCATAATAGAGATTGGAACCACCTTTGAAGATTTGTAACCATTGACCTCGTTGGAAACCAGTAGTCATATCATACTGTAATTCAATAAAGTCAGTATTACGTAAAGCAAGTTGGACTTTAGTTTCAACATCAAACATCTGCTTTAATTTCATATACGGGAAGTTGACAAAGCTAGTTAAAATCGAACGTTCAAGATAGTGATTGTCACGTCCATGAGGACCTGTTTGCGAGTTCTCGTAAATCACAATACCCTTGAAAGTTCCAACAATAAGCTCTTTGTACTCGTCATAATCCTGATTGTCCACCTCAATATCATAAACCGGATTATCCTCCATAAGATGCATGGGTGCCCACCAGGTGTAGGCATAAGTACCAATTTGATTTTCAAGGATGGCCACAAAGCCGTTATACTGGCCCCACCAGGTCTTATTGACTCCACCAAGGATTATTTCATTGAATGTATCATTATCTGTATCAGAGATCACAATGGATTCAATTGAGAGTGTTTTAACAGCTTCAGACGATAATGGATTTCCAGGGATGAAGTACCTGCCTCGAACTGGATAGGGATCAACAAGGAAGTTTTCATAGAACTGGTCAGCACCGTTGGATTCAAACACAAAGAGGAAGCTTCCCGCGGCTAAAACAAATTCACCGTATCCATTATAATCAAGATCTCCACCATAAGCGGCAGCAGTGAATTGAGTAATACCCAGGTCTTGGAAAAGAGGTGCCCAAGCAGATTGACGAAGATCGGCTTGCCAGATTAAGGTGTATTCGTCATCTATTGAAACGAATCCATCATTATTTTGTTCCCAGACAAAAATAGATAATCCTGCAGTTGCTACCATTTCCAAGAAGCCATCGTTATCCATATCGAGACCAACAACGAGTTCCTCAACATGATCCCAGATGGTTCGGTAAAAGGTGCCACTGACGCCTTCTAATTGATCCCACGCATACGGGGACTGCGTAGAAAGTTCAGTGTGTGTGATATCCTGAGAACGATACGCTCGTTTGTACGTATTATTGGTGAGGTGTTCAAAGACATATAAATTATTATCAAAATCACCAACAATAACTTCTCCTCTTCCATCTTGATCTAAATCTCCTGTTTCGAGGGTGAGTGTCCATCGTTCAAGTTCTGCTTCACTTGTCCACGTCTCGAAGATGTGGTAGCCGTAATTCGAAATTGGAGTGAGATGGCTATCTGTACCAGATTTTAAGTTAATTTCCAGTCGGGCGATAATGGGATTTGTTCCAATAACATAGGCATTGTGGTTATCGTATTCAGCGTATAATTGAATTAACTGGTGTGTATGGGTGTTATAGGTAGTAATGTGGCTAACTTTGCCTGCCTGATTATAAGCAAATGCAGCATGGGTGAGATTATTGAAACGTAAACCACCCCATGAATTGGTGTATAGCCATTTGTTTTCTTCCCAGCGAGGAGCCCATTTATAGCCGACATTTTCGAAGTAAGTAGTAGATACAATGGTTCGTTGACGATTTGACCAACCAACTGTTAAATCAAGATCCCCATCACCATCATAGTCATACAATTCGGGAGAATCAAACAATTTGTTTGTGGCCTTCGTGTTCAAATCCTCAAAATAATCAGGATCCAACATGAAGAGTGTATTATGGATGTTTTCAATGAAATAAACACGTCCATTGGTTAATACAATATCTTGATCACCGTCACCATCTACATCTCCAACAGCTGTTTCAGGCATACGCTGAGATTTTTGAAGAGCTCGGGTAAGTAAACCTGTAATTTCTACATTTTTCAATTCGAATTTACCAGTATACATACCTAAGGGGCCTACGAGGGGATCATAGGTATATACATCCAATCCTGCTTTAGCATTTGTCCCAACCATAGGGTCATATAATTCTCCAGGAACGTTACTGCCCCACCCAAGGAGCATAACTTCAGGGAAATAATCCTGATCCCCATTGAAGTCCACAAACCTTGGAGAAACTGACTTCTGCTCATAGAATGGATTTAAATTTACTGGGAGGAAGAAGTATTGAGCTAGCTCAGATAGTTCATGGGTCAGCTCTGGTACCACAATAAGCTTTCCATTATCCGTACCAATGACCATGTCATTTTCGGGTATGTTTAGTTCGAAAATGTCTTGAAAGGGTTGGAAGGCAGGAACATTTTCAAAGATCGCGTTAAAGAATGCACTGAAAAGGGAGATATGAGTAACTGATGCAAATTCACCGTAAAAACCTGGTGGAAGGGATTGCTGAACTTCCAGCTCGAAGATCTTTTCATCAAGAGAAACAGGGACCTCCCAGTTATCCCGGAGAATCTGACTTTTGGTCTCATTAAATAGCCAGGTTGGTATTTTACCTGGGCTTTTAACTTCAACGATATCCCAAATATTAGTTCCTTGAGTATACGAATCATTGGTGTATGAATTCCATAATAGGTTGTATTGATGGGCACTGGCATCATATTCAAACATAATGATTTTTCCATCACTAGTACCAAGTACAATTTTCTTTCCTTCAGATTCACCAGAGGTGTAAGCTTTGTAATAATCTAAATCGAGACTACCAATGGTAAGAGAAGTGGCTGCATCCATAGGTCGATAAAGAACAGGTGCATATCCACCTTTAATCATGAAATAACCATGATTAGTAACGTTAATTCGCATATAGCGGAAATACGACCACTTCTTCTCGGAAAGTAGAGGATCAATGTCGATTTGGAGATCATCATCTCCCGGAGCAGAGGAAACTAATGCTAAAGAAATATCTTCATTAGGCACGAGGGCCCATTCACTGTCACCACGAGAGACTTCAAATGAAATTTTATCTAATCGGGGTAAGGTCCATTCATTAAAACGGAGAATGACATCATAACCTAATCCTTCTTCGGGAATAGCAACGAGTCCATCACCCATAACCTCTTGATCTTTACCCCAGTCAACAATCGCACTGGCAAGTGTATCTCGAGCATTGAATACTGTATAATTTTCAGCAGGATCATGATTAATGTCTCGAATGCCGTTAATCTCAGTATCATCGACTACATTATCCCCATTCATATCAATGTATACACCATCTTCACCCCAAGGATCCAGCTTACGATGAATGGCCATCGAGGTGTTTTTCGGCCATTGGGGTTCCCACCCATACGCATGAGGTTCAGGAACCAAGACATCGTCAGTAACGCTGACATAATAGACATGTGCACCTGCAAGCATACTTGAATTAAGGGAGGAGTACGTGTAGGCGTTAAAAGTATCCACAGAGGGGATTTCGTTATTAGACCATGTCATAAAATCAATATAATGATTCAAGTAATGACCGAGACCTTCGAATCCTCCAAGCTGCCAAGACTCCAATGGAGCCCATAGTCGATGGGTGAGATAGCGTTCACCAACAATGGGTAAATCTTCATAATTGATCACGATGGTATCTTGACCGACTGCAATATACGCAATTTCATCAGGGTCGTCATCATCCAAATTATCCACGATCACTCGAAGAACAGGTTTCCAAGTTGTATTACCACTATCCCAGTGATAACGATATGAGTTATCTTGTGTTAAGGGCCAGGGTTTCCCATTGATCTGTAAAATTGTTCCGTTGTTTTCATAGATGTACACACGACCTAATTCAGTCCCAACCACAATTTCAGGGAGAGCGTTATAATTGGTGTCTCCAGTAGCTAAGGAAAAAATCTTTTCTCCAACAGGAATGGTAGCTTTTTCTGTATATTCAATCCAATGCTCATCGCTGAAGGGATAACCCGAGTGATTGGTATATTCATAAACGTGAATCTTCTCATCCCAAGAACCTGCAATAACATCAGGAAGATAATCTTTATCGACATCAGCTATTGCAACACCCCAGACTTGCTGGATTTTGGGACTAGTCCATACATGAACGAATTGGTTTTCCATATTATCATAAGGATCGTAGATATGTTCTTGTTCAAAGACATAGACATGACCATCAGCTGATCCTGCAGCAATCTCCATAAAATCGTTATTATCAGTATCACCAAAGGCAATAGATAACACATCACCTTGAATGATCTCATCACCACTGTCCCAGACTTTATCATATTCACGAGAGAAGCCATTCCATCGATAAATATGGATCTCGTTATCATAGAGATATCCACCACCAACCGCGAGAAATTCGTTACTAGGGTCAGTAGCAATACATCTAACGGCTGCTTTGGTGAGCCAAGGCTCCCAGACTTGTTGATAACCCATTTCAGTATTCATGAGATGTTTGGTAATATCCATGCTGCTGGGAAGGATCTTATCACCTACTCCAAGATCATTAGGATCAAATATTTCCCCTTCATTCGCAACGGATGCTCTCAGAGAGGGAGCTTCTCTTTCCATATTCAGAAAGAAATCTTCCCAGGAAGGTTCAAGTTGCAGGAGACCTGTCGATACAACAGGACTAAAGACAAAAACACTAAGTACGCCAATTGCAATCATTTGATACATTAATTTTTTCATAGGTATTCCTCCTTGCATTCTAGAGCCCTCCTTCTTTACGTTGATAGAATAACAATTTCTTAAGGTCTAAGAAATTGAACAGTAGGAGAATAATGCTCGTAGCACCAAACCCAAGAATACCGCCCCAGACTAAGGGGGTAAAATCAACGGGTTTTACTAAAATGTAGAACCGTACACTTTTAACAACTTCAGTGTTGTCAGGACGAGTGGCAACCATTTCCAGGCGATAGGTTCCTTTGGGGAGAGTCAGAAGCTCACTCTCGAACTGATAACGACGAGGATTATATCTCATCGAGACAAATTCGTCAGAGACAGGTCCAGAACTAAATCGATATTTCATGTAGGTAAAAGTGGTGAAATTAGTGCCTGTGACAGTGATCGTAGTAGTCTCATAGACATCCTCAATTGGAGATGTAATCATAAGATCATCTCGATATATATCCAGGGCATCATACATCTCCGTGGTATTCGTATAAGTAAGAGGATTGGTACCTACCAGATATTCAAGTCCATCACCCCAGGTATCATTGTCAGTATCCCAATTAGCTGGATCTGTTCCAAGAATTTGCCATTCAAGACCATCTAACAAACCGTCAAAATCTGAATCGGGGTTAAATGGACCGCCACCAGCAATCATGGTAGTAGGTGTCATAGTTCCATTAATAGAACTATCCCCGAAATACTCGTAACCATCTGGGATTCCATCATGATCACTATCAAAGAGTAACCCATCCAGCGTGCCATTAATGAGACTATCGGCCTGCATCGGGTTACTATTATACGGCATCCCGGGATCCAGCTCCGCCCCATCGGGTAAGAGGTCGTTATCAGTATCAGGGTCGGTTGCATTCGTGGGATAAACCGGATTATAGGGGCCCATGAGATTGATTTTGAATTTAATTCGTCCTGATTCGATACTAATCGGAACAACCGCAGTAGTTTCATTACAGTCAAGTAATCCATCAGCATCGGTATCATTTTGTAAAGGATCAGTCAAATGGAAGAAAATTTCGTCATAATCACTTAATGTGTCTTTATCCGTATCAACAACATCAGGACGGGTAAAGTACACATCTAATTCTTCTGAATCACTTAAGAAGTCAAAATCTGAATCAGCTAGAACAGGTGATGTATTATAAGGGCGTACAAAGAAGAAACCAACATAGGGATAAATAAGACTGGATTGGTTTCCAATCATTAATTCTACACCGTCTAAAATGGTATCACTATCGGTATCATTAGATAGGGGATCTAATAGAACCGGGAAAGGAATCTGATAAAAGTCAAAGACAACATCAGGAACAAGGCCGGATCCTAGATATAATTCCCAACCATCTGTAATTCCATCCAAATCGGTGTCTCCATAGGTTGGATTGGTACCATAATAGTATAATTCATCGCCATCTGATAAACGGAAGGTATAATCGATTTTTCCACCAGCATATACAACGAAATAGGTTATAGAATCCAAATCAGTATCCCATTTGAGGGGATCTGTTTTGATACCATTGTAGGTACCATAAACTTCGTCACCATCACGGAGATAGTCCCCATCCCATACTCCATTACCATTCTCATCGTAAACAACGTCCCATTCGTCCAAACCATCATAACGGCCGTTCTGGTTAAGATCATTCCATTCTTCTGAATCAGTATCATAGTCGTGAGGTTTCGTGCGATAAATGAAGATTTCTTCATAATCATCTAGACGATCGTTATCAGTATCTTCATCCATAGGATCAGTAAAGTAAACCATAAGCTCTGCCCAATCGCCAATTCGATCTCCATCACTATCTACTGAAAATGGATTGGTGTGATACCAATACAATTCTTCTCCATCAGACAAGCCATCAAAATCAGTGTCAGGATTCGCTGGATGAGTACCATACTTGAAGTATTCATCACCATCTATGACCATATCGTGATCTCCATCAGGATGTAATGGGTCAGAACCCAAAAGTATCTCTTGCATATCGCCTAAACCATCACCATCAGTATCTGGATTTGCATAATGAGTGTGATTGGATTGAGAACCACGTGTACCTTCAAGTCCGTCAATTAATCCATCATTATCAGTGTCTGCATCACAAGGGTCGCTTGGGGGATCAAGAGAAAGTTCATATCCATCTGAATTCAGGATCTCGGATATAGGAGGATCATTATGCGGTAAATCGGGTGCCCCTGTTCGATCATAATCCATTACACCCGTATCTCCATCAGTATCAGGATTAACAGGATTTGTATAGGTTACATTTAGTACAGGCTCACCTTCAATCATGTAAATGATCGGCATTCCTTTTACCTCCCAATAGTCAGTCGTTAGAATCCAAGAACCATCTGCGATCTTAACATATGCACTGGCATGACTTGGGGCAATGCTTCCATCCATTAATTGTTCCCAAGTATCATCGTCGGTGTCAGAATCTAATGGATGAGTATATCCACCATTAAAGATTAAAGGTGGTGTATCCGTTCCAGCTTCTACGGATTCATTGTACAACTCATCAAGACCATAATAAGGCCCAAATTCTCCTTCTTCTCCGTCGAGAAGTCCATCACCATCAGTATCTGGATTAAGAGGATCAGTTAGATCAGGATAATTTACTCCACCAATCGTGACGAACTCTACAGAAGGAGTAACCCGTTGGATATCATAGGCATGATTAACTTCATAGAAATCATCAATACCATCTTCATCAGAATCGGTATCCAATGGATCCGTTCCTATGATAATTGCTTCTTCGTAGTCAGTTAATCCATCCC
>JAEOTM010000085.1 GCA_016839815.1 Candidatus Hodarchaeota archaeon
AGCATAGATATCATAGTTTTCCCCTTTCAATCTGTTAGCTAACCTCCAATCTTTTACTGCTACCCATTTTGACAATATATCCCCAACTCCAGCCTTCAAGGATTCTTTAGGTGCTCTACTAATCATTGTAGTATCGCCTACTATAGCTAGTGGGGAAATTGGGCGATAATTTTTTGAAAGCGTCTTGGTAAAAAACTGGTCTACTTGAGTTCTTAATAAAAAGTTAATATACGGACTAGAGAATCCATCATGGCTTGCATTTGTTGGGACAGCAATATATTCCGTATTAGACATATTTGCTAATAATTTCACATAATCTATTACTGTACCACCACCAACTGCAATTAAATATGTCTGGTGGGAATCAATCTCTTGAGCAATGTTGTATAAGAATGGAAGATCAGCCCCATTCGGCAAAGGAGTAAATTCGTAATCGATTTTCTCTGATATTTGGGGGATTACCACATCATCAGTTATTTCCTTTGTTTTCGTACGACCACTAAATATGTGCAATCTATTTATTCCTAAATCTTCAAATATACCTGTTAACTTTTTTACAGCGTTTACTCCGAAAGCTACTCGTCTTGATACATTTATTTCTTGAATGGGGCTCAGAATTAATTCTTCCAGTATAACTAACTTATCTACATTTTCAATTTAATGTATAACCTAGATATTTCACGAATCCTAAGCTTGTATGATAAAGGTTACAGTTTTTCTGATTTTCTTAAACTTGAATAATCTCGTCGATAGCGAAGTAATTCACTACCACCTAATTGTAAGGTTGCATATCCACCTAAAATTCCAAGAATTATTGATTTCACAACACGATCTATAAATGCTACTAAAGCAGCATCGGTACCAGCATAATGGGGAGCGTTGATTAGAACAGCCATAATAACAACTTCATATTGGCCCAAAGCTCCTGGGAGAATAGGAATGATAAAAGTTATATTGCCTACACACGACGCTGCGATAACCCAAGGTAGATCAACGAGATTGAACAGGGGATAAACCGACAATGCGATGATGTACATCATGACTCCTTCAACAATCCAAATTGCTGTAGAAGTTATGATTGCTTGAAAAAGAAGAGAAGGTTGAGTTCTAAGATCTGTAAGCCCACGAATTAAGGCTTCAAACGCTGATTTAAGCTTATCTCTAAGAAATTCAGGGAAAAATTCAAGGAGCTTGTACACGAAATCAGGTTTCATTAAAATGATTCCTATTACCAGAAGAACTCCTCCTGAGACAAGGAAGAGAAGAAGAATAAGCTGACCAATGATTTCTGAACTTTCTACAGTCTGAAAGGAGAAACTTATGAAAAAAAGACTACCAGTAACGACGATTAAAAGACCAATAATGCTTAAAACTTGTTCAATCACAATAGAAGAGATCGAATCTGAATATTTGACATCATTATTACGTTTTAAGGAAATGATTCTAATAGTCTCTCCTGCACGAGCTATGGTGAACAAATTGATGGCTAAAGCCGAACACACAGGAAGAACCAAAGATGAAAGACGTAAATGAGTTCCTTGGGCTATTAATAATAATTTCCATCTATATGTGCGTATCAATAAGTCAAATAGATAGAGTAAAAGTAATAAAGCGATTCCCCAAAACCCAATGTCAAAGAAGCTATCGATAAGATTTGTAGGGTTGATGAAAATGAGAATAAAAATTAAAACGATTAATGTGGCCAAATAAAGGAACGTTGAGGTTTTATTAATTTTTATCATGGATTCTTCCTTCCTGAAATTGGTTTACATCTCATCAATAATAGGGATTCCTAGTATATGAAGTAAATTTTGTATTGTTATTGAAAAAACCTGTACTAAAGCTACACGAAATTGTTTCAATTTTGCTGATTCAGCATTGATAACACGTGAAGTTTCGTAAAAACGATTGAAAGAAGAAGCAAGATCGTACGCATATTTTGCGATTATGAGGGGTTGGAAGGAGTCTGCAGCGTTTCTAATAATTACAGGACAGCGGTAAAGATGTAATATAAGATCCTTCTCATGGTGAGTCATCTCAAAAGTGCCACGTTTTGAATATGTTTTGATTTTGGGGAGTTTTGCTAATATTTTTGAGGCACGCACACATGAATACATCAAGAAAGGACCAGTATCACCTTCAAGTGATGTTGCGTCCTCTATCCTGAACTTAATCTCAGTTTCGGTAGAAAATTTAACCAACCAATAACGAATAGCTGCAGTTGTAATGCTATTTACAATCTTATCTCTTTTAACAGGATTTTCTTCTAAATCGGGCCTTTTCTTGGTTATTGCATTAAATGCAACAGCAAAAGTGTCATCAAAAACTGCGTCAGCCCAAGCTCTCTCTTGAAGCCAATTTCCAGTTCTACCAGAAAACCTTGCATGAGGTGCAGAAACGTGCTTATATGACATATGAAAAGAATTTTCAAACTCGTCATTCAATGAGAGGAGCTTTAACGAATATCGTACTATTTCCTGTTCGTAATTCTGCTCCATCCCTATTACGTTACATACACGGTCTGATTTTCCAAATTTCCTGTCCATTTCACCAGAAACATGAAAATCAGTACTTGTCCATAAATCTCGCATCTCTTCAGCTTCATTTTTCTGTTTTACAACGCTTCGGCTAGTCAATTTTGCCTTTGCTAAACCAAATTTCCATAACTGGAGAGCCACATCGTGAGCTACATATGTAGGTATTCCATTCGATCGGATAAACACTTTATCTGGATTCTTTTTATCTTTAAACTCGTTTAATTCACCAAGATTAGCAACAAAACATCCTGCATTTGGTCCTTCATTTTCCCACGAAAATGATGGATTTTTTTCTAGTAAACGAAGGGTTTCCTTCCAGATCCCCGATCGGGAAATATCTGATTCCCATACAAGATAATTATAAGTTACTCCAAATCTCCATGCAGTTTCCAGGTTACTATCTACACATGCTTGGCAAATATTCCTCATGAATCGGTACATTAGAGGATCCTGGCGCATTTTGATCATTACTTTGTCAACTTCATCCCACTTATCGTCTTCAGTCAGAAGAGTATTGCAGTGAGAGTAAACTTTACCTAACCAAACATCATATTTCTCATCAATCTCACGTACAACTTCTAGATGATGACCATTTAGAATCCCCCATATCAAAGTGGCTACTTGTCTACCAAAATCATCAATAAGGTTTTGAACTTCAACCTCCCATCCATTCCTTTCATATAATCGTGCTATACAATCCCCAAGAATTGCATTTCTTAAATTCCCAATGTGAAGTGCTTTTACGGGATTGATAGAAGTATGTTCTACAACAATTTTCTTACCACTACCAGAAAGATTCTCACCATATCTATCTCCTTCTTTCTTGATCTGAGAGTAAAGTTGATTGAAAAACGGTATGAAATTAATAAAGAAGTTGATATACCCTTTTACTGAACTGGTCTTTACAACGAGTGATTTTTCACTTAAAGACTCATTTATTTCCCTTGATAAGTCTTCAGCTATCTTCATTGGAGATTTTTTCAAGATTTTTGCTAATTTGAAAGCAATGTTTGTAGAACGTTCCCCAAATTCGAAAGTAGGAGGGATTTCTAGTGAATTGTCTATCAGTTGTCCAATATCGGTATCTATCTCAATATGAGAACGAATCACTTGTTTTAGAAGTTTCTTTATCGTTTTTTCCATTACTATCAATAACCGTTGATTCTAAACCGAGAATCTTCCCCACAATACGTGAGTTTCTCCTCGTGAATACTTGATTTTCTATTAATCTAATAGCGTAGTCTATTTCAATACATTTCAATCTTAACTAGATTATATATTCTTATAGTTGGTTAGATTGTCAATTTATACTTGAAATAAATTATTAACGGTTTTTTTTATAGAGTAGAAGTAAATGCTTCTAAAAAAAATTAATTCTAATTACACATTGAAGGAAGAATTATCTCCTTTTTCACAAAAATCTGCTCAAGGAGGTTAACTAGCAAATCCATCTACACGTTCTTTTTTGTATTTTAGGATTTAAAACACATAGATATTCTTAAATTCGCATTCTTACCGAAAAATCAGCTTTTTTAGCTCCTAGTAAACTATATTTCATTGAAATTACAAAGAAAGATAATTAATTGTTTCTTTATTTGACCCCTATGTTCGATAAGGTTATAAATTTCATGAAAAATTGATCCACCATCCTTGTTAGATCATCGATTTCTTCAGTAAAAAACTCTGATATTTGTAGTATTCTCGGAAAATCAAGGTCCTAATCGAAGAAAAAAGCAACAAGATATGTTCGTATCTGTAATTAGGAAGTACAATGAAATGGTACCCCCATATTATGATAGTTTAGCCGAATGGACAGAAATAGTTCCAGAGAGCGAAATCCGTAGACTTCTGTTGTATAATGTAAAATACTACTTCGGAGGAGGTAAACCTGGCTGTTTACCGATTGATACATTCAAAACAATACTTCGTCAAATCGCAAACAACCTAGATACTATTGGGATTGATATATTGAATTATGGTCCCACCAGCGGATTATTATCACTAAAAGAAGTTCTGGGAGAGAGAATGAGGAGAAATGATGGTTTAACTATCCCTCGGGGACCAGATGATATCATAATTACAACTGGTTCTCAACAAATGTTATATGCTCTTCTTGACACATTACTCCGCCCAAATGATGTAATAGTTATGGCTAGACCTTCCTATCTCGGATTTGTCGTACCAGTAACAAAACTTGGAGGAAATGTACTTACAGTTCCGTCTGATATGGATGGAATCATTCCTGAACATGTGGAAAAGGCAATTAAATTATGTAAAAAGGAATTAAACCGTATTCCGAAAGCAATTTATGTTGTTTCAGAATCAGATAATCCTAAAGGCACAACATTACCAGAGAAAAGAAGAAAGGCACTTTTTGATATAGCAGCGGAGAATGAAATTCTTCTAATCGAGGATGCAGCATATAGAGAAATTCAATTTGAGAAAGCCATTCCACCAATCAAAAAATTCGACAAGGAAAATAAATGGGTTGCTTATTTACGTACGAGTAGTAAAGAAGCTGCTGTGTTAAGACTTGGATATTCGATTCTCCCAGATGAAATTATGACTCCAGTCATAAAAGACAAAGGATATCTCGACCTCTGTACTCCTTCATTCACTCAAAAAATATTAGAAATCTATTATAAATATCACATTGATAACGTCCTTGCTGATAACTTGAAAATATATCAAAAACGCAGGGATGCAATGAAAAAGATGATCGATGCATACTTCCCATCTAACGGCTCTAGCTCTACGCCCACTGGAGGGTTTTTCTTTTGGTTTCAAATGGCAAAAGAGTCATTTGACTCAGGAAAATTTATGGAAGAGAAAGCTATTCCGAATGATGTTTTATATGTTCCGGGAAAGGCTTTTTACCCTATTAAAGGATACTCAGTAAATGCAGGAGATTCAATACTTCATGGGAATCGAATTAAAACTAATGGTATGCGTATAAGTTTTTCTTTTGTCTCAAGTCAGACGATCTTAGAAGGAATGGAAATTCTAGGAAAGCTGTTACAAAAAGAAGCCTAGCTAATAGAATTTAGATCGGTATGTAAGGATATTAATTTTGCTTTTAGGTAAATTTCCCTGTATTTAAATACCAAGTGAATCCTGGGTATGAATTCTCACTTATCTGTCGCTGATAGACGTTACTAAGATTGCGAATTCCAGTGAGAAGAGTAAGATCCAGCCAATTCCAAGATACTTCTTGAACATCTTTTCCTTGTGTGAATCGACCATAATTATGTGAGAGCATAAGTTCTAGGTTTCGTATTTCCCTTCTTAGTTTCTTGTCCCCCTGATTGGTTCGCAAATTCTCATGTGATCGTTTCAAACTTTTTTCATTTTCAAAAAAATTCTTTTGTAGAAGAAGTCTCATGCTTTCCAAGGCTGAATGTTTATCCTCTATTGTATTTCCTTCGTTAAATCCTTTGAAAATCTCAAATATTCTATTAACTGGGAGAGGTTGAACCGAATGTGAGGCAGTTTTTTCGCCCCAAGGAGTGGAATAATAAAATCTATTTGACCTAATTAGAATGGGAGGTTCGACATTTAAACGTCTCATAGCTGGTATCACAGCAGAATAGTATTGTGTTTCTCCTCCTCCCCCTACATGAATCAATACTGGAAATGTTATATTATTAACCATAGCTCGCGAATCAGAACGTGGAGTTATGTTTGATTCAATTTCACTAAGGTCTGGATTTTTCGGATTATAAGAAAACGAGTAAGCATCTTTGCAAGACGTACATTGACCTTCTAGTGTGCCTGGTTCAATAATTCTCAGTTTCACTCTTGTATGGGTATTACATTTGAGACATTCCAAAAAGAACGGCACATAATTATCATCTCGAAAAGGTAAACCTGGTGTAAGGTTTAACTTAGTTATCTTTTCATTACTCGAATTCAAAGTGTCAATATAGCTTTTCCGATTTTCCTCACTCAACAGGTATTCGAACGCAGGCCGAATAAGTTTCCGATATCTCACATTACTTGATGGTGTCAAGAAGATTTGTAATTTATTTCTAAGGTTAAACAGAATACTCCAAATTTTCTGGTTCCATGAGGAGAAATCATGTGTTGAAATCGCAGAATCACTGATTAGGTCAAACCAAGACTCAAAACGTTCAAATAGAAGTGTTCGATTGTGAGGTAATATTTTTGCGTATTTCATTAAGAGTCGTAAGTTTTCATGAATTTTTTCTCCACTTTCAATCAACCATTTTTCATTAGGAATAGGTACGGAATGCATCGGGGTGTTATCGGGCACACTCCATGAGGGAGGAGTAATAAGCAGACCAGAAGGAGAGTTAGCTTGAGGGAATCTTGTAACAGTTAATTCATTCTGTATTGAATCATGATCACCGATATAAAACAATACACTTAATCCTACAAATTTACCAATCCAGTCTGCTAATGAAACTTTGTTCATAAGAAATGAAGAGCCGCCAAAAATAAGCGGTTGGTGACCAACATCTAATAGACCGGAGTCTAGGTTATCCAATGATTCCTTAACTGAGAGAGTTAGGGTTCCCATTGCCCGATGGTGATCAACTGCTATTCTCCGTAGTTCCTCTAAGTTTTCTTGGAATCTTCCTAAATTCAGAGATTCTTGACGTGTTGCAACCTTTTTCTTTAATTCCAAATACGTTGTAGGAATATCTCCCCAAAATTCTTGAGTATATTCATTCGGATTACCAGTAGCGGCTAAACGATATAATTCAAGGAGACTATTAATTTTTGATGACAAGGTGATCATTCTCTTAAATTACCATATTAAGCTGGTTATACGTGGAAGATTAGGATTACTATTTCAAATTGCTTTTCCATAAAAACAACATTAGTATTAAATGTATTGAAAAAACCCCAGAATTAAGAACTAATCCTCGAGAGGGCTCCTAGCAAAAATGGGGTTTCAAAATTCTTTTATAGCCTCTTACTATCACATATTTAATTAATTTCTATTACGATGGAAAAGAAATAGAAATAAGTAAATTATTATGTTTTATGAATTGTTATTTAAGAAATGGAGAGACTCCTAATTGATAATTGATGGATTTTATAATCGAAAGAAACGCGCTATCTCACCTGTTATAGCTGTTATCCTATTGATAGGTCTTGCAGTTGCTGCTGTAGCAGCAATTTTCATTGTTGTACTACCATTAATGCAACCTACGAGTGATTTAAAATTATCTGATGCCTATGTGATCTATGATGATTCCTTCACAAAAACTCTGGATAAAGGAGTAGGATATGGAAAGGGATCAATATTCCTTAAAAACGCAGGAACTGGAAAGATTGAAATAAAAGAAATTGCTATATACTATGGAAATACTTCTGCAGGTCCTTGGACCCAAATTACGGATGTTGTGAGTCTACAAGGCATTACAACAGACAATCCATTCGTTCTCGATCCTTTAGCATTCGATGAGGAGCTCACCGTAAGATTTCAAATCCCAACAGAAAATTTCGACGATAGTTTGACTTATAGGATGACCGTCACATCCAAAGATGGAACCACTCTTGATACATCGCGTGAAACAGATGTTGATATAGAAGAAATGGAATTAGATAAGGATCGTCCCAGTATTTCACCTCCTTCTAGTATTGGAACAAATGGGAAAATTCGTCGAACATTCCAACTCAGTCCAAATTCTGTTTCAGACAATTCTGAAATTAAAAATGTAACTTATGAAATTTATACAGATGACTCGGATCCTATTGGCTCACAAGAGCGAATAAAGACAATCACGAGCCCATTTTGGGGCTGGCAATGGAATACGCTCAATTCAACCCTTGAAGGGTTAGATAATGGGTCGTACTATGTTAGAATGACTGTCTATGATTATGCAGGATTATCCGAAGTGACTGATGTAGGGGCTTTACAATTTACCATTGACAATGATTATGAGAAACCTACGATCTCAGATGTCACAGGAGAGAGTGTAAAGAATGGTGAAGGTATTGCTGAAGTAGGAGACTCATATACTATCACAGCAACCATCAAGGATTCTGGTTCAGCTGTATCCAGTGTAAGTGAAGCATTCATAAATTATAAAGTTAATGATTCAAATCCAGTTTATTCTGTCATTTCTATGAATTCAATATCAGTAGATGGATGGACAGGAAACATTCCAGCCGCTTTTATTACTGGTTATGCTTTAGATTATAATTTAACTTACTATATTACTGCTAATGATGATGATAACAATGGTGTTCAATCTACAAGTCAATTTGCAGGTGTTTTAGATTCAACACAACCAAATTTTGTATCTCATGTTTTTGAAGAAGAATCCGTTATAACTCAAGACCCACTTCTTGGTACAGAAGGATTAACACTAAGTCTTTCCGTTGACGTTGAGGATAAAGATCAAGTACGAGATGTAGTGATGGTTTGGCGAGAACGAAATGATACAGGTATATCTCCCCAATATGGGGAATGGAAGGTATTTGGAAATATTACTGGATCTGGTGATACTTGGTATTTCCGTTTACCCGCACTCAATGTTACGCTTGATGGATTAGAGTACTACTTTAATGCGACAGATATATCGAATAATACAGCATATGAGGGTACCGCCCTTTCTCCTTATCGAATAATAATTCCAGATGAAACAAATCCTGTTATTTCAGTTGTAAGTACTATACCTGAGAGCATTACAGAAGGAACGGATCTTGTAGTAAGTACTGCAATTGCTGATAATGATAAAACTTTCAGCTGGACCTCCCAAGAAACTGGTTCTGTGGAACTCGGATATCGAAAACCAGGAGAACCTGTTTACACTTACATAGGTATGATTCATGTTAGTGGTGATTCATCAAGTGATGAAACAGCCATCTGGGAAGGTACAATTGGAGGTGGAAATTTCTCCATTTCAGCTACTCCTGTACTAGTTCAGATTCGGGCAATTGATGATAGCGGTAAAACAAGTTTACATGAGCAATCTATCACAGTAACTGCTGCTGGAACGCCCCTCCTTATCTATGTTTCAGGTAGTGGAGATGTGAGTGGGACTTCTAGTGAACAATTAGAATTCGATGTGAAGAATGATGCTTCAGGAGTTCTAGATGCTACAGCCAACATAACCGATATACAAATTGAATTACGAGATAATGGAAAGACTATTCTTGATGGATTACCAGTCGCAACTCAGATTGAGGCTCCTGGAATAGTTTGGCAAAATAATTCCGCATTTGAAGGAGCAAACAATACAAAGATTACTCTAGATAGCTCATTCCTATTAGCAAAAAGCGCTACAGTATCATTTACAGTAACATTTGCCAACACAAGCGGGGGATTTTACGATCTGAATGATCTGTCAGTTTACATTACTATCTATTATGACTCTATTGTTGATACAGAACTTGATAGTTTTGATACACCATCAACTCAATCAGTTCCTCAAACAGAAACAAGATTTTTGCGTAGTAATGCTGCAACTGTGAACGGATTAACCGCATACGATCTAGGTACGGACTTAACAGGATCGATTGCTGTATTTGACCAATCTTCAACTGTTTCGGGTGATCAAGCAATTACTTGGGGAATTCGAGTATATGTAAGACACTCAGATACTTCTGAAACAGAAATTACTAGTGGAATGGTTGCTACTGTCTCTAGAGGGGCCGGTGGAGACGCAGCAGGAATACAAACAGGCAATTGGTTATGTCCTCAAACAGTATTATCTCCAACAGATTCGATTGTCATCGAAGTTTGGTACCAAATTGGTGGAAACTCCCCTGTTATTCATACTGAGTTTACTACACCTCAATTAAGCGCCACCTCACTAGATGCTTCAACTTGGTCAGTTTCGTACTACACAGAAAGAGATAGAGCTGGAGGTTTCTTCAGTAGAACAACCACGGCAATCTTCCATTGGGGTGATAATGTTCATAATAGTCGAATCGAGAATTTCAAGTATAGTAGTTCTGGAGCAGGTGCTATGATTATGAGTACTTTCTCTTCGGTTGGAGATGCTTTACCAAGTAATCTAATTAACTTTTCATCCGATAGAATCTCTCAACCGGCTTTTCTTTATGAAAGAAGGATTACTAAACTTTTTTAGTGACTTTAGAGCTCAGTGTGTTGAGCTCATCTCCACTTTTTTCTTTTTATACGAAATCAGATATTTCACACTTGGATGATAATGAGGGAACAGAAAGACTATGACTTAGTAATTATAGGAGCAGGTCCCTCAGGATCATTGGCTAGCCATCAAGCAGCATTAAATAATCCAGAATTGTCAATTGCTATTTTTGAGGAGCATAAACAGATTGGGAAACCCACTCATTGCTCTGGATTAGTTGCGTTGGAAGGATTACGTAGGTTGGGAATAAATTCAGCAGTCATTCGTAAGAACCTAATGGTTAATGAGATAAAACGAGCCAAATTCTTTGCTCCAAACAATAACTCCTTTCAAATAAGGAGAACGAAAGATTCACTTATTGTTCTAAATCGTCTTGAGCTGGATCAATATTTAGCAGTATGTTCTGAGAAAGCAGGAGTACATCTCCATACAGACCATCATGTGAAAGCTATGAAATTCGTTGATCATAGATGGCATCTTTTTATTAAACAAAGGGATCATACACAACAATTTTCTTCTCAAATCTTGATTTCGGCTGAAGGATCCAGAGCTAGGTTGGCTCAATCGATTGGAATGCAAATTCCAGATCGGAACTGGCTTTTTCCAGCGCTTCAATATGAAATGTCTGGTTTACATGATTTCGAAACTGACTGCTCAGAGTTATTCTTTGGAAATAATTTTGCACCTGGATTTTTCGGTTGGTTTATTCCTTTAAGTGATGAATCTGCACGGATTGGAATTGCTGTAAATCCAGAATGTTCAGGTAGAACCCGATTATATCTGGATAAATTCATCCGAAAACATCCTGTGTTGAACAAGCGAACTAAAAGGGGAAAAGTAATGAATTCATATGGAGGGGTTGTTCCTGCATCTGGTCCGATTAAAAAAACATATTCAAAACAATTTTTCCTAGTTGGAGATGCTGCAGGACAAACAAAAGCAACTACAGGGGGAGGAGTCAATATTGGTGGTTATTGTGGTCGCTTAGCTGGAAAATATGCCAGTAAAATTCTTTCGGGAGATTATACAGCCATTCAGGGTTGTAAGACATATCAAAATCAATGGAAGTCACATTTTGAACCAGACCTTTCTTTGATGAAGTATATTCGTAGAATGCTATCTTATCTACCTGATAAACTCTGGAATGATCTGATCGAAATTGCTAGGAGTACTCAAATTAGTGATTACATGGAATCTACTAATATAGACCTACATGGCCGTGGATTGATTAATTATGCTGTTAATCCCGACGTTTTGGTTAATGGGTTAAGAAATTCTCCTCATCTATTGCTTAGTCTCATTAGAGGATTTTTACATTGAACTATTGATTTGATTGAAGACGGTTGCCGATCTCTTCAATCGATTTTACCAATCCCTGACTTTGCTCCTGAATTTCTTTTAGATTCTTTATTAATTCAGAATTCTGATCTTGATATGACGACAAGAAATTAGTAAGAGGGCCAAAAAAGATTTGAATTTGATTGAGTTGCTCTAACTCGGCTTCGGCAGTTTCAAAATCACCTTTTGAAATTCTATTTTCTGTTGACGTAACAAGATTGTCAATGATTGATTTCATTCCCTCAATAATTGGTTTTACTTCTAAATGGTCAGAAGATTCAAAGGGGGTCATTCTAGTCTGAAGATTCTCTTTTACAAGGAGTAATTGATTTGTAAGTTTATCACCCTTCTTTTGGGATCTAATAGGGAATATCGCTGTTCCTAATGAAAGAGAGTTTTTATTACCAAGAATATCAGTGAATTCTGCAAATACAGGAATTTCAATAGAAATTTCATCAATCCCTTCTCCAGATGGACAAACCAATTTAAATTGTCCTTCTGTAATTTCATTTGGTTCTAGTTGATCATGAAAGATTTTATCTTGTCCTGACACAATAGTAAGGTTCGATGGGATGTTAATCGAAGCGGTTATATTAAAAGCTGTTCCTTCACCGATATTTTTAAGTTTGACAGTAAATGGAAAATTTTCACCAAAAATTATATCTGTTTGATAATGGAACATAGTTTTGACCGAGGGAAACTTAGTATTTTCCATTAAGATTTTACGAGTCAGATCAAGTGCTCTTTTAATTCCATCTGCAAACATAGCTGCGGGTTTAGTTGTCATTAGGTATTGTTCTGTAAAGTCTGAAGCTTGTTGTAATAATTGCGGATTAGGATTGGTCTTGTTTATTGCTGTAACTAAATTATAGGGGATATAAAGGCAACCTGTTGCTGCTTGATCAATTGAAAAATCATTAGATTTAATAAACTCGTCAAGGTGTTTATTAACATCCCAATCACCAGTGATAATTCTCAATAATGACGATATAGTCATACATGCGGCTCCTCCGATCAAATCATCCCAGGTGATATGCTCTTGTGATGCATTAGCTAATGCTTTTGCCGATAATAATAACCACTGGAATTCGAGATTTGAATCATTTAAGAAGTTCTTGACGACTTGTGATCCAGAGTAATACTGATATGCTGCATTTTTGTATTGCCCTTTTCCATCCAACTCCTGACCATACGATTGAATAAGTTGGATTGTTTCACGTGCTGCTTTAGTTCTCTGGATTGAGTCTTGTATATTATTAAGGGATGCTAGCGCAGTTTGAACTTCATTAGCAGTATTAGATTTGCTCAAACGCTCAAAAAGCTCATTTACAAACGACATGAGATTATTTCTCCTCTCTAACTTTGTGAAGTTAACGATCCTAATCATGAAGTATTGATTTTTGGAAATCTTTAAAGAAAGTTCTCAAGCTGAAAGCTGTAAAATCAATATTATTAATGCTTCTGAATTTTGTAAGTGTTTCTTTCTATGTTTAAAACTTTTTTCTTACTTAAATTAGCCTATTCTCGCAACTAAAAAACTTTTGATTATATTGTATTGGTTTATCAATCCAAAAATTAGAATAAACTCTAATTATTGAATTAAGGAAGATTCAAGAAGATCTATGACTTTTTCTTAGTTTTGTTCAGGTTTTCTTCTGAGTAGAATTGATTTCAGTACTGAAGTTTAATAACCCATGGGACCAAATTGATCTTTTCCTTCTTCATTATAATTCCTCTATTAGAGACATTTCTTTGGTGATTTGCACATCCTTAAAAGAACCAGACCATTCTTACGTTACTTGAGTGAAAATTTATTTCTACTAAATTTCTATATAAAGAATACATGATTCCTCAATCAAAAAATATTTTGAAGAGATAGAGTGAAAATTCGGAGGCTTAAGTTTGGTTTTTTTTCTCAGTAAAAAGGAAGTTGAAATCCCAGATATTCTCAAGAAGGATCCAGCAGCAAAAAAAGCTTACAAAGAAATATTAGAAGGATTGGAAAAAGCTCTAATTCTATACATTTATGATTCAGGCCCTTACCCTCCAGATGAAGGAGCTCAGATCTTACCATTTACTGATCTGGCAAATTGGGCAGAAGAGGATTGGAAACTTCTTTATCCAAAATTTGAGAAAAAACGATGGTTAGTCATCTTTGTGTCACGCGGAGGCTATCAATTAATCGATTTGATTGAAAATAAAATTGATGACTTTGTTTGGACCTACTTCAAACCACGCACAGAAGCTCGGGATTTTGAAGATGAGAGCATCTTTGAGGAGTATCGCGATCCTGCCTTTGAAGAGAAATTTGCTGATTACATGGATGAAAATGTATCAATTCTGTTTGTTGAAGACATTATTTCCACAGGGGAAAATCTCGAAGCTGCATTTGATTATACTATGGAAGTTGCTGAAGAATATAACGTTGAAGTGGGTGATGTTGTTACTATTGCCTTGATTTCTCGGATGAGAAATCTTGGAACTATCCCGATATACGGAGTACAAACTGATATCCAAATTGATCTTCGATGTTCTTGGGGTAATGATTTACCTGATAGAATTGATGCTCGGGATTTTACTGAAGCCAAGGAGTATGTTGATGATCATTAGAATATTTCCACCACCTAATTGTATATATTTCGCAAAGAATTATTTAGAGTATTCGCTTTATGAAATAATTTGTGGTTTATAGGTTTACATAAAACAACGGGAAAAATTACTTTTTTAAATAGGAATTTCATATAATACTTGATTAGAAATTATAATGTATGGATTAGCAAAAGAATTTTCATATGAGCAAACGACGCAAGGAAAATGAATAAAAATGATCGATAAAATATATATTGAGGCCGCTATAGAATCCTTAGATCTGGTTCTTCAAATTGCAAGCCACCTTGATTCTACGCAACAAACACAGAATATGAATGATTTTTTATCTCAAATTCAATCAAAAGCTGAATCTAAAATCAGTTCATCCCTCGGAAAAACATTAGGAATATCAATACCAATTGATCAAGAAGGAAAGCCTCCTAAATATTGGGAAGGAGTCCGAGATATGGCGAAACTTTCCGTCAAAAAATGGTCCGAGATGAATAATATTCCAAATTATCGTGCGTTTCTTGCGGGAACGAGAGCTAACCTTGCTGCAAAGATTGGAATTCAACCTGTGGATAATCCATTAGAAAATTTTGTAGGAGATGCACCAACTCAACCAGTACAGCCTATTCCTGAAGCTAATCCATTGGAAGATATGCTCTTAGAACCTCAACCCCGTCCCACACCGACACCCGCTCCTACACCGACACCCGCTCCTACACCAACACCAGCTCCTATCAGCCCATCTGTTCCTCAACCCGAACCAAAACCTTTTATCCCAGAAATTACTAGACCAGAACCTGTCATGCCAGAACCTGTCCCTGCACCGAGGCCTATTCAACCAGAACCGACTCCCGCAGCCATCCCTGTAATTGAAACCCCAGATAAATTGTCCGCATTAGATGAGGCACTCCAAGCAAGTGGTCTTGAAACTTCCACCCCTCCAGAACCTTCTTCTTCCCTAAGTGATATGCTTCTCGCAAAAGAGGATGGTGGGGAGAAAAGTGATGAGGAAGATGATATGCTTTCACTTTCTCTTCGTGAAGCTCTTAAGATTCTTCGAGATGAAGATGAAGATTAAGAGGGACGAAAAATGGCCGCCAAAGACATAGTTGTCACCTGTGTCTGGACAACGGATGGATTTGTTCTCCTAGATAAGAAGAATCAACCTACTCCAGATGAAGCAGTTCTTAAAATTGATGAAGGTACTGAAACGATTTCTGTAACTATTCCAAGTGAACTTTCTTTAATTACAAAGAAAATTATTGAACGAAGAGTTCAATCTATAGCAAAAAGTGGATTTTCGCTACCCAGTACCAGTTTACGAATAGGAGGAGGATTCAAGGTTGAAATCAATAAAACAGACGAAATTCCTGATGTCTTACTCCAAGAAGGACACAAATACACATTTGGTGAATTTTCTCCTCTTGAAAAAGAACGTAAACAACAAGAACTACGCCCTAAACTCCCTTCAGAAATGGAAGATGATTATGTTCCCTCTTTCTTAATTCATGAACCTACTGAACAAGCATCCCAGATTTCTCAGGTAGTAATGGAGATGGAAAAACCCGAAGAATCGGTAATATCCATTGAAACAGAAAAATCTGAAGTATCTAAAGTAATAACAACAGAAATTCCTGCAGAAAGCATTGCAGGAAAATTTGTCATTGCATTGAGTGAGTTTGGAGATATATACCTAAGTAGACAAAAAAATACTTTTACAGTCGAATATACCAAAGGACGTGTGGATTTTGAAGTCCAAAATAATAAAGTAACTATATTATCCACAGAAAGAGTACCAAAGGATGATGACTCAATTAGATCCGCTTTGGAAAAAGCAGAACGGGAATCCTAAACCTAGTTGTTACCTAATACTATTCTAAATTGGAAGGAAGAATTTCTCTACTTCTAGTTGTATAAGTTATAATTTCTTGGGTAAATAGATCAACTAGATGTCCATTTGTCGTGATTACCCCAACTAACTCCTCTTTATCTGGTTGTGTAGGTTCAGGACAAATTAAAAGTTCCTCGGCATCTCGTATACATCCCCAGAATTCAATTCCATCGAGTTGTTTTAGACGAATATTGGAGGATGAAATGACTTTCTTAAGGGTTGTTTTAGGAACTTTGACGAAGTCTCCGATAATGGTGACACGGGTTTTAAATGGTAACTTAGAGGCAGTAATTAATGTTTGTAATTCAGGGCGGGGCATGAGAATGGTGAGGGATGATTTTGTTCTTACGGTTAAGTCACGAAGAAGCATAATGATTACTGGTTCTCCAATGATCAGGTCAGTATCTAATAATGAGGGATCTAGCTCACTTAATTCGACCAAACTCATCACATTAGTAACTTTGGTTAGTTTTTGTTTCATTTCCTTAATTGAAAAAATTAACGCAGATACTTCATCCTCTAGTTGCCTTTCTGTTCTCGTTATTGATTTATTTATCTCTTCTTTAATTCCTTCAAGATTGGAAACAAATGTATTTAGCTGTTCCAAAGCATAGGTGTTAGTAAAAGTTGTCAATCCTACAAAATATGACTTCAACGATGTATCCATATCAATAATATTCTTAGATGTATTATTAAGACCTGTCTTCACTTTTTTGTCTATTTCATCTAAATGTGCGATTTTTTTCGCAAGTTCGCTTTCTTCAATAACTCTAGATTTTCTTGTTTCAAAACTCTCAATTACTCCCCTTTTGAACTTATTAAATGAATTTTCAAATGTCTCAGAAAAAGCTTTTGTGGAATTATTGGATTCTGTTTCAAGATCCTGGATTAAAGATCTAAATGTATTATCTAAATCTCTTTTTAGAATTATTATTTGGTCATTAATTCCCTGTTTAACCGTTAGTAAAGAATCATTCACTTCTTTGCCAAT
>JAEOTM010000007.1 GCA_016839815.1 Candidatus Hodarchaeota archaeon
ATTCCTTTTCTTGTAGAAAATTCCAAGATGCTAAAGCAATGAAAGCATCTTGTTGTAAGCTTGTTTTTGATGGGATAGAAGCTATTACATCCAGTAAATAAGATGAGAAATTCCCTGCTTTTGTTGAATAAATATCTAAAATGAATGTCTCCATATCTTCCATTGTTATGTCATCATTTGTTGATAATAGTGTGTTAATTCTTCTTGCTCTATAACCATTATTGATATCTATTGGATTTTGTAAAGTATAGTTTTTCAAATATTCAGGACCTGCAATAATTTGGTTTGCTGATAAAACATATTCTTGTTCAGGATTTTCTGAATGTGGAAGATCTTCAAAAGGTACATATCCTATCCATTCACCTTGTCCTGCTGAACCATTATATGGCATTGAGCCATTTCCAAGATGCCATGAAGGTATACCTGTATCATTTCTTATTGGCACTTTTCCTGTTGGTCTAATTCCAATATTTCCATGTATATCAGCATAAACTAAATTCTGAGCAGGTGTAGAGAAAAATTGTGATGCTTGATTAAAATCAGACCTATTCTTTGAATTAGTAAATGCATAGATTGCTCTTGCTTCATTAGTAATTGTTTGACCTATCCATTTGCAAGCAATTACTTTATCTGTATAGCTTGGATATATATTTGTTCCAATTAAATCATTAAATACTGGTCCATGAACTGTTAATTTTATTTGATAATCTACTGCGTCTTGTCCTTTAACTTCTATTTCATAATCTATAGTTGAATATTCCGTTTCTTCACCTTTATACCAATAATGAGTTTCATTTATGCCTTCGTAATAATACCAATCCATTACATCATAGGCTGTATTGGTCATCCCCCATCCAACATATGCATTATGACCTACAATTGGGAAGGGTACTCCTGCTAGAAAGAATCCATAGACATTAAAATCTGATCCTGGAGCTATATTTATCAAATGAGCTTCATACCAGATTCCAGGTAAATCAAAACCTAAATGCATATCATTTGATAGCATTGGTAATCCTGTTGATGTTTTATTACCATGTACTGCCCAATTGTTTGAACCAATAGCTTCTACTTTATCTAAAAATTGGTTCTCTCTTGGAATCTCTTTAATCTGCTCATAAACATGTTTACTTAAGCTAACAATAACATCATTTATTTCTTCATAGATTTCATTACTTTTTGTTTTAATATCAGTATCAAAATCTGATCCATATTCTGATGTTATGGGCACTTGGTAAGCTAATGGATAACCAAATAATTCTTGATATGCATCCATACCTATAGCATCTTTAATTAGAATATTTGTGAAATCAGAATAACCCCAGGTTAGCATTTCACTCATGTATTTAATAAATGAAAACGTATCTTTTGGTGTCCAATAATCAGGTTGAATCCCTAAAAATTGAAATTCTAAAGGAAGAGCCTTTGCTGTATCAATATAATAATTTACACCTTGAGAAAATGATTCCAATAAATTCATTATCTGCATATCAACTGGATCGCTACTTGCTTCTATTTCCTTAACGGTTTCCTCAGTCCAATATAACATTAATTTTGTTAAAGCCAATTTATCGGAATCTAACATACTCGTACCACGAATTTCTGCAAGCTTTCCTTGAGTAAATCTTTTTGCCATTTCCATTTGAAATAGACGATCTTGCGCTTGAACATAACCTAAAGCAAAAAGGATATCCTCTTCACTTGATCCATAAATATGGGGAATTCCCCATTGATCGCGTAGAACAGTTACATCTTCGGATAAATAATCTGTTTTGATAAACTCTTCACTAGCAACATCCTCTTCAATCAGCCACAAACCATTACCTGGAAAGAGCAGCTTCCCAATTGGTGGAAATATTCCTAATGGTATTGAAAATCCAATTATAATACCCGTTGATATAATACTGACTATTATAATAGTTACTAGAGTATTTCTCTGTACCTTGTCCAATGTACTATCTCCTGTTAATATCTCTAACGACCTATCATTATAGATAATATAAGATTAAAAATTTTACTTGTTTTTACTTGAAAAGAAGAAATAAATGCTTCAGAAAAGTAATTTTTCTTCAGCATTTGGATTTATCATTAAAATTCTTTCATTTAGTGCTTTCTGCCATATATAGTCGCAATAAATTAGATAGATTCCTATTCCAATGCAAACCAATGCGAGAACTATTCCTATTGGAAGGAATATTGCTAGAAATATTGGTGCATAGTAAATAGACATTAAAACCGGTCCAATTGTAAGACAAGCTGTAGATATTAAGAGTAAAACAAATACTAGAATAAATAATCCAGTTCGTTTTCTCGCTTCAATTGGAATAATTTTTTGTTTCTTTTGATTATATTCAAAGTAATCATTTAACAATTTGTATTTTCGATGATAGACTACTACTATATAAAATGGTATAAATAGACACAACACTAGTTCTAAAATTAAGTTATTTAGATCAGTTTTTAATGAAGGTCCTTCTTTATTTGGCGTAAGTCTATCTAGTTCATTTAAATCCATGAAATTTATATATAGATAAATATAAGCAAAAAGACTGATCACTATTGAGAATAGATACCAAATTAAGTAATTTCTTCTAACTAAATTACTGTAATCTGTTGCTATTCTGGGCATATAATCAAGTGAAGTATCCTTTAGTTTCTTACTCACTTCTTTCATATCTTTCTCGTCATGTAATGGAGCACTACAATATACACAATACTTATGCTTTGCTTTATTTTCTGCCCCACAATTTGTGCAAAATGTCAAATTTATTCTCGTCCACAAATCAACTAATTGTTCTAAATTGAATTAACTATTCACCTATTTAAAATCTCGCAAAAAAAAATTATATTAAGCTTTGATAATTAATTTTAATTAGGAAACACAGGAGAACACGATTCAGAAGGATTATCCGATATTTCTGGTGATGAGTCGGAATAAATTTACGAGTTCTCTTGCGTTTCTTTTACGAACCTCTTTGGGAAAGTGTGAC
>JAEOTM010000086.1 GCA_016839815.1 Candidatus Hodarchaeota archaeon
CCTATTTGATCGTCCATCAGGTTCTGGTCTGTTGGTTCCTGATAATAAGACTGATCACCCGATATTTCCGAGATATGACAATCTTCTATTTCATTAAGACTTGATTGATAAACTGATTGTGTATTTATACCTTCTGTAGTCATTTTATCTAGATTATAGAGTGTATCAGTAGCACTAGAATACATCAAAGGAATACTCGTAAAAATAACGGAAGTTATGAGTAAAACAACTATGGTAGATCGTTTTATTGTATGAATCATATTCTTTCTAAATGTTTTCTTCATTTATACCAACTCTTCTCCTTCTTTTCCTCATATCTGGTGACTGAGGATGTTTAAACCAGATATTTTGAGTAGAAATGTATCTTCTTCTTTAGATCCTTCTAGTATTTAAGGTTTTAACTTCTCAAGTGAGGTATTGAGAATGAAGTCACCTCATTTCGAGAGAAATCCACTTAGGTTTCTGCAATTCAATTCTAACTTCATTTGATTCAATAGAATTATAGAAATCAGTCAAAGAATCAGAAAAAATACATCTATCACAACGATTATAAGAATATTCAACCCTCTTAAGCAACAACACTCTAACTGAGACGGTTGCGTTGTATACTCAAAATAAGCGATATTCCAAAGCTATTTGCGTTTTTACCACAATAATATTTACATTATCGCTAATCTCAACTTCTACGGCTGTTATTGTTAAAGATACACTTGTAATTCAGATCGAACAACCAATTATTAATCTTGACAATCGGTATAGAAGTTCATCTTCTATCTATGATAATATGATTGCCTATCAATATCAGGGTTATCTTGGTATGATTGCGCCTGGCGAAACACTTGTAACTCTGTCTGGAGTCGCGGAGAGTTATTCTGTTAATGAGGAAGGAAACGAGTGGACTTTCACTCTTCGGGAAGGTGCGCGACTTCATGATGGATCAGTTATTGATGCGAAAACAGTAAGATATAGTATGATCGCCAATTGGATGGCTTACTATGAATATGATAATATCTCATATGCATTGACCCAGTGGGAATCCAGTGGCTACAATGTCACTTTTCCTTCGAGCGATCCGAATGGGAATGGTTTAGTGGTTACATTCTCTGGTGAATCTGTTTCTGACCCGAAATTCCCCTTTGATATATCGGGAGCTTGGAATGGACTAATGTTAGTGCCTTATGGAATTCAAGGTACATATACAGACTCGACAATCACTTGTCGAGACAAATTAGAAGCTTTTAAAGAATCTCCAATCTCGTGTGGGCCATATAAATTCGTTGAACATGTTTCGGAAGATTATGTCCTTTTGGAACGATTTGATGATTGGTTTGGCTGGGGAATGACCTTTTTTGGAAGTAATGGTGTTGCTTATACGTTTCCTGATAATTATGTGTCTTTTAAATTTCTCAAATTCCGGACAATTTCTGAAAGCTCAATA
The DNA here is from genome assembly GCA_016839815.1 of Candidatus Hodarchaeota archaeon. Taxonomy (GTDB): domain Archaea; phylum Asgardarchaeota; class Heimdallarchaeia; order Hodarchaeales; family Hodarchaeaceae; genus Hodarchaeum. The sequence continues at coordinate 1,439 of JAEOTM010000086.1, forward strand.
GCTGTAGTTGAACTTCAAACTGGCGGGATTGACGCAACAACAAGCCGAATGAGAAGTCTCTCTTTGTATAATGATATCCTAACTAATCCCAAATTCGATGGATACATGTATTCATCCTTAGGAGGAGCTATAATGGGAATTAACATGGAAGGAGATTGGCCCACATTTTTTGGAGGGCCTGGAAATTTTCCTTTATCACAGGTTTGGTTTCGGCAGGCTATTTCACATGCTATAAATAGAACGAACTTAGTTGAAAATGTCTATTTGGGAATTGCAGAGGAAAAAAGAACGATTTTTCCAAATTGGATACTATCTCGTTTTAATAATATCGATACCACGGATTATTATGATTTTGATCAAGGAGTCGCTGAAGCAGAAGCTATACTAGATGCAATGGGATATTCCCCAAGGAAATTCTCAGATGAACCTGACAACCGTTTCGGTCATGGTTTATATGCCAACGAAACCCAGATTAATGGAGTAAACCAAACTAAAGGTAGACACTTCAGAATAATTACAATGGAGTGTGACTTCTGTGCTCCTCGTGTTCTTGCAATCCAGAAAGATCTAAGACAGATAGGAGTCTATCTTGATATCGACATTATGGAATGGGGTGCATATTTAACAGACTTAAGATACACCGCGGATTCTGGGTTTGATTACAACAGTACTGGTCCCCAACCTGACCCATATTTCAATGGTCCAAATTGGGACTTTTCTCTTGGTGCCTTCAGTGGGTACTACGAAACTCCATGGAATTATATTGCCTATCATTCGTTTGTATACTGGATGTATTATGGCTTTGGTGAGTTTAGCTGGTTTAATATTGATTATGAAGTAGCTTATGCTAAAGCCACCGATGGTGAAAGTTTCCTCTGGATGGATTGGCCGGGATCTCCTACAGATTGGCCCTATCCAATTCCTAAATGGTCTAATGATGATCCGCAGTTTACAGATGCGTGTGAGGATGCAGGTGATCTCCTTTCATATTATCTACCCAAAATTCCTCTAATTTGGTATACAGAAACCTCGGTTTTTGATGCACGTTTGAAGAATTTCCTCACATCTCGCAGTCAGATGTTTCATGTTGCGTATTCCTATTGGGAAGGTAATGAGGTTGTTAACTCTACAACCACAACCGATTCCAACCATAGAACCACCACAACTACAATACCGAAGATTTCACCTTTCTTTGATTTATCATTTCTTCTAGGAATCTCTCTGCTTCTAATTAGTATTTCGCGAAACAAAAAGAGGAAGTAACACCTTATCATTTAAAGGAAAGCTATTTTTTAGCTGGTTTGGATAGACGTTGATCAATAATTATGGAGTTAGCATACATTTCCAAGCTTTTAAAGCGTTTATCCAAGGGTTGTGATTCATCTAAGAAGAAATTGAGACTCATTCGAGAAAAGTAGATTTGTTATCTCGTGCAGTATTTGAGACCGAGTAAATAAAAACTCTTGTGATAGAAAAAACTGTTATGAAGAGGAATCATTTCGAGAATTCTTTATAGTAGATATGGTCATTAACAAAGTTGTCTTGATAAAGAATTATATTTTAAATTTAATAATCTAAATGCGCATTTTTATTCCTGAAAGAAGTAAATAATTGCGGAGAATTGTTTCAGACTAATATATTAAGGTTCATACCTATTTCTTAAATGAAAGAGAACATTAGGTAAAAATCATGAATAGAAAAACGTTCATTATCGCTTTAGATGATTCTTTAAAAGTAAATTGTCAATTCGAGTCTTTTCTTTATACTGTTAAGATAACTAACTTTTTACCAACACATATATGTTCAAAAATGGGAGAGGGAATAACTAAATGAGTGATAAAACGACTATATATTGGGAAACAAAATATCCAGAGTTACAAAGCTTAAATACGAGTAATAATTCATTACGAAAGCGCAATGAATCCGATATGACAGTACTGGGGAATTTTTCAGTAAATATCATTGATTTCGTGCCTTGTCAAAAATGTGGCATAATTCCTGCTGCATATTGGAAATGTCGAGAGTGTAGTAGCGTTGAATGTTATAATTGTTTGATTAAACGTCATAAATTACGACGGGGAGCGTATCAATTCAAATGCTCTTGCGGATCTTCTAATCTTTTTTATAAACATAATATTCTTACAATTCCCTTTGCTTTTAGAATATAAAAGTCAGTTCAAACCGTGTGTGCCGAAATCGTCCATTTATTGCTCTGCATGCTCTCTAAGGAACGTTACTCAATAGAAAAAATGAGAGACAGGAGCTATCTGTCTCGTTTTTTCCTAAAAGGAAGGATGAAGAGTAGAAATCCGAAAATGACTATCGTAAGGCCTTGAAAAGACGCTGAGGTCTTTGTAGGCTCAGGATTGTTCGTGATTTGAAATTGATCTGAAATATCGATGAAGAAATAACCATTGGAAGTGTAAGTTCGTAACATGAGACGATAGTGATTTCCGTCAGCGATATTCGTGGTATTCCAATCATAAGATGTAGTTGTTAATCCCATTACCAATAGCACCCATGTGTTACTATCATCCGAAGAATAATACAAATCATAGTAGATGTCTTCGTCTCCAATACCCATCAGTTCATTCCACTGGATAGTTATTGTACCACTAACATTTCCACCGCTTGGGAAAATAAAAACAGATGCAATAATGGGAGGGATATTATAGGGGATTACAACAGGTACATCATCATAGTTTCCTCCAGAAATATAATACGGGTTATCTACAATTCCATCGATATCAAAATCAGGGATAATCCATTCATTCCAGTAATTGTACTGGAAAAGGTTAGCTTCTCCGTAATCACTTGCTTGGGAAAAATAGTAATAAGGAGCCATTGGACTATATTCGATAAAATCGTCCGCATTGTTACCAATAAAATTATTGGAACGAATAGTATTCGATGTCGAACCCGTAGAGAGATGTACTCCGTAGAGCCCGTTTATCATGATAAGATTTCCTGTGATCGAATTTCCTGTTGAACGATGAAGAAGAATACCATTTTGTCGATTTTGGCTGATGATATTCCCGCTTATCTCTGAATCTGCATTGTAATAGAGAGCTATCCCGATATCTGAACTACTAAGGTCTAAGAGAAGTCATAGGAGGAATTGTTTTTACAACACAGCAGATAATGAACTCCATAGTTTTTTGAAGGGGAAAGGGATAGGTCTAGGAATGAAATCCCAACGACAGTATAATATCTTGGTGATAGGAGGAGGACCAGCAGGAATAGCGGCTGCGCTTTATAGTGCCCGAAAAGGATTGGTTACTGGGATTGTAGACAAAATGAGTATTGGGGGAACGGTTGCTCATGGAGCAGTAATTGAAAATATCCCTGGGTTAAATGAACCATTATTAAATTATCATTTTTGGGAAAATAGTCAAACAGAACTAGAAGATGCTGGAGTACATATTCAGGAAATATTGGAAATACTACATATCTCAACCGAGTCAACTCCATTTCAGATTACTGGTTTTCATTATCCTGAAGAAATAAAATTTACAGCAGATGCGATTATTTTAGCTACAGGGGTTTCCCGACGCATATTAACTGTTTCAGGAGCGAAAGAACTGGAGGGACGGGGAGTTTCATATAGTGCTACATGTGATGGGCCTCTGTATAAAAATCGAAGAATCGCAGTCATTGGTGGGGGAAATTCAGCAGCCTGTGATGCCCTCTTTCTTGCAGAAATACCATGTAAGATCTCTCTGATTTTCCGTTCTTCTCGTTTAAGAGCTGATGAGAGGTATCAAACTGCGATTAAGGCGTATAAGAATCTTACACTGGTAAACAATACGATCGTTACTGCGATTCACGGAGGAGAAGTAGAGGGAGTACAAGCAATAAGTATAAAAAACCTAGAAACAGGGGATGAGAGTAAACTGAGAGTTAGAGGAGTCTTTGTTGCGATTGGCACGATTCCTGAGATCTCCCTTCCCAAGAAGCTAAATCTTCCGTTAACAACAAATGGTTATGTGCAAACAGATCCCAAACAGCGAACCTCGATCCCTGGAATTTATGCAGTCGGAGACCTGACATCAGGTTCAGGGCACATCTTAGTGGCCATGGGAGAGGGGGTTCGTGCGGCAATGACGGCTCATCGTGACTTGAGGAACATTGGTAAATAAAGAGGAACGATTGATATGGTATCTTTAATGACTTCTGATGATGAAGAAAAATGTACTGATATTGTAAATATTGTAACACAAATGTACCAGAACGATAAAACTCAGAGATGGACACATCTCGGATCTGGATTATATGATATTCCGGTATTCATTCATAAAAAACTCTTTAGAAGTAAATACACCGATATCTCTAAAATAGTCAAAAGAGAATACAATTTATACAAGGGATTAAAGAAAAAAATTCTAGAAACTGAATTAAAACTCTATCAAGGACTTTTAAGTGGGAGACCTTCAATTCTCAGCCGTTCACTGTCGTTAATAGCACTAGTACTATCCTTAGTAGCAGTAATATTCAGTCTTACATCTAACAATGCCACAGAAAGCACAGTAGAAACAATGATTGTTGGGTTATTTCCTTATATCATGACCATGCTTATCCTACTTCTAGTTGCAGGAATTATCGGATTAGGTCAAGATAGATTATCTGTCAGAGAGCATCACATACGGATTATCGTTCTTTCGTACCTACTGGCTAATAGTAAGAAAAGGTAACTCGATAAGTAGCCATTCCAGTCGAACTATTCTAATTGTGCATTAGACGACGTTAACATGATTATTTGTTTGAGATCTTCTCTCAATTTCTCATTATCTAATTTATGATTTCTTCAAACATACTACGCAAGTCTTGTTTAGTAAATCCATGAGTATTTTGTTTAAATAGTTGGCCAAGTTTAATTATTTGGGATCTTATCACGTATTGAAACAGCTCAGTCTCTTCTTGTGATATTACTAGATATCGTGGTTTTGGTTTTTCAGAGTACAATGCGTCCATTATAGCCTCTACTACCTCTCCAGGTGTAGGTACTCTAGTCCAAGTCTCAACTCTTTCGCTTAATCTTCCCATCATTGCCTCAATATCTTTTTGAAACATACTTTCAGCTGCGTGTTGGTATCTTTCCAATAGAATTGGTGCAGCTGCACTTGCTATATTTGTAGAATAGTTTCCTGGTTCTATTATGCTTACTTTTACATTATAAACTTCTAATTCTTGTAGTAACGCGTTTGACCATGCTTCAATGGCATATTTACTCATACTATAAGCAGCCATGTATATTGGTGTAAGTAATCCGGAAACAGAGCTTATATTCACAATTCGACCTTTTGATTCAATTAAAAATGGAATTAAGGCATTAGTAACCCGGAAAGGTCCATACACGTTGACATCTAACACTCTGTGAAGCATTTCTTCTTCTGTTGCGAGGATTGGCCAAGATTCACTAACCCCAGCATTGTTAATCAGAGCATATAGTCCTCTTCCTTCAGTTTGAACACGGTCAACAACTTGTTTGACTTCTGTGGGATTCGTAACATCTAATCGAAAGGAAATTACATTTTCGACTTCATTTAGAGATGCGATATCTTCTTGTTTTCGAGCACAAGCATACACTAAATACCCATTTTGAGCTAAACATTCTGTAACCATCTTCCCAATCCCAGAGCTAGCTCCTGTTATTAAAATTGGTTTGTTTTGGGACATTTTCCTCTTCCTTCATTAAGTTAGGAATTGGATAGGAAGGATATTCCTCTTTTATAAACCCAATCGAAGATTGACTAAATCCCGTATATTCTCTTTTTTCGGAAATATTCGTTGGTTAGAGAAGCTCTTTTTCTTATTATTTCTTATCATTTTGAAAATGGGGTTTCTCTTTATTCACAATCTCTTTTTACAAAAAGGACATTGGCCTTTCTGACAACAAATTGCTTTAAGACATCTATGCGATCAACAAATCGTGGGGGGAACTTTTTGAGTGATTTTTTCATTGATTTCCGCTTTATTCCTTTTATTTAAACTAGAAAAAAGAAAAAAGCATCAAATTTAATCGGAGATTTGGTTTGGGAAAGATTTAATTTCTCTTTATCCCTCTAAGAGAAAAAAAGGAATCCATTTACGGGATTCCAGCTTTAAGGGCATAATAAAGGAGATGGGTATTCATTATGAATTCCAAGGAAAGAGTACTTTTAGCACTAAAACATCAAGAGGCCGATTTTGTTCCGTTATTTGAGGCTTGGATTGAACAAGAAATCTTGGATCAGTTTCATGGAGATCCTTTTTCAACTAGACTCCACCTTGGAATGGATTGTCTTCCATTAGGCAGTCATCCCATAACTACGAAAGCATATAGAACTGGTATTGATGAATGGGGACGAATTTTTCAGGATGGACATTACAGTGGCGGTTTAGTTAAGACATTTCAGGATCTAGAGAAATATACCCCTCCACTTTCTCATGCAGCTGATTGGTTTCCTCCTTCAGAAGTAAAACGTCTTAAAACAACATATGGGGAAGAATATGCACTTTTTTATGCCTGGCATGATTGCTCCTTAGGACTAGCTTATTTATCAATGGGAATGGAAAACTTCTTCCTTGCATGCTATAACGATCTAGATCTTGTTAAAGCAGTCATTGAAAGAAGCACCTTATGGACAATTGCTCTGGTTGAAGAAGCTGTCAAGAATGGTGTTGATTTTATTGTGTTAGGAGATGATGCTGCTGATAATGACCGTCCTCTAATTTCTCCAAAAATGTTTCAAGATTTAATTCTTCCTGAATATAGAAAAATTACTAAAAAGTGTCCAGTGCCTATTATTTGGCATAGTGATGGCAATATTGAACCTCTCCTACCTTTTATTGTAGAGGCCGGTTTTTCAGGTGTTCATTCTTTGGAGCCTAAGGCTGGAATTGATTTACTTAAGATCAAACAAACTTATGGTACTTCTCTTGTTCTTGCTGGCAATGTTGATACTACTTTTGTACTCTGTCAAGAGAATATGGATCTTGTGAGGGAAGATGTTAAACGAGCGATTCACCAAGGAGCATCAGGGGGTGGTTTTCTGTTTTCTTCTGCGAACAGTTTATATCTTGGACATAAAATTCGTGCAATAAAAGAGATGTATCGTTACGCGCGGGAGATTGGAGAATATCCAATTAAGTTCTGATTTCAAACTCTATAATTCCTCTTCCTGATAATGAAAATCGACTAATACGATAGGAAGCAGTTAAGAGAAAAATGGGAGAGCAGAATAAGTAATTCATGCTTATCTAAGATAAAACCCTCTTAAAAAAGGAAAAAATCTAATTTAAGGATTGATTGTTTTTGTTAAACATATTACAATTAGCTCTTTTCACTTTCAGCGTAATTACTTCGTTATTGAACTCCAATTTACCCGTTATTATAATTCTGAATCTTTGTACCACCTTTTTCAACAACGTCTTTTCCCAATTGTGTTCCAAGTCTAATAAATGTAGAAAGTAGTCCTTCAATTAAATATAATTTCTGCTAGGCACTAATAGTAATTTTTTCTTCAGAACTAGTTAATTCAATTGAATTAGCATTCATTATAATTTTGTATAAATTTTCTAATTTCTTTATTTTGCGTTCAACCATATTCGTCCACTTTAACTCTAATCTTTAAACCTTATAAAACCAGTCAATAAATTTATCCGTCTTTTATTAAATCCATTCTTCACCCGTAGCAAAGTATAAAAATGATAAAGTGTAGGAAGAAAAGCTAGGTCATAAGATAGGGGTATAGATTATGTGTACAAGAGAGGATATCGAGAAATGTTTGAAATTATGTATAGAATCTTATAAAGAAGATATAGAGGTACCAGGGTTTGAAGTGTTAGAGGGGGGAAAAATGGAGAGTCCTAACTGGGGACTCAATGCGTTTGTTGGAAAGATTGATAATGATACGTTTGTCGTAGTATTTAGAGGGACCGATGATTGGAAATCTGCTATAGCTGATCTTAGGTTTGTTTTTAAAAAGAAGCTTCCTTATGGACCAGGATATGGAGATAAGCAGGTACATACTGGATTCATTGATGCTTATTTAGAAGTTCAATCCAAAATACTTCTACTGTATTCAAAAGAACTGTCTCCAAAAGTCCTGATAACAGGACATAGTTTGGGGGGCGCAATTGCAACTCTCTGTGCATTAGATCTACAATACAAGCAAGAAGATGGTTCTTTGAAAGATGAGAAATCCCCAGAAAAACTCCAATGCATTACTTTCGGTTCACCACGAGTGGGAAATAAGGCTTTTGTCGAAAGTTATAACAGGCGTGTACCACACACATGTCGAGTGGTCAACGGGAACGATCCAGCAACTCACTTTCCTAAGATCTCCTTTCAGTTACCCTTCAAACTTAAGAAAAAATTTCTTCGGTGGCCAATTTCACCATATCGACATGTCCACAAAAAACTCCGATTAGGGAAAAGGCCCTTGTTATGCGCTCTTTTTGTACGCATAACAAGTCTTTTTTTCTTCCTTAAAAGATGTGGAAAGGATCATGATCTAAAAGAATACACGAAGGGATTAAAGAATCACATTTTCCCTAATGAATCCTGACTCTAGGAACCTATGGTAACTATTTACGTTGAGAAGGGATAAAGACTCCACCTTTGAACCATCCTGTCAGCTCCCTGAACATTTATGGACACCAAAGTGTCATTTCTTGGGTAAGGTTCAGGAAAAAAATGGGAAGAACTGCTTATTCAACTGACCGTTGAAAATTCTATCTCTCGCAATGCAGCTTTATCCTATTCGAATCGGAGAATGTATTCTTTAATCATTTTGAGTGTAATAGCATTATCTGAAACTTCTTCTACTTGGTCATTTCCTTGATTCATCTAGTGAAAACGCACTACTTTCTAGGGGGTCCC
>JAEOTM010000037.1 GCA_016839815.1 Candidatus Hodarchaeota archaeon
ATACAATAACATTTTCTTTTCCTTGGCATATTCGACCTGTTCTTTTAAAAAATCACGGTAACCAAGAATAGTTGCGCCATCAAAGTTTCTTAGCTCTGAAAGTCTTCTAAGTGAACAAGCATGCGATAATCTAGACTCATTTACCTCTTCATAAAGATCTAAATGTGCATCAATGAATATAGTATGAAAAGGAATGTTAAGCTTCTCGTATGCATTACCTACACCTATGGTTGTGCTATGATCACCTCCCATGATTAAAAATGGAATATCAAAAGAGATTAGATCAGCTATACCTTCACTCACACGTTGCAAGCTTCTTTCAATTTCAGTATTTATAATTCCAATATTTCCCCAATCCTTAAGACGGAAATATTTTGTCAGATCTACTCCCTTCTCAGAAACACACTCAAAATTCTCTGATAATAGCGCTCTTCTTAGATTTTCAGGACCAAAACGAGATCCAAGACGATACGAGGATGAAATATCTAATGGTACACCTAAAAGATTATAGTTATGTGTTTTGTCTTTCCAATGGGGTCTAATTAGCCCACAAAATGATTGGGGGTGGTGAGACACAAAATCTAGATTATTCACAAGGGATCACACTAAAAGACCTTTCTAATACAAATATAAAAATAATTTCCTGATAAGAGAATTAAGTAAGTTTTGGGATTCATTAAGTATGTAATAGGAGATAATACTGTTTTGCACCTGGAAAAAGAAGATAAAGAGAAAGTAAAGTATTTATTACTTGATTACAAAGATAATATACTACATTTCAATGGAATAAATTTGGAGGAGTTATTAAAGAAGTATAAAACGCCAATTTTTCTTTTTTCTCAAGAAATCCTAGAAATGCAATATGATAGAATTAACGAGATATTTTCTTCTCTTAATATAGATTCTCTAAAAATCGCATTTTCGGTTAAATCAAATCCAGTACCACGAGTTGCTCAAACATTTGCTAAAAAGGGGAGTTATTTTGAAGCTACTTCGTTAGGAGAAGTAAAACATGTTCTTGCAAATGGAGGAGTTCCAAATCATATAATATTTACGAATATCGTGAAGACTGTCTCGGCGATAAAATTTTCTCTTGAACACGGAGTGGGCCTTTTTGCGGTGGACTCTTGGAGTGATATGCTGAATATTGAAAGAGTTTGCAAGTCATTACAGTTAAAATCTAATGTATTATTACGTGTAAATCCTGGGACTCTTCTAGATGACACATTATTTTCATGTACAGGAATCAATAGTAAGATCGGAATTCTTAATTCCAATAACTTGGATAATGATTCATTACTTAGATCTATCCTAGATTATTGTTTAAATTCCAAATGGCTATCATTTAGAGGCCTGCATGTTCATTTGGGAAGTCAAATCATAAATCTAGATCAATATCGAGAGGGAATGCGGAGAATAAGTCAGCTCATATCTCAAATCGAAAATTTGGGGACTAAAGTCAAAATACTTGATATTGGAGGTGGATTTCCTGTAAATTATGGAGGAAAAGAAATTCCTCCAGTCGAAAAATTTAGGGATGTAATCCAAGAGGTATTCAATGGTCAATTATCATCACTAGAGCTGATTCTTGAGTCAGGACGATATCTAACAGCTCCTGCAAGTATTCTAGTCTTTCAAATAGCTATAATCAAAGAAATAAATCCCTTTTTAAATATTGCATGCGTTAATGGAAGCTTTTACAACACAATCCCAGATGTAATAATTGCAGATTGGTTTTTCCCAATTAAAAACGTGAAACACAATAAGAACTCACCTATTAAACCTTATCGCATTGTAGGTTCGAGCAATGATACCTTAGATTTATATCATGGTCAGAATAAGAAAGATAATACGGTACTCCTTCCTAAATTAGAGGAAGGCGACAATATTGCATTTTTACAGGTAGGAGCATACTCAATATCATTTAATTCAACATATTGTATGGAAGAAAGACCTTTAGTACATTTTATTGACAATAGTAGTCAATAATGATTGATCTTGGGTTATTCCTAAAAAGGGATAGAATTAGATTTGTCATTGATAGTGTGACCTTTTGAAATCAGTTTCTCAAAAAATTTGAAATAGATATTCATCTGTACCAGTGAACCCCGAAATCAATATAATCAGAAACTATATAATTTATCAGGATAATAGAAGAGTTTTATAGATTATGAAATTGCACAAAATGAAACAGGTCGATATTACCGCAAATATGACTGTTACGGAACTATTAGATTCGATGAAAAATGGAGGATTCACTTGTCGAAAAGTTGCCCTCGCTACTGATCTTTTTTTGGACATGATTAGAGATGAATCATGTACCACATTTTTAGGTTTAGCAGGTGCTCTTATACCAGGTGGAATGCGAAAAGTACTTTATAAAATAATCGAAAAGGAAATGGTTGATTGTATTATAACTACAGGTGCAAATTTGAGTCATGATCTGTTGGAAACCTCAGGAGGATCTCATTTTCATGGAAATATTGAATTAGATGATGCAAAAATTAAAGAACTTGATGTTAGTAAAATTTTTGATACATTTGTCTCATATGAATCCTTCGTAAAATTCGAAAACCTTGTTCAGAAAATACTCGATAATATCCCAAATGAACCAATGAGTACCCGTCAGTTTATTTATGAGATTGGACGGTATGTAACTGACCCAAATTCCATAGTTAAATTAGCTCATGACAAAAAAATCCCTATTTTTGCCCCATCATTTGCTGATAGTATGCTGGGTGTACAATCGTGGCTTTTTTCACAAATGAAGCCATTAAAAATTGATGTGTTAAAAGATCATACTGAATTTTCAAAGATAATATACGAATCAAAGAAAATGGGGGCAATGATCCTTGGAGGGGGAGTTCCAAAACATTTCATCATGAACGGATCACAATTACATGATGGATTAAGTTATGCAGTTCAAATTACAATGGATCGTCCGGAACATGGAGGAGTTAGTGGTGCATCGATTAAGGAGGCAGTTTCATGGGGAAAAGTAGCATCCGATGCAAAATGGATAGACATAATGGGGGATGTAACATTAGTTCTCCCACTCATAATTACGGGAGTCCTTTCGAGACTATAACATCGAGGAAATGAAAACTTTATGCTCAAGGAATATCATATCGGTATTGATGATACTGATTCTCATGAAGGTATGTGTACAACGTATTTAGCAACTCTACTAGTAAACACTTTAGAAAAATATGAAGTAGACTTCCTTGATTTTCCAAGATTAGTCAGATTGAATCCAAATATACCCTACAAAACCCGAGGAAACGGTTCAGTCTCGATCAGTTTTATTACAACAGCTCACAAAATTGATGAGATTTGGGAAGAGTGTATAAACTTAGTCAGAATACACTCAGACATTAAAGCGCCAAATACTGATCCGGGACTCGTCTTACTAGTAGGAAAACCAGACTCTACCATCAAAAAAGTCTACCAAGATGCATTATTTTCAGTTATATCCATTAAGAGAATGAAAGATATATTAAACAAAGAATTTAAAGGAAGATTTTTTAATATTAAAAAAGGGAGAGGTTTAATTGGAGCATCTGCAGCAATTGGTGTAGATCTTCAATCCGATTATACATTTGAATTCATCGCTTATAGGGATCCTGACATAAAAACTTCTAAAAGAGCGATTGATAAGCAATCTGTAATTATGGCAGATAAATCAATTGACCTGTCTTTTGGAAATTTTGATTATGCGCATAACCAACTTATGATAGCTCCTCACGGTCCAGATCCAGTTTATGTGGGAATCAGAGGTGAGTCAGTTAAATCAGTTATAGATATGTGGTGTAAGATAAGAATTCAAGAGACAATGAAAGACCTAATGATATTCAGATCAAATCAACATACTGGTCCTCATTTTCCCAAAGAGTTTAGGGGAAATGAGATTAAACCATATTATTCCGTCAAAGTAAGAGGAAGGGTCGATTCAAATCCTTATTTAATAGAGGGAGGGCACGTTTTATTTCCAATGGTTTCAAATGGAGAATCTATTAACTGTGCAGCTTACGAACCAACGAAAAAGTTTAGGAGTATTGTGAGGGAGTTAGTTAAAGGAGATGATATTATTGTTTACGGAGGAGTTCGTCCTGCTTCCGACAAGTATCCCATAACAATTAATCTAGAGCATTTTGAGGTTCAAAACCTGAAACAACATTCTTCTCGTATTCCATTGAAATGTCCCCAATGTAATAGCCCATTAAAATCTCTGGGATTAAACCAAGGTTTTCGGTGTAAGAGATGTGAATATGAAATTAATGAGAAAAAATTAGGATACCAGCCTAAAAAACGTGGGTTGTATTCAGGTATTAGATATACAGTACCTATCTGTGCGCAACGTCATTTGACCAAGCCCATATTACGAGATACAATTCGACAATTCTATGTACCTTCGAAAATACAATTTAAAATGGAATTTAAGGAATTCTTATCTATTCGGAAGGATTTGGTTGAAAAAACCGCTATTTGAGGGAAAAATAATGAATACTAAGTCTTTCGTTCAAGCGGAATTTAGTAGGGCATGGAAAGAATGGATTCATGGACATGATAATGAAGCAGCAGAAATTTGGTATTCAATTCTACGAAAGTACCCCGAATCGGAGAATGATGAGATTACAATTGATGTGATAAATTACCTAGCTATGTATGAGAGAATATGGGAAGGAAGAATGGAGACTGAAATCGATATAATCCGAAATATGAGAAATGCGGAAATTCTTAATTATTCGAAAGGAAAAGCTGATGCACTAATAGAAATAGCGCTTCGATCCAAGTCACAGGAGGATACTCTTAACGAATTTCAGACCGCTCAAGAAATATATGAGCATCTGGATGATAAAGAAGGACTAATTAAATCAAATTACCAATATGGTATGCATTTTGTTAATCGTGGAATTGGTAGATTCGGCCATATATTTAATAAATTCCAAGTTGCACTCCAATTTGCTATTGAGACTAATCGGAAATATTACAAAGCTCTGATACATCATGGAATTGGGGAAGCATTCCTTCGATTAGAAAACATTGGGGAGGCTAGTCATCATTTCGATATCGCGTCCCAAATTTTTCAATATTTGAGCAATGAAAGAAAAGTAATCGAATTACTAGTAGCAAAAGCAGATGTAGAATCCCAAAAACAACAAAATGTTACATCTGAAACATTAAAATCTCTCTATGAAGAGTTTACAACTAGAATAGAATCAATTAAAGGTAAAATTCCCAAAACTGCATTGTTCAGTCATTTATCTAGGTTTTGTGAATTATTTCTCGACTTTGAAGATTATAAACAAATAGACATCCTTGTAGAAGAGCTGGATGCAATACTAAGACAAGCAAATATAAACTCTAGGTTATATTTCCAAGGAAAAATGTCACTAGCTCTGATAAAAGGCAATATTCAGCTAAAAAAACTTAATCTTACGAATGCTGAAGATTTGTATAATTATATTATACGTCGACGCGGAGAAGCCAAGATAACAGATCTTTATGGTGCATTAATCAGTTTAGCTATAATCTCTCTCTATAAGTATCGGATATTCTTTGATACGACTCACCTCTCTAAAGCTCAAGAATTAACACAAGAAGCAATCAATATTTCTGAAACGACAGATCACGTCAGAGGATATTTACGAGCAAATGTTGTAAATGTGATGCTAAAGCTTTCAGTGGGAAATCTTGATGATATTGAGGAAATGGAACAAATTATTCAATCAGCTCAAGAAAAAGGTCTTGTAACTGAAGCACAAAGAGCACAGAAAGAAATAAATCGTTTAAAGCGCATGATCAGGACAGAAAGTTTAACAGAAGGGAGATCTGTAGAAAAGATTTTACAATACGCCCTAGAAGCTAAAAGACTAGTATTGAAAAATCAATAAGCCTATCACGATGAATAAGATAAGGGTAGATAAAATTTAATAAATGAACAGCTAAAATAATTCTGAGTAACTACAGGATTAATACTCTATTGTCTTTCTAAGTCAGTAATTAAACTACCCATACGAGAACATAAAACAGAAAAATAATTTCGTTTTGATGAAGAAGAACTAAGGGTTATATTTCTTAGTTCTGAATAGGATGATAAAGAAGGCATACACGGTGTTCTTCCTAAATTTTGTAAGTAATTTTTTGGTCGAAATGTTAAATACTTTCTTAACAACATTGGCAGCTTTTCCTCCGAGGCAACCCCCTTTATCATCGATTTTCATTTTAATAGTCGCTTTCTTTGTGTCTCTTGGATCCACTCTGATATCTAGATATATGATAGACATAGATCGTTTAACAGTCTTAACAAGAGAAACAAAAAAGCACAATAAAATGCGAATGGAAATGATGAGAACTGCTGATACGAAGTTAAAGCTCAAATATGAGAGAAATGCTGATAAAATGAAGAAACTACAATCAGAACTAACTTCAATGAGAATGAAACCATTACTAATTACATTCCTTCCCTTGATGATATTTTTTGTCCTTCTCTCTAACATTTACAGAGGTGAAGCAATTCCAGCAGTTATTCCTTTTGCTCTACCAGAAGCTATAATATTACGTATTGGTTCAAATACCTATGTGGAAGGATGGGGAAAAGTTTTTCGTCCTGATTATGTCTGGTGGTATTTTGGAGGAAGTATAACATTCGGATCAATCTTTCAGAAGTTAGCTGGTCTACAACCTGATTAATTATCCAAAAGGTGAAACTTGATGACTAAAAATATAATGAAAAAGAAAACTCCAGGTGGACGAATTGTTACTCACAAGGTGAAGAAGGTATCGTCCTCTTCTCACTGTCGTATCTGCGGAAGTTCATTGCGTACAAACAAAAAGTCGAAAACGAAAAGCGGAAAACGAGTTGCCAGACCACTCAGTGCAGAACTTTGTCCCGCATGCTTGAAATCATCTATACAAATGGTTGAACTATAAAATTCTAAGTAGCATCAGAGAATGAGTGATGTGTAATGAGCCCAAAAAGGAAGAAAAAGATATCATGTAAGAAGTGCGGAAGGGAAATCAACCCAACTGAAACCCCTCCATTAAAAACATGGCAATTGGTAAGCCCGATGCCAGATAAGGAAGGAAGGGTAACACTTACAATTATGGGTTCATTCAGATGCCCAGATTGCAATGCCTCCGTACGGGCCGCACTCAAAAAAGTCCGAGGAGACGAAATGGGTTCGGGAACCTCAAAAAAGGAATTACTCATTCAGGCGGTAAAACTAATAGAAAAACCTACACCAATCGACGAAATAGAGATTCAAGGTATCTCCTCAAAAGCAGTAGGAAAAGCAATAGAGACTCTTATTTCGCAAAAAAGCTTGAATGGGGAAGTGAAAGAAGGAAAATTCTACCCTGAATAATTATCCGACAATGAGCTAGTTTTCATCACTTCTCTAAGGAAGATAGTCCCATAGGAGCCCTTAGGTAAACTGAAGTGAACCTGCATATTGTCACCAACTGTACAATCCGAAAATAATTTCACATCAGCTGGTCTTACAATAGCAAATCTTTCTGTTCCTTTAGAATTCAAACTCTTTATCTTCTGGTTGAATGAAGCTGTTTCTAATTCATCCATTGAAAGACAGCCTTGTATAAACGATTTAATCTCCAGAGGTGTCTTTTCTAAACTTGTAGAGTATCCAATTACCGGTAATTTTAATTCTGGGTCTAGTTTATAGCTCTGGTTCTGAAGATGAGACAGTAACTTGTTAAAAACAAAAGATTGATAAGCAGATACCGCCAGACGGAGAAAGTAGGGCGGAAAAGATTGTACGATTTTCTTTGTCGAATGTCCTTTCATTAAACCGGATAACATCCTTCTTTCAAACGTGTAGGTACGTGGATATTCGTTGAATATCCCAATTAATGGTTCATTATCTTTGTATTTTTGTCGTAATTCAGAAATTCTCTCATGTTCAGATTCTGATTCATCTCCAAGATATGAATCAATTGCGCGGGAATACCGTTCCTGGAGTAGAAAACGGCCAATCTTATGCATTATGGGTCTTTTTGATCCAAATCGCTGAAGGCCATAATAATTCAAAAATCCGTGAGATTCTGCATCAGAACAAAACTCTCCCAATTCTGATTGACTCACTTTTCTCTGAATACTGCGGATAATAACTTGAAACCGATTTCCTATGAGATCTCCAATAAACACTCCAAACTTTTGTTTGATGGGATTGATGATTTTTAAATTCGGGAAATTTATGTTACCTAAGCAATCTTTACTACCAGCCCATACTGAAATTCTCTGATATGTTTCTGCTTGGGCATCTTTTAATCCTGCGTAACCAAAGTCCTTTTCAGAATAGTGACAAATATTAGCAATTTTGTTAATCGCAGTATTTGTATCAATTCCTCGTTTCCATAATACAAAATGTACATACATCCCTCCGACATCGTCCCCGATTTCTTTCCCAGAAAGAAGAGCTTTCCCATTTGGGATAATCTCTTGAACAATAAAATCTTCTGGAAAGTTTTTGATACTTCCCCCGATTCCTAGAAAATCTAAAAAGTATCCGTAAATCCCAACTTGATGTTCAAACGGATTGTTACTGTCCATTATAATTCAAAAGAATTGATCATAAGCGCCTGAATTGATCTCGTCAATGATTCTTTTGGGTTCCGAATCATCAACAGTCAATCCAATGGAAACACAAGTTCCCACTACTTCTTTCACAGCAGCACGCAAACTTACAGCGAGCATTGCATTTTGTTTCATTTTAGCTACTTTTATGCATTGCTCGAAGTTAATATTACCAACTTTTTCAGAGTTAGGAGTGCCACTTCCTTTCTCTACTCCAGCTTCACTTAAGAGTAAGGAGGATGTTGGGGGGACTCCGACAGTAATAGTGAATTTTCGATTATCGTCTACTTCAACAACTATTGGGACTTTCATACCTTTAAAATCTTGGGTTTGCTTGTTGATTTCGTCAATAACTGCTTTGATATTTACACCAAGGGGCCCCAGAGCGGGACCAAGAGGTGGCCCAGGGGTGGCTTGCCCTGCATCAACTAATGCTTCAATTGTTTTCGCCATTTTGTTCACAAGTTTGAATTTAATCGAAAAAAAGCCTAAACCTTTGGAATCGGTTGATATGCTTGTTATATAAAGGAGATTTAGTTGACAAATTAAGATTTGTTGTATATTCAATCTTACATCTAAAATATTTAACTTGCCTCTTATCAATTAAAAGGAAAAGAATCCTACAAAGAGAAATTTGATAATTAAAGAACTCGCTAATATTGGTATAGATGCCCGTGTTTCTCATTTAGGGGAGAGGGAGAAAGACCTCAAAACACACAAAAAATAAGTCTAAAAAACCTAGAAGTAGTCTAAAAAATTAAATAAAACCCATTAAATGAATAAGAAGGGATTTTATTATGTCTTATGCACCAAATCAATTGGAAGAAGCAATATCCAAAGCCAAGAGTTTAAGTGAGGAAAGAAAACAACGGAAATTTACTGAAACCGTTGAAATTTCCATAGGCTTACGTGATATTGACTTAAAAAATCCTACGAACCGAATCAATATTGAAACCTTGGTTCCTAACGATTTGGGAGGCGACATTCGTGTTGCCGTCTTTGCTGAGGGAGACCTCGCAACAAAATCTAAAGAATCAGGATTACAAACCTTAGGTCGAAAGGAAATCGAGCAACTGTCAAAAGAACCAAAACAGGCGAAAAAATTCGCTAATCAGTATGCATTCTTTCTTGCAGAACCACCCCTCATGGGAGTTGTAGCAAGGTTTTTAGGAAAAATCCTTGGACCAAGAGGTAAAATGCCAAAACCAATACCACCAAAAGTTGATATCGAAAAGTATGTAGAACGATACGGTAGAACAGTTCAGTTAAGACTTAAATCTACCCCAGTTATTAACACAAAAATAGGGAAAGCAAATTTGGATAACAAAGTGCTATCTGAAAATGCCAATGCAATTCTACAAACGCTTACAGGTAAATTACCAAAAGGATCAACGCAGATTAAATCAGTAACCATTAAAACAACAATGGGTCCTTCTGCAAAAGTGGATAAGAGTTAAGGAGTAAGAATGATGGCACGAAATAAACCATTCCCTAAGAAAATTCGATTAGGAAAAAAAGGGAAGGAAAATCAGACTGTTCCAACGTGGGTTATAATGAAGACCTCACGACGTGTAACAAATCACCCTAAGAAGAGACGGTGGCGTAGTACAAAGATCAAACCATAAGGTGAAATGAAATGAGCGAAACACCAGAAGATTCTATTATCGAAGAAAGGATATACACCGTACCTTTTAGTAAGGTGGTTTATGGACGAAAAATTCCACGAAAAAAGAGGACTCCAAGAGCAATGCGTCATTTAAAAGCATTTATTCAGCGTCATCTAAGAAGTGATAATATTATCATTACTGCAGAAGTCAATGAATTAATGTGGACAAGAGGCATTCAACATCCACCGCGGAGAATACGTATCCGTGTTGTAAAAACAGAGGACGACGTTGTTACAGTCTTCCTTGCTTGAAATATCAACTATCCTTCATCAAAACGACTCGATTACCTATCTTAGTTAGGAGATGTCTAGGTATTGGAAATTGAATTTGCAGATCTACTTGGCAATATCCATATCGGAGTTTCAATTCTATGTACAGAAAATCATGCTTTGATTCCTGTTGAAACACCAGAGGTACTTGTGAAACTTATCGAATCTACTATGAAAGTGACAATTATTCGACTTGCTGAAAGGATCATAGGCTCATTAGTTCTTGGAAACTCTAACGGATTTATACTTTCAAATGTAATTGCCAAAGAAGTTGTTGAACAGATTCAATCAACAGGCTTACCTGTTTACCAAGCACCTGAATTCTTTGCTTTTGGGAATGTAGTGCTAGCCAATGATTATGGAGGAATAATCTCACCAATTGTCCCCTCTAAAATCCGACACGATATCGAAAAAATACTGAAAGTCCCACTGAAAATAAAAACCATCGCAAATTCAGATTTAGTAGGAAGTCTGGCATACATCACGAACTATGGAGGTTTAATCACCCCATTAGCAGATGAAACTGAAGTAAAGGAATTGAAAAGTCTTTTAAACCTTCAGGAGATCGGAGTAGGAAGTGTTAACAAAGGATCAGAATTTATTTCCTCAGGAATCGTTGGAAACTCCAAAGGTTTACTAATTGGAAGAGAAACGACAGGTATTGAAATAATGGAGATTACACGATGTTTCTCATCTTAATTTCAAACAAGAAAAACAAAATTTAATATAAAAATCAAAAAATAACTAAAATCTATGAAGTAGAGGTGTAAAAATATGTCAAATGAAAAAACTGTGAAGATTTTTCGCATTTCTGGATATTTTAAACAAAAAAGGGAAACTTCCCCATTTTCTAAGGAATATTTAGCAATAACAGAAAAGAACGCAAAGGATAAACTATTTTCTCAATTTGGGAGTAAAAATCGTCTGAAAAGAAACCAGATAAATATTCAATCTGTATTGGAAATTTCTAAGGATGATGTTACAGATCCCTTAATTGAGAAAATCCTCAATAATGAGTTCTCCATCCCAATGGATGATTGAAAATGGCTACCCCTAATCTGCCTCCTGAGATTCTGAAACGAGTCCAAGTTCTTCAAACCGAAATAGAACAACTCCAAATTAGTTTAAATGCCATAGAACAACAAATGTCGTTAATGAATAGAGCAATGAATTCAATCGATGGATCTAATTTTATTCAAGAAGAACTTAAAGAAAAGAAAAGTGGAGATGAAATTTTAGTTCCAATCGGCGGGTCGAATTTTGTTCTATGTTCAGTTAAAGACCCCAACAATGTTTATATTTCTCTTGGCTCAGGAATTAGCAAGCAATCTACATTAGAGGAAGCAGTTAATAGAAATAAAGAACAATTGAGCACTTTAAATTCCAACCAAAAACAATTGAGAGAGCAATATAACCAGTTTTCACGAATGATGAATACAAGAAGAAGTGAATTGGTGAAAATTGCCCAAGAATATCAAATCATTGGATAAAAAGGATTATCCAGTGATTTTTTCTGAGAAGAAAATCTAACACTAGGGTGATGTAAGTATGTCTTCGCTTAGGAAAGGGGTGGGATCACTAAAAAAGAAACTCTCGACATTTGAAATTACGGAAAAGAATATCCAGAGAGCAATTAGAGATTTTAAGCGTCTTTTAATTACTAATGATGTGGCAATTGAAGTTGCTGAGGCCATTACCGCAGAATTAATACAAGAGATGAAAGGAAAAAGGACACGAAGGTTCAGTGATCTTTCAAAATTACTTTTAGAACACGCAGAACCAACTCTTGTCAGGATCATTTCCCCTTCTAAAACAATCGACCTAATAGAGGAGATAGTTGAAACACGAAAGATAACAAAAGAATCTTTGACAAAAGAACCAGTAGTTATCTTATTTCTTGGAATAAACGGTACTGGTAAAACAACAACCATTGCCAAACTAGCTTACTTATTGAAAAAGAAAAAAATGCGTGTTATTTTAGCTGCAAGTGATACATTTAGGTCAGGCGCTCAAGAACAATTAAAAATACACGCTGATAAAGTAGGTGTAAAAATAATTTCTGGAGATTATGGAAGTGACTCAGCTGCTGTTGCTTATGATGCTATAGCACACGCAAAATCAAAGTATGCAGATGTGGTCATAATTGATACCTCAGGAAGGATGGCTATAAACAAAGATTTAATGCAGGAAATGAAAAAAATAAAGCGAGTTGCCAATCCTGATTATACAATACTAGTGGTGGATGCCCTTGCTGGGAATGATGCCACCAAACAAGCTGCAGAATTCCATGCATCTATAATTTTAGACGGAGTTATATTATCAAAAATGGATGCTGATGCAAGAGGAGGAGCTCTCATCTCAGTAACCCACGCTACAAATGGTGTACCCATCTTATATATTGGAACGGGTCAGAAATACTCAGATTTAGAGAGATTTGATCCAGGGACTTATATCCAAAATATCTTGAAATGAGGAATCAGGAGAAAAATGTGTTTTAGTAATCTTTAAATTCTATTTTGGATTCTGAAACTTTTTCTTTTAATGTGCTTGCTTGAGCTTTCGTTTTTGCCAGTAAAAGATTGACGTTTTCTGGAAGGATATAATTGGCTTCAACTGATAAACCATAAGCCTGTCGTACTGCATTCCCTAGAAGGACGGGGATAGATTCTTTAGAATAATAGTTCACCCTCGGATCAACTGCAATTGCTAGAGCACTCATAAAAGCCTGTTGCAGATCAGAAATGATTTGTTCCTCATTTACATCGAGTATACTGCCATCAATGACTTCATCACCTTCAAGAATATGGCTTATTCGTAAGTTTACGCTGAATGGTTGTATACCGAGTCTTGTGAGGACAGCAGCGTGAATTTCACTTACAGTGTCACCGATAGAAAGAACTTTAGCAGTTTTTGTGATCCGAATCTTACCTTTTTCAATTCTTGTCTGTAATCCTATTGATCCAAGTTCACTGATAATTGGTCCTGGATCAAGATTAGTAATTCCTTCGGGGATAAATACCTCTACAGGAGAGATCTGACCGGCTTTTGCAGGAGCAGGAACAGTATTTTTACTTAGAAAGCGTTGAAGTTTAAATGGATTCTCGTTTGTAAAGATTAATGCACATGAGCCTGTAATATGACTGAGGAATTTTTCTACAGTCTTCTTGCTAGTTTTTTCTTGGAATTTTTCTAGCGCAATTGTTTTCAAGGTATTTTTAGCTACTTTAAGGGTAGCATTTACCTCTCCTGATCTTAAAGACGTTCTTATACCTTGAATTGCATTAGAACTTATTCCACTTAAATCAGCAATACCAATAACCGAATTCTCTTCTGCTAATTTTACCATAGTCTCAATTTGGGCTTCTTTTCTAGTTAACCCGCTTTTTGTTTTTGTCATTGAGATAGCCATTATATTCAACACGCTGTTATTAATTTAGCAGTCAGAACTCGAAGTACCGAGACTCCTGCAGAATATCTTCTTTGTGTAGGCTTTCTTTTTTCAGGATTAATAAGTTAGGCTCTAGTAGTTAGACTTACTTACAGCTCAACTTCAGTCTCGTCTTCTTCTTCACTTGGTTGGATCAATTTTACAGAATCAGCGTGAAGAACTATTGGTATTGTAACACTACTGGTCAATAAATCAACAGTTATCTCTTCACGAGCTTGATAAATAGACGAAATTCTTGCTTGACTTCCTTTGAAGGGTCCTTCTGTGATTTCAACAATATCTCCAGGCTTTAATCCTTCTATTACTGGAGTAGGAACCAATTGGTTTTCTAATTCAGAAATTGGTACACGTCCTAACTGTTTACTCACATAATGTGCATTTTCTACAGCTTTTAAAATGTCTTGAATATTACCCTCTATGAACAGATACCCTTGAATTTCAGTAACGAGAACTGTATTAATATCAAAACGATGAACATCAGCATATTGGGCTATTGATTCTGCGGCATTGAACTCCTGTCCCTTCTTCACCTTATAACAATATATACCATACTTTTCTAGCATTTTAACCACAATATCTTCGATTATGATGAGTTCAAAAACCAATATTACCTATAAGTCTCGACCAAGTAATACGAAAATTATAAAACGAATAACAAAAGCGACAAGACCTAATACTGCCATTCCTGCTACTGTAATTTTAATAACTAGCGTTACCTCTGAACGATCTGGCTTTTTAGCAAGCCTCAGTATCCGTATCGCTCGTTTGTAAAAACTGGCTGATCCCATTCGACTACTACTATCAATTCCCATAATTATCACCTTGATTAATATGTACTATCTGCTAAAACAATCTGAGGCTTTATTGTAAGAGCCATTAATTCCTGTAACAATAATTTGAACGCATAAGAGATTGCGATTTTATAAATTCCAGTATCTACAGTTCCACAGATACTGCAATAAGTTTGATCTTTCTTTCGATCCCAAGTAGCAATAACACCACAACTCTCGCAAATGAAGATCTCTGTTTTATCAGATTCCTCTAGCAACCGTTCTTTCAATAATAATGCTGCACCATGACCAATTAAGCAATCACGTTCCATTTCACCAAATCTAAGCCCTCCTTCACGAGCACGGCCTTCTGTTGGTTGACGAGTTAAAATTTGGATTGGTCCTCGCGCTCGTGCATGAATCTTATCTGCGACAAGATGGTGAAGTTTTTGATAGTATGTAGGGCCAATGAAAATTCTAGCGGGGAGTTTCTGACCTGTCATTCCATCATACATCACAGATTCAGCATATGGATGAAAACCTAAGTTTCTCAATTTATCTGCAATATCTTCAGGATCAGGAGATTCGAACAAAGTAGCATCGATTTGTTTACCTTCATAACAAGCGACAATAGCACTCATACATTCAATAATTTGACCAACAGTCATTCGACTTGGAATAGCATGTGGATTAATAATTAGATCAGGGACAATACCCTCTTCAGTAAAAGGCATGTCACTTTGGGGTACAACATTTCCGATTATACCCTTTTGACCATGTCGTGATGCGAATTTATCACCTAATTCAGGTACCCTTTGATCACGCACCTTAATTTTAACTAAAGTACTTCCTTCAGAGGTTTCGGTCAAGATGACAGCATCTACTATACCCTTTTCTCCATGACGAATAGCAAGACTTGTCTCTCTTCGTTGGGGAGTTGCAGACTCAAACGAATCAAGTTCGATATATTCCTCTAGGAATCGGGGGCGAGAAGTACGTCCAACGAGAATATCTCCACCTCCTACCTCAATCTCAGGTTCGATAATTCCATCTACCTCACTTAAATGGCGGTACACCTCTTTAGCGCGATAACCTCGGACTCCTTTTTGAGGAATTTCAAACCTATCTTCTTGTCCACCTAAATATTTCTTCTCTTCACCAACATAAGATCTAAAGAAATGGCTACGAGCTAATCCTCTTTGAACACTTGCACGATTTAATATAATAGCATCTTCTATATTGTAACCTTGAAAACTCAGAATTGCTACAATGAAGTTCTGTCCTGCGGGACGATCGTTGAACCCAATAACTTCCATTGGTTTACTACCAACCAGAGGAATTTGAGGGGCCTGTAGAATATGAGCACGTCGATCTGTACGAAAATAGAAATTAGAAGCATAAAGTCCAAGAGCTTGTTTTGTCATTCCAGCCTCATAGGTATTACGAGGGGATTGATTGTGTTCGGCATAGGGAATAATCGAAGCACATATACCCAGAATTGCGGAAGGAGAAATTTCAACGTGTGTATGATTAGATTCAATTTCATCTAGGGTCATTGAAATAAAAGAATTTTCCTCCTCCTCTGCATCAAGAAATTCAATTACTCCTTCTTTCAACAAATCTGAAAACTTAATATCACCCTTCCTTAATTTTTCAATATGGCCCATTTTTAACCTCGGAACAGCTGGTTGACCAGAAGTATCCGAAGGATCGAGAATGATTAGTGGCCTACGAACACGTCCTTCATCTGTATTAATTGAAATAATATGATTTTCCTCAAA
Source organism: Candidatus Hodarchaeota archaeon (assembly GCA_016839815.1). Taxonomy (GTDB): domain Archaea; phylum Asgardarchaeota; class Heimdallarchaeia; order Hodarchaeales; family Hodarchaeaceae; genus Hodarchaeum. Next base: position 16,532 of record JAEOTM010000037.1, read on the forward strand.
GAAAGCAAGATTAATCTCATGGTAGAGCTTATTTGTCCTTCTCGCATTTCTAATGATTGAAAATGTTTCAAATGGTTCTCTTGTTGTAGCAACAAGGTTTCCATTAAGTAAAATTTGTACACCTTGATGATCAATACTTTCACTTACAGGAACTGCTTTACAATTTTGATAAATAAACTCCTTAACTGGTTCATCAGGGGTTCCAATCGAAATATATGCTTGCATTGCCAGATTTTTCACAAGACCACAATTAGGCCCTTCAGGGGTTTCATTTGGGCATATCTTTCCCCAATGAGTTGCATGCAAATCTCGAGCTTCAAAGTGGGCCTGACTCCGAATAAGAGGGCTAATAACTCGTCTAAGATGGCTATAAGTAGACATATAATTTGTACGATCTAAAAGTTGTGAAACTCCCGCTTTTCCACCAACCCAATTACCTGTGGCTAGAGCATGACGAATTCTTTCCGTTATCACATCTGCTCTCATTGCAACACGTAAATTGGGTAATTTACCCCTCCTCGCTCCCTTTTCCAGCTGATATTTAATATCACGATAGAGGGAATGGAAAGCTACACGAAAAAGACTCGTTAACATCTCACCAGCAAGTTTCAACCTTTTATTCGCATAATGATCTTTATCATCAGCTTCAATTCGTTTCAAATTGAGCTTAATTACTTTTAACGCCATTTGTGCAAGATAAAGAGCTTTTTGCTTGCGATAACTTGCATCTTTTCCAACATGAGGTAATAAATAGTTATCTAACACCTGTTTAGCTCGTAAAATTCGATATTGTCTGGTTTGCCCTACAGCAACCCGTTTACCAATGAAATCCAGGGCTTCTTCCTGATCTACAATTTCTGCTGCCTCACGCAAGGTGGGTAACAATTCTTGAATAAGTTCAGGGTCATTACTTACTAAGTTGGCAATATCTCTATCTATAGTGATTCCCAACGCTTTGATTAAAACAGCTAGGGGTAAAGGTCTTGGAACACTAAAGAAATTGACAAGTAGACGTCCATCCTTCCTTCTTTGAACAGACACTAAAGAACGAAAACCAGCCACAGTACTAAAGACTTTGGCTACAGCAGTCGTGGAAGATCCTTTTCGTCCTTCATCAACTAAAACACGGTTTGAAACCAAGTATTCCTGAGTAACAATAACTCTCTCTGATCCATTGATAATAAAATATCCTCCAGGATCCTCTGGATCTTCTCCTAATCGAGTTAATTCTTCAGTGGATAAGTTGTGCAATAAACAAGAGTTTGATTTTAGCATTATTGGTAATCGCCCAATGTATGCGACAATTACTTCCTCTTCCTTCTCAATTCCCGCATCTACATATACAGGACGCATTTTTAAATTTAAAGGAGCAGAATAGATTAAATTTCTCACACGAGCTTCCATGGGATATATAGTTCTTTCAGAACCATCAGCCTCCCTCACAGAAGGCTCTCCAACCTCAATTCCTTCTAATTTTACATAAAATCCTTCAATATCAGGTTCAATTTTAGGTCGTTCTTGAACTATATCATTTAGCTTTTTATCAACGAACTCATTGAAGGAGTAAAGGTGTTGTCTTACTAATCCAAATTCATTATACAAAGATTTTAGAACTTCCCACTTATCATCATTAGCCAATTGTTCCACAAGATAGACCTCTTCTAGTCTTCGTTTGGGTTTATTCTACGAAAAAACAAAATAAGCGTAGAGAATTGTATAAATCAACGTTACATTCAATAAAACACATAGCTCTAACCATATTGGGTACATTTTATAGGGAAAGCTACTCAATGCTGATTTTTTATGATAATTTTGACTATCATTTACAGGGCTTATCAACGAAGGCAGATAGAACAACTTTACTAAGAATTTATATTAGCTGTGAATTATTTTTCCAAAGAAAGAAGTTGGGATGTGGGTACTAGATTTATCCATTTATTCACAACAATCACAACACACTAAATTCTGAGAAAAATCATCTTATAAAAAACCTAAGGCACCAAATCAACTTTTTATATACCTGAAAAGAAGGATGGTATCTATATATGAGCATAATAGCTGATTATCTTTTACACGCTTTATTTTGGGGAGTTATATTTAATTTTCCTTTGTTATTTATAATAATAAAGTTAAAACTACTTACAGTTCCAGGAGGAATAATAACGGGAGCCACAATTGCTATTATGATGTATATGATTTCACCATTTCTTTGGTGTGCTTTATTACTCTTCTTTCTATCATCTTCAATGATTTCCAAACAAACCTCACCCCAAAAACAGTTAGTTACTGCAGAATTTTCTAAGGATTCAACACGTGACGCCATTCAAGTGTTATCAAATAGTTTACCAGCCTTAACATTTGGAATACTATTTTTAGTGGTCGATTTCTTTCCAAAAGTAGAAAAAAATGGTAATTTTTCTTTCTTTTCGCTTTCTGCATTAATGTTTGCCGCATTTGCAACAATAGCTACTCATAATTCAGACACCTGGATGACAGAAATTGGTATCAACACAAACAGCATTCCTAGATTGATAACAAATCTCAAAAAGGAGGTTTCAAAGGGTACAAGTGGAGGGGTAACAATTAAAGGTACGTGTGCCGGATTACTAGGCTCTATGGTAATATCATTTGTTTATCTAGTTTATGTAATTCTTAATTCGAATTTAGAAGTTATGAGAATCTTTTCTCAATGGGTTCTTCTTATTCTAGTGGGGACAGTGGGGGGATTAACTGATTCTCTTGAAGGAGCAACCATCCAAGGATTGTATTATTGTGACCATTGCATGAAAGTAACGGAGAGAAGCACTCACAGATGCGGAAATTCTACAAAATTTCTTAAGGGATACCGTTTTGTGACAAACGATCTTGTAAACACAAGCTCCGCCTTCATTAGTGGCATATTAGCCATTATCGGATATATATCAATTGAGATACTTCTGTAGCTAGTTCCCATCATTCTGATATCGACGAATTATAACCTAATCTATAATGATATTATCATAAATTTGAAATGGACGTCTTTCAAGAATGAATCTTACCGCATCAACACTTGTTTGTACTACTGGACTAACAGACTTCGATGAGGAATATCCAGCCAACCGAGTTTTGAAAAGACATTCCATGAGGATTCCTAAGGCGATATGAAAGTCAATTGTTATTCCTTCTGGGTAGTAATCAGACAAAGATAACCCATTGTATGCACATGTATGATCATAACCTTTACAGAATAATTCGATGTCTGAAACAGTCTTATCAAAGTTTTGTGTCAAGGAAAAGTCATTATAAGCAAATTTTGAGAAAAAAGTACCGATATCCTCCGCCCTATCAACATGGCTTTCTCTATCTAAATATGCTGGATCAATTAGGTAAATAATTATATTATCCATCCTAATATCTCCTGTATTTTCGAGCGGTGCTGTTGATTCGTAGAACATTAAATTACCAGGGTGAAAGTCACCAAAACAATGAGCACCCGCCGTACTGAGACTCATTTGCTTCAATGGGTGTTTAAACAAATAATTGAGCTCATCACGATCATTTGGAGTAATATTTAGACCATTCAAAGTTTCCGTGATAAGATGCTGATATCGATCAAGACCCACTTTTTGTTCGAAGAGTCCATGGATGTAGGGAAGAGCACTACCAGCCAGAAAAAGTTTTTGTGGCAGATCCAGATCGTTTTCAAAAAACTCTGTGGGATTGGATAGACCCTCATAGATTAGTAACGAGTGGGCTTCTGAAAAATATAGTAAACGAGCGGTTTTGAGTCTATTATTTGTTTTTAAAAGATCTGCTAACCATGCCGCACCATTTGCTTCTTCAATTGCCGCATCTGAGTTTTCATGAAATTTAAATGCAAGATCTATTTTGAAATCTCTATTCTGAAGCGCATCATTAACTGTTACAGTCATTAATTGCAATTCTTTTCTTTTTCCCAATCTCCTACCTAATTCTAAATTTGAAAGACGGTCAACGGGAAAAAAAGCACCCGTCTTATCTCTCAAGAGTTCTTCGAGCTGTCTTAAAAAGTATTTAGATAATACTCGAAGTAACTCAAGCTTAAGCTGTTCTTCGGCGAGTATGTCAGTAGCCATTCGATGAAACACCCGAGAAAGAAAGAATTACTAGCGAATTAATTTTAAACTACTAGTAATACAACTCTGAAGTGGTATAAAGAGGGGATATTTTTTGTGTATCAACCGTCAATTCCTATTACGTAAATACCTAACCCAAAATTAAACTTTAAAAGGAGTTCCCTTAATTGAATAAATGTGGTGAAAAATTGTGATAAATAGCTGGGATCGTTTTGTTATTCCTTCTACATCAACCCGCTAAAAGGAAATCACAGTTTATAATTATACAAACCAATTTATTTGACTTATTCCGTAATAAGCCTGTTCAGAGTAAGTACGCTTTTTATCATTTTGATTTTTTAGGCAGTCATTGCTTTTTTGAACGAATGAAATTTAGAATACGGATCTCGAGCCAAATAAAAAATCTGAGGAGAAAAACATGGCATTAAAACCCAAAATCAAGAAGAAAAGATGGAAAGCAAGTAATGAAAGAGAGATTATCCAATATTGGGCTGAATCTGAAACATATAAATTCAGTAAGGATTCAAAAAAGCCTGTTTACATCATTGATACGCCTCCTCCTTATGTCTCTGGCCGAGCACATCTAGGATTCGCAATTCACTATGCCCAGATCGATATGATTGCACGGTATTATCGAATGCTGGGTCATAGTGTTATTTTTCCAGCTTGTGCGGATCGGAATGGATTACCAGTAGAGGTTAGAGTAGAACAAAAACTCAATAAATCCATGCATGAGATGGACAGAGAAGATTTTCTACAAATATGTAAGCAAGAGCTAGATATAGCAGAAGAAAATACCATTCAAGTTATGAAATGGATGGGACTCTCCTGTAATACATTCTATGGTTCTCCAGAGATTTATTATCAAACAGATTCTCCTCAATATCGGTTCAATACCCAACGAACATTTATTAGAGCTTGGAATGAAGGGCTCATCTCAAGAGCAGCCCGTCCCAATAATTGGTGTATTGAATGTGGAACAACTATTGCTGATGCAGAGATTGAATATCGTGATGATGAATCATTTTTACACGATATCATATTCGAAGTAGAAGATTCTGATGAGACCATAACTATTTCTACAACAAGGCCAGAACTAATAGCCACATGTGAATTGATTATCTTTCACCCAACTGATACAAGATATACTCATCTTGAGGGAAAAAACGCGATAACTCCCCTGTTTGAGAAAAAGGTACCTATCCTGAAACATCGGGAGGCAGATCCTGAATTTGGAACAGGAATCATGATGATTTGTGCATTCGGGGATAAATCCGATGTAAAAATTCTCCGCGAAGAGGGTATTCTCAATCCAAAAACAGCTATTGAAGCTGATGGACGATTAAATGAAGTGGGAGGAAAATATAACGGATTATTAGTAAAAGAAGCACAATCAGCTATTATCGAAGATTTAAAAGCAAAAAAGATACTCATTAATTCCACACAAACAAAAAGAAGAGTACCTGTGTGTTGGAGGTCTAAAACACCCATTGAAATAATTGCCATGGAAGAATATTACCTTAAACAGCTGGAAGCGATTCCTGAAATAAAAGAAATTGTTGAACATATGGATTTCTTTCCCAAATCGAATAAAATAATTCTAGATAACTGGATTAACGCAATTAATACTGATTGGGCAATTAGCCGACGTCGTTTCTACGGAACTTCTATTCCTATTTGGTATTGTTCAGAGTGTCAAGCACCAAATGTACCTACAGAAGAAGAATTAGATCGCTATTACGATGCGTGGAAAGAACAATCTCCTATAAAAACCTGTACAAAATGTGGAAAATCTCTTAAGGACGCTCAAGGGGAAGTTCGAACATTTGACACTTGGTTTGATTCTTCTATATCTGAATTGGCTGCATGTAACTTTGGAGGAATATTCTTTCAAGATAAAGGGGCAAAATTTTTTGAAAGTAATTTCCCCTGTTCTATTCGACCTCAAGGAAAGGAAATTGTCAGAACATGGTTATTTTATACCATTTTAAGATCTTATCATCTCTTTAAAAAACCTGCATTTAATCAGGTATGGATTTCAGGTCTAGTGAGAGATCCCTATGGTGGAAAGATGTCCAAAAGCGAAGGGAACAGTGTGGATCCTCTTCTATTCCTGCAACCTCAAGTATTACCAAAAAATACTCCAGATACTTTACGTCCTGACAGAGATAGTTGGAAAGAAGTCGCAAAACTTGATTCTTCCCCGAAATTTTCTGGAAAACAAGCAAATGTGAACCTTTACTATGGAGCTGATAGTGTAAGACTTACCTCATGTTTACAAGGAAGCCATGGGTCAGATATTCGGTTTTCATTGTCAAAACTTGATGGAAATGCAAAATTTATCACGAAATTATGGAATATTTCCAGATTCATTTCCATTTTTCCTTTCGAGGAGAGACCCAAAAAACTAGAACCAGCCGATGAGTGGCTCTTATCCAGCTTGGACGCTCTTATAAATCGCTGTTTAACTGGTTACGCAAAATTAGATTTTTCTGTACCAGCAGAAAATCTCTACAACTGGGTTTGGAATCTATTCGCTGCGCATTATATTGAACTAGTTAAATCTCGAGCATATGGGGAAGAGAATATGTCAGATAACGTCATAAAAAGTGCTCGTTATTGTCTACATACCTCTCTTCAGGTTATCCTGAAATTACTGGCTCCAATTACCCCATTCGTGACGGAACAAATTTATCAATCACTTTATAATCCTGAAAGCAGTATTCATCTTGATTCTCTACCACAACCAGAGAATTCTAGATACGAAGAACTCCCAGAGACAGAGGATTTACTCACATTCGATTCATTAATCTGGAAAGCCAAAAAAGACGCCGGTTTATCCTTAAAGGAACCAGTTAAACTTGCTTATATACCAAACACGTTAGGTGTATTTATGAATGATCTTAAAATTATGCATAATATTGAAACAATCAAGATAGGTACACCTGGCAAGTCTACTAAAGGATTAATCACGAAAAGTGACTTTTCAATAAAAATCTAAATTCTACAAAGGATCAATCGAAATGGTTCAGAAAAAAGATAAAAAAAATCCTGATTTATCTAAAATGAGTCAATTACTACTATCGGGGGCGACAATGTTAGGAGATTCTTGTCCTGATTGCGCTGTTCCTCTATTTAAAAAGGAAAACGATATTTTCTGTCCAAATTGTGAAAGAAAAGCTGTTTTCATTAAAGATAAGGAAGAAATTCGTAAAATCGAACAAAAAATCTCTTTGGGAGAGGCAACTAACCAGCTCAGAGACGTATTGACTGGAAAGATCACCCTATTAACCAATTACTTAGCTTCTGTTGACACCCCAGAGGAAATCAACGAGATCGTAGATATTATTGGCAATATACTTGACATTCTACAGAAAATATCTTAATCAGAGAGAAAAATATGGGCTTATTCTTGGTTATCGTGACTGCAATACTTGAAAAAAGTGGATAATCTCTTCTTGAATTTCATTTCTGAGTCTGATAACATCATTGACTTCAATGGGCTCAGAATGCTTAATGGTAATATTTAATTGTACAACATTGCCAATAACCTGGACATTTTCAGCCTTCACTGTGAATTCTGTATCAAGACCTTTAATAATCAAAGAAATCGATGGTGATGGAATCTGAATTCTTACATTTCTAATTACTCCCACCATTCGTGCATCACTATCAATCACAGCCTTACCTATCAGTTGACCAGGAAACACCAGTTCGTATAATTCTAAATCAATGTCTATAGGTTGTTTTGTCATTATCCATACCATTTACTCTATTTGATTAACTTTCAAACCTTTCTGAGTAAGTTTTCCAGTCCATCTTGAATGTTAAAAAATTGTGTCATTAAATTATTAAAATATTGCAAAAGGGGGCCGAATGTAAAATACTCAACCCATCCTCGATCAGATGAGGTTTTTTCTGACCCTTACGACATAACTGAATTTCAACATCCAAGGTGAAAACAATTGTCCCCCGTCATCCTAGACCGACTAACTAATGATCTTCGAGAACGATATAATGCAGCAACCACGACGATAAGCAGAGAAATAGTGTTCAGCTATACAGCATTGATATTTATCTTCGTATTAGCTTTTCTAGTTCGAATTTTAGCCATGCTAAGGCCCTATGAAGTGATCTTAGCGGCAAACGATCCTTTCTCTCAGCTTAGAGCAGCACAATATATCGAAGCAAATGGACTAGGTGCGTTTTTTAGTTGGGTTGACCCTCAAACGTGGTATCCAGAAGGACGTTATTGGGGACAATCACAATATATTGGTACACCCCTCTCAGCAGTAATTTTACATCAGTTTTTCCGCATGCTTGGATTCCATGTTTCGTTAGAATTTGTAGCATACCTTCAACCACCTTTATTTGGAGCACTTACTTGTGTAGCTATCTACTTCCTTGGAAAAGAGCTTGGAAATAAGAAAGTTGGATTACTAGCAGCTTTATTTCTTTCAATCTCTGCGGGTCATCTGCAACGTACAATCGCAGGATTTTTTGATAATGAAGCTCTGGGTATTCTATTCCTCGTGCTAACTCTTTACTTCTATGCCAGAGCATTAAGAACAGGATCAGCACCCATGACATTATTGGCAGGAATTTGTTTGGGTGTCTTATCAGGATCTTGGGGAGCTTCTACCTACGTATTTAACCTATTTGCTCTTCATGCATTTGTATTGATATTGATGAAAAAGGATTCAGACCGACTTTTACTGGCATATGGAGGATCAGTAATAATAGGTACCTTTATTATGACTTTAATTCCCAGAAACGGCCCTGATGCGATATTATCAACTGATGGATTAATTCCACTGGGAGTTGCTGGTTTACTGGTTTTGGTAACACTCTATAGGACTATTTCATCAATCTATGATTTAACTGAAGCCAAAGCTCGGATAAGAACCTACTATCCAATTATTGGATTAGGAATCGTCATCGGTATTGCTATGTTTCTCTTTTCTGGTGTAGCAACAAATTTATCGTCAAAATTTATTACTGTCATACTCCCATTCTTTAGAGATGAAACTCCGATCTTAAAATCAGTTAGTGAACATCAATTAGTTTCATGGGCTGGTTTTTTCAGAAATAATGGTGTGTTATTGTTTTTATTACCATTAGCAATGTATTATTTATATGAAAAGCCAACGGAGAGAAATTTATTATTATTGATTTTTGGATTTACTTCAATATATTTTGCTGGTTCAATGGTCCGATTAGCGTTAATTTTAGCACCTGCTGCGGCATTACTCGCGGCGAAAGCTATTGATCAAACCCTTTTACCTTTTGTACTTACATTCCAAGAACGATTCGCATTAAGTCGAAGGAAAACACGACTGGTACAACCTATGTCAAACGAACACACTGCAATAGCTTTTTCATTTATTGGTTTGTTCTTATTGTTTTCAGTTCTCAATGCCACTCAAGCCGCAATTGACTCGACTCAAGCCCCCTCAATACTCACAGTTGTACCTGGCAGTGGTGGACAATCGTTAATAATAGGAAATGATTGGCAAGAAGCCATTGGATGGTTAGATTACCATACAACCGTAAATGATGTCACTGCTTCATGGTGGGATTATGGATACTGGATAAGTGGGAATTCCAATGCTACAATACTTGTTGATAATGCTACCATAAATAAAACAAAAATCGGTAATGTAGGATGTATGTTGGTACTCGACCCGCGGCAGTCATTAAAGATAGCAAAAATTTATGATGTGACCTATATTGCCCTTCTAGTTTCTGATGGATACGGTACATATGGTTTAGATTCGGACCTCGGAAAAGTTCCCTGGTTTGTACGTATTGGAGAACAGAGTGGAAATATTGTCCAGATCGATCAAGATGATTATCTAGAATACGACTCTCGAGGCCAATATATTACTGGGTACGTCGAAAAGTTTTATGATTCAGTTTTCTGGGCACTCTTTACTGCTGGGGTTACTGAAGAAGCATATACAAGTCGAATTATTCAGTACAGTCCAATTGTCGATAATGCTCCTGATGCAAGAGGTTTTTCATCTGAGTATGCAGAATATGCCAACTACTACGAATTAGCATACAAAACAACTCACGATTGGATCTACATCTACAAGATTTTGTGGGATAAAATACCACCAGGTGCTATCGCACCATAGGGACATTCATTCTCTTTGGAGAACATAGAATTCCCCTAAAACTTTCTTTTTTCTCCCTTCAACTAAGACTGACTTAGTCAATAGATTAAAAAACCAGACTTATAAAACTCGATTCTAGACAAGTCTCTAGATTCGAGAGTTTTCCTTAGGTAAATTATTGATGAAAAAAGATCCATAAGGGGCGCTAATGTGGTGGATAAAGTTAAAATAGTGAAGATTTTTCTCCAATATAATTATAATGTTAGTGAGGAAACTTTAGAATTCATCCAAAAGAAGAATGTCTCAGAAAGAGAATTAAAAGAGTTTTTGATAACACAACCTCAGTTAGAACCAGTGATTTCAGTAAACCTTTTGAGAAGATATCTAGAAAACTTAAGAACCGAACCTAAACATATATCTCTGTCTGAAGATTCTGAAGAACAAATAAAAACTGAAATTAAGACTTTACAGCAAAAAACACAGGAGCGAAAGTACACAAAATTAAGATTCTCAATAGACTTAGATATACCCTACAAGTTATCAGAGGAACCTAAATTAACAGTTTTCCGGAATCTATTTCTGGATCGATATCAAACTCTCTCAAAGATTTTACTTCAAAATCTCGAACCAAATACAACAATTTTGACCCATAATCTTCCACAGGAGGAAGTTCCGATTAGTAGATCTGGAATGCTCGTTGGGATGATTCAAGATACTCAGGTTCTGCATACTAATCGCTTTGTAATACAACTGGAAGACTTTTTAACTGGCCGTACAACAAAATGTGTAATTGTGAAGGATACTCCGTCTTTTCCGCAATATAGGAGAATTTTGAGAGACTCAGTAATTGGTGTTGCGGGAGTATTGCCAAAAAATTTCCTCGAGGGAGAGCTAACAGCTTTTTGGGGACAAGATATTTTAAGACCCTCCTTCAAAAATCACAAATTCTCCACGTCAGAACCCTCAACTAAAGTATTATGTCTCTCTGATATACACTGTGGTTCATCACACTTTTCAAACCGATTATTCTCCCGACTAGTTGCATATCTGAATGAAGAGGTAAGTATTCCTGATATCCCATTTTCACCAGCGGAGATCTCCTCAATTATAATTGCTGGAGATTTAGTTGAGGGAACAGGTCTGGTAACAAAGGAGGAGAATGAACTAAAAATTGATTCTTATGAGGGGCAATATAACAAGCTCTCAGAATTATTGAGGAAAATCCCCGATCGAATTACAATATTTACTATTCCAGGAGAACATGATGCTACCCATTTAGCCATTCCCCAACCCGCAATAGATAAAAAAATGGGAAAATCCATTTATTCCTTTCCGAATATAAAAAACCATGGAAATCCCCTTCGTATAACAATTAATGGAATGAGGTTCTTGATTTTCCATGCTCAAAGTTGTAATAATCTTTTTTATGGCCTAATGAAAATTAACCAGACTTCTCCAATTCAGGGCTTTAAAGAATTGATGGAATATCGTCATTTATCACCAGAATTTGGATCGTTTGCAGCATATGCACCATACTCAAGAGATTATCTAGTAATAGATGAAGTTCCAGATATTTTGGTGACAGGCCATTTTCACCAAGCTAGAAAAGGTATCTACAGAGGCGTAAGTATAGCTACATGTGGAACTTTCAAAAAAATGACCAAAACTGACAAGAAAACAGAGAGAGAAGTATCAGTTGGAGTTTTTCCAATCGTAGACACAAAAACAGCAGAAATAACGATGTTAGATTTAAATAAAATACCTTAAAGAAGTCTGAAATCAAATTGCTTATCTTTCTGTAATGTAGATTCAACTAAAGAACGAGGGATACTAAAATGAATTTCTTTTGTTCTTCCATGACGTCCTCGAGAAACTACACGAGCAGTTATAATACCTAAAGCATCGAGTTCGTTAATTAGATCACCTACACGTCGTTGAGTAAGTGAATCCATACCTGACTCACGACATAGTTGAACATACTTTTCATAGACATCTCCTGTAGAGACAGCGTCAGGATCACTTGTAACGTTTTCAAGTTGATAAATGGAAGAAATGACAATTTTGGATTGAATTGGAAGAGTACTAATCACTTCAGTGATTGTATTACGCTCAATGGCTCCTTGGGCTTTTTTAACATGAGATTGTGTTATGACTTCCGCGTGTTCTCGTTCAGCAATCTCTGCAGACACTCGGAGGAGATCCATAGCACGACGGGCATCACCATGTTCTTGGGCAGCTATCGCAGCTATCATATTAATAACACCTTTATCTAGAGTGTTAGGGCGAAAAGCGATTTCTGATCTCTCTACAAGTATATCCGTGATTTCTGGAGCTTCATAAGGTTTGAAAACGAGTTCTTCTTCTGATAGGGAGGAAAGAACACGAGGATCTAAGTAATCTTTAAACTTCAAATCATTAGATATTCCAATAATGCTAACTTTCGCACTAGAAAGATCAGAATTAATTCGGGTGAGACTATAAAGCGTTTCATTCCCCGATTTTTTGATTAGGCTGTCGATTTCGTCTAATACGACGATAAACAACGATTCACGTTGATCTAGTCCTTGCTTAAATCGGGTAAAGACTTCATCAGTAGCTAGACCAGTAAAGGGAACTTCGATACCCAAGGTACTACACAGATCTGCAAAGACTCGATAGTTTGTATCCACATTATTACAGTTTAAATAAGCTACTTCAATGCGTAAGCCATGATCAGGAGCTTTTTCTTTCAACATACTTAAAACATACTTAGAAACAGCGGTTTTCCCCGTACCTGTTTTACCGAAGCATAAGATATTACTAGGTTTCGCTCCTCGCAAAACAGAGGCTAAGATATAACCCAATTGTTTAATTTGCTCCGTTCGGTGTGGAAGATTCTTAGGTACAAAGGAACTATCTAAAACATCGCGCCTTTGAAATAGTTTAGGTGATTTCAGATACCCCTCAAAGATCTCATCTAATGTTAAATCTGATTCGTCATTTTGTTTCATTGGTAATGCACCCACCGAAATCTGCGAAAATCTACACTTCCAATAGCATTACCAGTATTTCCTATCGAAGAATTTAAATTGAATGCTAGTTCAGTGAAAATGAGAAAGGATGAAATACTGTTTTCCTTTACCTAAAAACCTTTACATCTAATGTTAATGGTCTCTACTCATCTGGTAGGGATAAAAGAGATGCAGTTCTCGAAACAGTGATCTGTGCGTCTCGTTTTCGCTGAATATCCTCCAATTTATCTAATAAGGAGGATTTGTTAAAATGTTGTTTGAAGCGGGAGTCAATGGAACCTAGCTTCTGCCAGGCTAGTTCAGGACTACGACCAAGATATTTCCATGAATACTTACCAGCACGTTTATCATCTAAACGAGCAGAGTGGTAAGTGACAAGCCACAAGTAGGGGCCGTGATAAACACCTTCATTACAGCGACAACCAGTTTTTCCGCACTTCTGCCATTTTGCAAGAACAGAGACCATAGTGGGTAGGGGATCTCTATGAAAATTTATAGCTTTCTTACCATATCACTAGTAAGGAAAAACACCACTAAATCCTTAATCGTAAGCTTGATGCAATACCTCTAGAGCATCTTCATAATCTACTTCTTCAGGATTAAACGCAATAGCACCATCATTAATCGCATCCTGAGCAATAGTCTCAAACTTGCTGGAAGAAACCTTAGCTTCCTTCAATGTTTGTGGAAGAGAAACTAAGTTATTGAGAGATTCCTGTAAAGATTTAATGAATTCAATAGTAGCTGTGGGTAGATCAGCTTTAGGAATAGAAGAATAATGCTTAGGACCAGCAAGAGGGAGGAGAAGATTCCCAATAATATCACTTACTTTCTCAAGATTGTATTTTAATCCATGAGGAAGAAAAATATTCATTGCTACACCATGTGGAACACCACAAACTCCACCAGTTGCATGACCTAAAGCATGTACCATTCCTGCAAGAGAATTTGATAACCCCACACCTGCAAGGAAGGCAGCAGTTGATAACGCAAAACGTCCCTTTGAATCCTTAGGTTTCTTTATGATTTGAAGTAAATGTTTACTTAAGATTTGAATTGCAGAAAAAGCAAAAGCACTTGAAATAGGATTTTTTTGCAGACAATATGATGATTCAATGGCGTGTGTTAAGGCATCCATTCCAGTAGCGGCAGTCATGAACGGCGGAAGTGTCAAAGTCATTCGAGGATCTAAAATAGCAACATCGGGGATTAAATGCTGACTTGAAAAACCCATTTTTATATTGCGATTTGAATCTCTGATAACCGCAACCCCAGTCGCCTCAGAACCCGTTCCACTTGTTGTAGGAACAACAATTAATGGTTTTAGGGGTGTTTTAATTATATCACCTCCAACAAAATCAAAAATCGTTTCAGAGTTGTGTGTAACTAATATATTAACAGCTTTTGCAGTATCAATCACAGATCCTCCTCCCAAAGCGATTAAGGAATCACTTTTTGTTTCCCGATAAATTTCAGCCAATTCATTAACAACAATATCAGATGAATCTTGAGGTACATTATCGAAAAGTGAGAAAGCAATATCTGTCTCACCAAAGGCACTTTTAATATGTTTAATTAAACCTACTCTTTGAATCCCTTTGTCAGTAATAACGAACGGCTTTTTGGCTTGTAAATGCATCAATTCATAAGGAATATTTTCTAAAGCATTAGTTCCAGCAAGGATCTTCACAGGATTATAAAATTCAAAATAGGAGGGGATCATTCATATCATCTCATCATTCACAAACCAAAAGGAATTCCTAAAAGGATAATTCGGAGTCTTCCAATGTATCTTTTATAGAAGGAAATTTTAGGTAATCGCTTAACAACTCGTTTTGCTAGGATACGAGGATATAAATATACTTGAATGCGATTTAAAATACGAATTAAGGACAAAGCAATTGTTATATCACCTTTAAGAAACGCTCCGTGTTCTAAAAAGGCCTGAACGGCCCCTTTTTGGGATGTCATTAACAAAAACGCATATTCTATATTTTTAATATATATCGTCATATCAGGGACGTTTTCAGTATTTCTGCATCGTATTAGGGTATTATTCTGTTTACACAAAATCAATGCTGGACCAGTGGGAAATATTTCATAAACAAGTGTGAAAGTCTCTGGCCAGTTGTGGAGTTCTTGTTGAATTATTTTATCAAATCGGGAGGCTGATTGAATAGATCGCCCAAGTATAAATAAAACAAATGTGACTATTCCTCGTTTCAGACGTTTCTGACTAGGAGAAATTAGTTTGTACGTGGCAGCACTCATAATACCAGCCAAGGATTACCCCTTGATCCATAGTTCTTGACGAGATATACCATTAGTAGCTATAATTGGAAGCAGGATTAGAACACCAGTAAGAGTATCAGTAAAAGCAATCAGAATATAGGCTGCTTCTATACCCTCAGTTAGCCAAAGAAGAAGAACTATTAAAGCAAAAGCGAGACGAACCATGGAAGAGCCAAATCCGATAAATAAATAGTTCGTAACATCATGAAAACATGCATACAAAAGATAATATCCTACGACAAGAAGAAACAACCCACTACTATAGACAAACACCATAGTATTAGGTTTATTGATCTGAAAAATAGAAATCAATAAGTCTGGAACAATTATTACTCCTAACCCAAGAATAATATCATAAATTCCTCCAATAAAATAGCCTATTCGTATGAATTTAGGATCAGTGAGTTTTAACACCAAAGTCCACCCCAAAAAAAAGAGAAATCAGTGCTTTTAAATTTTATTAGGAAAGGAGAACGAGAGGTATTAAGGCTACGAAAAGTGAATCATTCAGTTTAAGGCTTTATAAAAAACCTTTGGCCGCCCTCTATGACGACGATCTTCAGAATAACTAGCCACATATCCTTTAAGAATCAAACGAAGAAGACTGTCATAGAGAGTAGAACGAGCAATCCCTGTCAACGAAACAAGCTTCCCTCTAGTCAGAGGTCCTTGCTGTTCAAGAATGTCTAACACCTGACGATCCAAATCATGGACAATTGAAGGTTTATTATGTGATAGACTATGCCGACGATCAGATGATCCAACCTTGGGTTTACTGATTACGCGAAGTAACTGATTATTGGACATGTGAGACACCGTAGAATACAAGAGGATGTGGAATCTACGACATATAAAACACCACAATATGTAGATTATACGAAGATATTTTCTGATACGAAGTTGATAATTGTGGGTTTAGCGAAATTTTCTGAGAAGGACTGACTTTTTAACTTTCAATTGATAAAATCAACAGTCACAATTATTGCAAATTCGATTGATAGGTCAAAAGAGGGGATTAAGGTCAGTTAAACTCCAACCAAGAAGTGATTTGTGTATCTTTCTAAGATATTGCTTAATTGATCAATTTTATAAGAAGAAATTATTTTAGAAAAGCTCTAGTTCGATTAAGTTAATTTAATTATAACTTAGTAGCTTAGAAAAATTCAGATAAAGTTTTCTTAGGTCTTTTCTTTTTTGCTGGTTTTATTGTTTCCGGCCCATTATCTCCTTTACTAGGTAAAGAATCAACAATCCAACTATTCATTTCACCTTCATAAGGTTTAAGCATTTCTGATAACTCTTCTTGAGTTTTTTCGTGATCAAGCCAATTAGCTACTTGTTTCTTATTGAGAATTACTGGCATCCTATGAAAAATCTTCTCAACAACAGGATGAGGTTTTGTTGTCAAAACTGCACATTTATATTTCATTTTACTCTCCTCTTCACTGAAATAGGAATTATACACCCCAGCGATTCCGAATAGTGGCTCATTTTTTAAAGAGAAATAGTGTGGAATTCTTTCTTTTCCAGAATGTTCCCATTCAAAGAAGCCATTTGCTAATATCACACAACGCTTTTCAATAAAGGCTTTCCTAAAAAGTTTTTTTTCATGAACAGTTTCACTTCTGGCTTTATATGATTGAAAGCCCTTTGTATAACCCCAATACATTCGTACTAGTTTGTAATCTTCTTCATTTACAATTCCAGTTGCTCTATTAGTTGGTTTTAAATTGTAATAAGGATAGATTTCAATATTCTCTGAAGAAACGCCAAAGAATGATCCGATCTCGTCTTTCGAGGAAAAAAAGGCAAATCTAGAAGGCATACGATTAGATTTGGTACCAGTTTTAAAAAAATGTTCTACGAAACCTAAAATGGTAAAAAAATCTTAAAACTGAACATTTTTCAAAGGATAAAAGCAAATCCATCAAAGATCCTCATATTAGGACAACTAGATAGCGACTCTTGTCCTGAAAGAATGAAGGACAAATCTTACATTATAATTTTAGGTAGATGATTAACCTTTTTACTATTAATGCGATATTCGAGAGGTGTGACGCCCTCTTGACGTTCTACAAAGCCTGATTCTACCAAGCGATTTAAATTTGTCTGGATTGTAGAAATACCAATATCTTCCTTCAAATAATGAGTGTAAAGTTCCTGGATTTCACGGGCTGTCAAGAAATTTGGATTAGCTCGATTATAGACAATAGATAAGATCCGTTCTTTCTTGGTCTCTAGATCCGATAATGAAACTACTTCAGGTAGAGTTGGAGATTCAAAGATAGATTCAGTTTGAGGCTCATTTTGAAGGAGTAAAGATTCGAGAAGATCATCTATTTGCTTCTGTTGGTTTCGAGATAATTCTAAGTATCCTTCAACCAATGTATGAAGCGGTCCAAGACGTATCTTGCGATCAAACGCGATAGTTATCTTATCATTGTTTGCAGTTATTTTAGAACCTGTTTCACGCATAATTTCTACACGTCACTTGATAAAAGATTGAATAGTAATTAGTAGATAAGTTCATTTGAACTAATCTTTCACAACTAGTCATAAGATATTCACTCTAATAAAGATTAATTAATATCTCTATAATACAAAACACGGGTTCTACCGACAAAAACCTTAATGGAATATTCACATGTGAAAAACCATTCACTTGTGAAGCTTATTTTACATAAATCATAGTGAAATGAAAAATATCGGAGGAATTAGGAATTAATGAGTTAAAAATCCTTTGATTAGTAAAATGAGACAAAAAAAGTCATTAATTTTGTAATCAACTGAAATCTCCTATTTTTTCATACGTTATGAAATAACGAGTTGTGAAAAGGAATAATACTCCTCATAAGAAAAGACTGTAAAGTTGCAGTGGAAACAAGGGGGGTGAAAATGTACAATGTGAAAACAGAAAAAAAGATGGTTAAAGGAAAGTAACTTGGTTAATTGAGGAAATATAAAAATCTTTGTCTTTAAATTTATAGTAAAAAGAAATCCTCTTGTAAAATCTAATATTAAAGCAAAAACGCCTTTTTTGACCTCAATTTCCAGTGAAAGAAAAACATGGAAAATGACCTAGATTTGTGAAACATACACTTACATGGAAAAAATATTACCAAAAAAATGTGAAACGAATTTCTCTAAGAATCTCTTATCCTTGCTCATGTCCAAAGGATGAAATTCTTTCTCTCAACACAAGGAATTCCAAGAATACCTTGCATAATATTGAGCTCATACTGAAAATCTTAAAAAACCTGAACACCTAAATTACATAAATCAGTTTCATAAAGAGCTGACATCAAGAAATGACCCGTTATATGGATGAAACGCTAGTAGTCGAACCAGAAGAGGAACAACCAATTGAAAGTCATCCTCAAGAATCTATCTCTAGTTTTACAAATCA
Organism: Candidatus Hodarchaeota archaeon; assembly: GCA_016839815.1. Classification (GTDB taxonomy): domain Archaea; phylum Asgardarchaeota; class Heimdallarchaeia; order Hodarchaeales; family Hodarchaeaceae; genus Hodarchaeum. The sequence goes on from JAEOTM010000037.1 coordinate 35,454, forward strand.
AACCGACTTAAAAGTGTTTAATGCATTAAAAGAACACCAACCAGCCACACGGATGGATCTGTGTGATAAAACGGGAATAGCACGGACTACAATCTATGATGCACTAACACGACTCATGGTTTTGAAAGTCGTTACAAAATATTCACCCCCAGTCTCCAAGAAAGGTCGTCCTAAAGTCTTTTACCGAACTATTTCGGAATAACCTCTTTTCTTACAAATTATTTCGACCATACAATAAGTAGCATCTCTTTACGAGAGATTTTGCTTGTGTGTGGATAAGGATTCATCTTTTCACTATATAGTGCACAAGGGAAATTGTACGAAGATTTAATAAAGAATACAAGCTATTAGTATTCAATTTTTATGAATTAATAATGTTGGTAGATGAAGATGAAGAAGAAGAAGTATAAAAAATCATCATTGAGTTGGGGAGTAGTAGGGATCACCCTCATATTCGTTTCATGCTTAACAAACCCTGCATCAGGAAAGGAAGGACTAGTGAGAAGTATTACTGTAGAAAGTAATACTCAACATGATTTTGAAAGTGTCGCGGGTTCACGATTACTGGGAGACGTTTCTCAAAGTGTTATCATAGGACATCCCCATCCAGATCGAGAGATACGAATAATCTTTGGTTCATATAGTACATCTAATAGCGATCTCACCGTATTGAAACATTGGGGTGATCGCTTCAATTTCGTATTAGAAGGAACATATACCTATGCTGTTCAAGGACTCACTCCTTTGCTCTGTTATGATTTCGATGGTGATAGAGAGGAAGAAATTTTGGTCAGTACAGGCGTTCCCAGTCAGATGTTATTTCTAAGATGGAATGGAACAGGTTACTATCCGATTTGGCAGAATATTAGTTCACAAATTCCTTATCAGCATCAGGCACAAGCACAAGACATTGATAACGACGGGTTACCAGAATTAATCACATGTAATTGGGCTGGGACAAATATCTATTCATGGGACGCCAATTTTACTAATTTCAGATTGGTTTATACAATTCCACATGGAGGGGGCCTTTATGCCCATGTAACCCAAATTGGTATTGGTGATATTGACAATGATAATGATCAGGAAATCATTTTAAGTGCTTATTCCGATCTAGATAATAAGTCAATACGTTTTTGGGGATTTGACGGAAGTAATTACACGGAAGAATTCTCAGCTTATTATCCTGACTATTCATATGGATTTAGTACAACTACCGTTGTAGATATAGATTCAGACGGTCAAATGGAAGCAATAGCAGGGACTCTACCTGAGTATGGAAATTTTGACACCGAGAGTTTTCCTATTGTACTACTGAAATGGAATGGTTCATATCTAGAACCAACAACGATCTTTATGGATATTAATCCCCATTTACAACTTAGAGCAGCAGATATCGATGAAGATGGAGACCCAGAGGTACTAGTTGACCAGAATGGAGGATGGGCGTCACTTGTAGAAGTAGATAAAACAGGAGAAGTGATTGGAATGCAAACGAATTTTTTCTGTGTAGGAACTATAGAATTTTATGACTTTGATCTTGACGGAGTTTTAGAAATATTATCTCCAGCCCATGTGAGCGGATCAGATTATAATTTAGTTCTTCGAGACCGATATGCATTCATCATCCACGATACTCGTATTCCATATGTCGAAAAAATAGTTTATCATCCAGCAGATCCTAAATTAGGAGACAGTGTAATAATGGAAGCCACAATCACAGATGAATCAGGAGTAGCAGAAGCAAACATTACTTATCGTCTGAACGGAGGACTATGGATAACAGAACCATTGCTGCATTCTTATCTCGATGTGTACGTACATCATTTTGGAGTATTCACTAAACCAACACTGATAGAATACTACATTACTGCTGTGGATATTTCTCCCAACCAGAATACACGGATAGATGATAATAATGGACAATATTATCGCATAACACTAGAGGGAGATGAGACATCTACTACTACAGATATAACCACAACTACAGGTCAAAAAATTACCCCCTCAGTAGAGATTTCATTCCTAATAACAAGCCTGATTATTCTAATTATCGGTAGAAGAAAAAAACCAAGAGATAGACACTAAACTCTTTTTACAACAGTATAGATGAAATGATCCTTCTGGATAAGAGTATCAATTTTCCAAGAGTCTGAACTGGCAATAAGTGCAGAAAACTCATCTCTGGTGGGCATATAAAACGGCATCCAGGGTGTTCGAGATTTACGATAGAGTATTCTGATTTGAGCCTGACCAACAGGTAAACCTTTATTCCGATTCTGAGTATGATATTCACGATGGATAGGATCTAACGATTGATCATCAGGAGAGGGATCTCTGAAATGTGCAATAAGACAAGCATTTGGGGTAGCAATGGAAGCAAGATAAGTTAAAACCTTTTTTGCAGTTTGAGGATCACCACATAGAGAAAAATTATTGCCCATAAATAAAAAGGTTCCAAACGTTCGATTAAAAGGTGGAAAATCTTTAATATTATAACAAACAGTATTAATAATTCCCCTGTGTTTTGCTACATCTAAAGCTCCAGGAGAAACATCTAGAGCGACAACGTCAAATCCTTTCTTTTGAAAATATAGAGAATGTCGTCCAGCACCACACCCAACATCCAAAATCGGAGAGATAGCATGATTCAGAATAGTTTGCTCCTCTGAAGGCCAGTCAACATATGTTGAAAAATATCCAGAAGTATCATC
>JAEOTM010000087.1 GCA_016839815.1 Candidatus Hodarchaeota archaeon
GTGAGTAAAAACTTTATTCTTGATATAACGAATGAGAGTGTTATTCGTTATCATATAAGAATGCTTAATAACAGATTCTTTACACACCCACCCTTTCTGAATAAAATACGCTCTGATTCCTTTTCTAATCAAATTATTTTTGAAAAAATGGTGATAACCATCCTCTAACAGTTGTTGATAGAATATCTTAAACGGTAACGACTGTTCATGATCGACATAAGCATTTAGGTCTATATATACTCCCCTTGGAGACATGAAATTTTCAATATTCTTGATTAGCTTGAAGTGATCAGGTACTTGATGAAGTACATGTGAGGTTAAGATTAAATCAAATTTGATATGGAAAGGTAGGAAATTACCATCTGCTACAATTAAACATAGTTTTTTACGTGTTTCTGAATGCAACAAACTCTGATGTATCATTAGTTGCGAAATATCAACGCCAAAAACCTTTGTAGAGAACGCATTGGACATAGAGTTAGCCATTCTCCCTGTTCCAACTCCGATCTCCAAACATTTCATTTTGGATGAATATGGGACAGTTTCTTTTAAAAAATCGCTAATATCTTTGTATAGATCTGGAGGAAGTCTTCGAGTTGTATCATAAAAGGAGGCACTCCAATCAAAACACCCATAATCGGTTTTCATGAATGATCAATTCTCTTCTATCAAACCAATGAAGTAATCTTTCTTCTTCTTTTTAAAGTATATAAACTAGTATTTAAACCGTATATACTCTTATAAACCAAGTTTTCCTCTTTTATAGAGTTTCATGATATTTCATAAAGGTATGAAATAGTAACATCAAAGTCAATGGAGGAGAACAATCTGCCGATTAAGGCGAAAAAATTTATTTGTTTGACGCTATGCGTTATGATTTTATGTTTAAGTGCTTTTCTTACAGTAGGAAAGGTACAAGCTAGCTATCGAGGAGGTATATACGTCATCGATGATGAACAGAATATTTCGGACCATATTTGGTCATCAAATGGATCTCAGATAGCTTATTTAAAGTTTCCAGATGGAAAACCATACTGGGACGGAGAACTATGGGTTGCGAACAGAAGTGAGTATAGTGCAAAGCTTCGTGACAAAAGACAGATAGTTTTGGATCCCACATATTTACCCATTGGAAATAATGTTAGTTCAATAGAGGATTGGTATGGTGAATGGATCCTTTTCCATGTACGCAATGAACAAGGTACTCCAAGCGAATACTATGGAGCGAGTGATCTATGGAAAATAAAAGCAGATGGTACAGAACTCACTCAGATTACCTTTACAGGTGCATACGCTAATGGTATAAGAACAACTTGGTCAAATACCGCTTATAGAAACAGGGGAACTGTAGGTTGGGCGAGATTTATTCCTGGAACAGACGGAGAGCTTGTATACATGTCAGCTCATAATGGTAACGGATGGTGGAATCCATATACCTGCACTACTGATGGGAGTTTTCAGTGGCAGGAACTTGGAAACCAGAATGATGGTGCTGACAATTCATTTACGATTGGAATGTCACCAACAGGGAATAAGCTTGTATGGGGTGATGCTAATTACTGGAATTACCGTACTACTCTAAGATCAAGTAATATAGATGGTTCAGGACTAGTTACAATTAAAGCATTTACCTACCGTGTACCTCCGCTAGTATTATCTGATGGGAATACGATTACTTTTAGATATGTTTATGCAGGTGATATAGGCGCAGTACCCGATACACTAGAAGGGAATATCTATTCCATCGAAATGGATGGAAGTAACGAGAAAACCATTCTGGATGATGAATATTTGAATTACCCAGAAAATTATCATCCTCTTGATGGACAGGCAATGTTAATGAGCAGTAATCGGGCTCCTGATGGTAATTGGCACATATTCAGTTTGAATGTCTCCGATCCTAATGCAGATACTGGTATTGTACAACTAACTGACGGTACATATAATGATGTGGCTGCAATGTATTCTCCTGATGCACGCTATATTATGTATAGAAGACTTCCTGAAGATTTTGATACGGTGACTAATCCCGTCCCATATCCTTACGAGCTGGTCGTTAAAAGAATATTTGTCTTTCCAACTCCAGGCTTTTCATTTTTCACATTATTATTAGCTGTTCCAGTAATAATCTTAATGAAACGCCGGAGAAAGTAATAAGAAAGGATTAAATTAAGAAAACAATCTACTCACAATCCTTCCTTTCTTTTTTTCATTACTTGGGTCAAATTCGTTGTTAACTGAAGGTATTAATGACTATTGTACAATGAAATCACGTGAGGATGAGATAAATAGAAATAAATATTAAAAAGCCATACAAGGAATCAATAAATTGAGAGTGAATGTGAAAATATTTATCTTCCCAATTTTGTTAATCTTTTTCTTTTCGTTTCAATACACTCTTATTCAAGCAGATCCTGGGGACTCAATTCAAAACGCTATATCTATTACAACTGGTAATACAGATGGCACATTACCTGGGCCTGCTAGTGATAATTCTGTCTGGTATAAAATTTCCTTAAGTTCTGGAAATTATATATGGTCTCTCACTGGCCCTGTGGGAACGGATTTCGATCTGGATCTATTTGATAGCAATTCAGTCTACCTGGAAGGTGCTTATCATGATACATATCCCGATAGCTTCTTAACAATAGATCTTGGATCAGGGTCTTATTATATTAATGTGTACACAAGTAGTGGAACAGGCACCTTCACTTTAAGCATTTCTGCATACACACGGGTACCAGGAGATTACTACGATAATCCGATTAGAATTAATATAGGAAATACCACTGGTACAATGCTTGGACCTGGTACAAGTGGTGAGATATATTACGTCATAACTCTATCGAATGGAAATTATAAATTTTCTCTACAAGGACCAGGCGGGACAGATTTCGATCTTTTTCTGTTTAATAGTGATGGAGAAAATATTGGAACTGGAGATGGGGATATATATCCCGATATTCTAATTGCGATGGATCTTGCAGCTGGAAATTATCTTATCGCAATCTTTCCAATTGTAGGAAGTGGAACGTTTATGCTCAATATCAATACATATATTCCACCAACTGGTGATTCTCCAGCAAATGCTATACCTATTACATTAGGTGAAACTGTGGGAGAACTACCCGGTCCTGGAATAGCAGAAGAAACCTGGTACATTATTTCTCTATCAACGGGAGATGTAAAGCTATCACTCACAGGGCCAGCTGGAACAGATTTCAACTTGGAACTTTTTGATAATGAATTAAATTTTATTGATGCTGCAGAAAATACTAGTTATCCAGATATATTAATCGTAACAGATATTGAGGTAGCTAATTATCTTATAGCCATTCATCCAATTTCAGGATCAGGAGTTTATTCTCTTACTATAACTCTATATGAACCAGGGAAATCATCATCAGACGCAATTGTAATCTCTTTAGGAGATATTGGTGGTAATTTGCCTGGACCTGGTTTGATTGGCGAGATCTGGTATTTTATTTCATTGAATGCTGGGGATTATCAGTTTTCTCTTATTGGGCCTGGAGGAACAGATTTCAATTTCTATTTGTATGATAATTTTACAAATCCAATTATCGGAGCTTATGGTAACGAGTATCCCGAGAGCCTAATTATCTCATTTCTTGAATCAGGATCCTATTACATATCAATTCTCGCTATTAACGGAACAGGTGACTTTACATTCAGTATTTCAATATATGAACCTGAACCAGAACCTACTCAAACAATGAGAATTGAACTAGGGGAAACCTTTGGAAATTTTACAAATCCTGCTCCAGATGGAGAGATTTGGTACAACATCTCCTTACTTGCTGGAGATTACCAATGTTCTCTTATCGGCTCAGAAGGAACCAATTTTGACTTAGAACTATATGATTCGACCTTAACCTATGTTTCTGGAATCTACGGATATACTTATCCAGATATTTTGACTATGCTTGATCTAGAAACTTCAATTTACTATATAAATATCCAGTCTAATGGTGGAGTAGGGAATTTTACTTTAACAATATCTGAATATTTTCCATTGACCAATACAACTTCCATTATCATTTCCTCTACAACCGCCACCGAAATTATTTCTACTGATTCAATTAAATCAACCTCTTCAACACCTATTTTCTTTAATATTGCACTATTCGCATTAATTCTAAATTCACTCTTTTTTCTTCGTAAGAAAAGGTAAGAAGTGGTAAATAGGAACGATATCTAATCATGACATGAATTTTTTAGATTCAAATTGCTACAAAGTCAGTATATCAAAATAAGACGGAATTGGTTTATTGTACCATTTTTTTTATTGAATGAGTCTTTCTCTAGTCAGAAAGAATATTACCACGAACTAAAACCATATTATCCCACGCTTAATCCAACTAATTACACTACACTCGTAGTTAGAAATATGAGATACATAATCATATAAAATATTAAGAATGGAGTATTTCTCCGAATCGAAGATCTAAAGTAATTATTTCTTCCAAAAATTACCAAAAACGAATAAAAATGGATTTAAATGTAGGTGCTAAAAAATGAAATTGTATAATTCCCTCACACGCCAGATTGAAGAATTAAAACCAATAGAGAAGAATAAAATCCGTTTTTATTCATGTGGTCAGACAATCTATCTTGATGTACACATTGGTAATGCCCGAACCTACTCCTTCTGGGATGTACTAGTCAGATATTTACGCTGGCGAGGTAACGATGTATTCTGGGTTCAAAACTTTACAGATGTGGGACATCTCACAGATGATGCTGATGCGGGTGAAGATAAGATCATTAAAACTGCAAGGGATAAAAATATTGAACCAATGGTGTTGGTAGAAACAAATATTCGTCGTTTCTACGAAGATATGGATCCCTTAAACATTCAACGTGCTGACATTTATCCTCGTGCCTCAGGACATATTGGTGAACAGATTGATCATGTGAAAGATTTACTCGAGAAGGGATTTGCTTACGAAGTAAATGGATCTATTTATTTCGATACCACAAAATTTCCAACGTATGGGCAGCTCAGTCCAACCCGATATGAGGAAGAATCAGCAGGTGCACGGATTACTGTAAATCCTGATAAGAAAAACCCTCGTGATTTTGCTTTATGGATTAGAGCCCCTCCAGAGCATCTAATGAAATGGTCATCACCATGGGGACTTGGATACCCAGGATGGCATCTTGAATGTTCGGTTATGAGCCAGAAATACCTTGGTGAGACGTTAGACGTACATGCGGGTGGAATTGACCATCTAAACCTTCATCATGATAACGAAATTGCTCAATCTGAAGCAAGAACAGGGAAGAAATTCTGCAATATGTGGTTACATGCAGCATTCTTGACTGTTGGTGGAGAAAGAATGGGCAAATCTAAAGGAAATTATGTTCTAGTGCGCGATTTGCTTCAAAAAGAGGATCCAATGGCAGTTCGTTTGTTCTTGGTAAACGGTCATTATCGAAAAGCCGTTGATTTTAACCAAGATGTCCTGAAGCAAACACAAGTACTTCTAGATCGAGTTCGAACGGCAGTTGCAGCACTTGAACACGCTCCTGGAGGTAAGAAGACTGAACTAAAAGGAGCTATTACTGAGGTTGAAGCAGCATTTATTAAAGCCATGGATGAAGACCTAAATACTGTAGGAGCTATTCAAGCTGTTATGCAGTTTATTAAAAAGGTGAATAATTCTCTTGATAATAAAAAGACAATTTTGGAGAAAGCTCAAGAAAAAATTATTGAACTTATGGGAGTTTTAGGTATTCGATTAGATGAAACTATGGGAACGAGTGACTCCTCCCTTCCTGCTCTTGTTGAACTGCTTATTGAATTACGTGCGGATTTACGAGTAGCAAAACAGTATGAACTTGCTGATAAAATTCGCAGTTCCTTACTAGAATTAAATATTCAGCTTGAAGATAAACCAGAAGGAACTATCTGGAAATATAAAAGCTGATCATATAAAAAATAATCCTTAAAAACGTTTAATCCACATAAACATTTTTTCTTGGATAATAAAACCTGTGGAATCCAAGATAGAATTATACTCCTTATCATTAACATCAATCTCTACTGCGCATACTAATCTTGGATTGGATTTTTTATTCTCACTAAGCCCTCTCTAATTAACGCATTTTCTAATTGAAGGTGTTTAGTATTTTCTAGAGTTCCACTAAGTTCTAATTCAGCTAATTTAGTTAGGGGATCAAGTCTAAATTAGCATATTGAAGTGAAAGTTCCATCAGGAGCTATCATAACTAGATCCAAATCTTTATGATAAAATTCTGCATTATGTAGGAATTTTATGTTTTTAGAAGAAGCATACTCAGCACAATGTGGATATATTGAACCGAGAGTTAATCTGAATTGTTCAATATCTTCATTAGTCTGGATGTTTTTAATCGTAAATCCAGAAGGTAAAATGATTTCAGAAGTCTCTCTCATCAAAGAGAAGGAATAATTATATTCATGTAATTCAATCATTTGATAATTTAAGTCAGTTAGAGCTTGGACTCTTTCTACATCGGTTTCAGAGGTATAATGAATTATTCGGTTTCTATTCTTCCTTGTCAATAATTCATATTCCTCTAATTTTAAAAAAATCATTTTTTCAAACGATTTATATTGAGGGAGTATTTCTATATGATAATTTGCTGCTTCTCCTCCATGGGAAACAGCAATGATATGTATAGATCCTTCATGGTCTTCCAATTCCCAAATAAATATGTCTTTATCGTCTTCTTTGGTATATGTATTTCCACAGGGACCAAATTTATGATTTTCGATTTTTGTAGGAATTAAATAACTTAAAAACCCAATTTCATCGTAAATTCTTAATAATAATTCTCTAACTAAATTTAAATCGTGATCGAAACAAAATTCCTTCTTCTTAAGATTCATCTAAATCAAGTGATGTAGCTATGGAATAAGATTTTTTTTGTTTATATCTAGGAACTATCAATTTCCAATTTTCTCAGTTGTTCAGGTGTAGGAACACCATTAGAGTCCCAGCCACGAAGCGAATAATACTCTTTTTTCGTTGTTTCAAACTCATTCTCCTTAATGAAGATATCTTTAGGATCCCCAGCAGGAGCTTTTTCGTCATAGAACCGTCTAGGCAAGACATCATTCTTAGCAGTAATTCCTTCCCGAACGTTAAACATACGGGTTAGATTCCAAATTCGTTCCCCTGTAAGTAAATAACTTTCCTCGGTGTAATCAAAACCAGTAGCAGCATTAAGCATGTCAACCATTTCTGGAACCTCAAAAGGAAGAAAATCACACACAACAAGTGAATAACAGGCAGCTCGTTCATCTTGAGACGCTTTTACAAATTGAGGAATTCCAGTAAATGAGAATCGTGTTAATCTACCGTCTAATTCGGCTCCAGGAGTCCAACAACGTTGATGACATCCGCCACGATCCGATGTAGAATATGCAAGGGCCA
>JAEOTM010000088.1 GCA_016839815.1 Candidatus Hodarchaeota archaeon
AAGAAAATGTTATTGTATCCCACATCAGTCCTACAGGATCAAACGAATCTATATGAGTTCGGAGCTTCCTTGATAACAAAAATATCTAATAATCATGACTATTTTCATATCTCAATCGATCTAGATGTCCTTGACCCGAGTTTTGCGCCTGGTGTAGGCAATCCAGTGTCATGTGGACTCTCTAGTAGGGATTTAGTCTCATTAGTCTCTGGTATATTTAGCGGTCTTTCTTTAAAGAAAAAATTCAGTTGGGATATTGTGGAATATAATCCTTTGTATGATATCGCTGATATTACGGCATTTTTTATCATAAAGCTCCTAATTGAATCATTAGGAGAACAAATTCATTTCCTTTAGGTTTATTATTTGTTCATTTTCACATTTTACAGAATCAGTAAACACAGACTTTGTTGTTATCCCTTTTCCTCTGAAGATTGCTTTATCTTTAAGTAATCAGCTGAGAAAAATAAAAAAGGAATGCATTATTTCTCCCGGAATAATTGGTGAAAATCTATGACACGAGATCCAAGTAGCTTTTTTGTCACTGAAATGGAAGAAATTCGATCTGCAGGTAGAGAATGGGTTCATCGAACTTTGCAAGGAGCTTCTGATACTGTATGTAATGTTGAGGGTAAAGAGGTCATTATGTTATGTTCAAATAACTACCTAGGACTAAGTAATCACCCTAAAATGAAGGAAGCAGCTATCCAAGCTATCAAAACACATGGAGTCGGATCAGGATCTGTTAGAGCAATCGCAGGCAATATGGATTTACATGTACAACTAGAAGAACGACTAGCTAAATTCAAAGAACAAGAAGCAGGCTTTGTTACCTCAGCTGGTTTTACAGCGAATGAAGGAATCATTCCTCAGCTTGCTCCTGACAAAGAGGATATTATTCTGTCAGACGAGCTTAACCATGGATCAATAATTGATGGAGTACGTTTATCGAAAGCGAAGCGCGCTGTTTACAAACACAATGATATGAGCGACTTAGAAAAAGTATTAGCTGAGTTAGACAAACAAAATCCAAGAAGAATTCTTCTAATTACGGATGGAGTATTTTCTATGGACGGTGATGCCGCAAAAATAGATGAAATTTACAAGATTGCTTCTCCTTATGGTGCAATGATATATGTTGATGATGCACATGGAGACGGAGTACTTGGGCGTAATCATTCAGGAAGAGGGCTTGTTGATCATTACAACTTACAAGGTAAAGTAGATATAGAAATGGGAACCTTTTCAAAAGCCTTTGGTACGATGGGCGGATCGGTTGTCGGTTCGAAGGAATTAGTTACTTGGTGTAGAAATAAAACTCGATCGTACTTGCTTTCTGGAAGTCACCCACCTGCAACTGCCGCAGCTTCAATTAAGGCGTTGGATCTTATTGAATATGAGGAGCCAGATTTGGTACCTCGTTTGTGGGAAAATATTAATTATTTTAAAAATGGGATTATTGAAATGGGGTATAATCATGAGATTACTAGTGCCTCCACTACCGCTATTATCCCAATTATTTGTGGAGATCCATTAAAAGCAAAAGAAATCTCTGATTCGCTTTATTTCGATTACGGTATTTTTGCTCTTCCAATAGTTTTTCCAATGGTACCTAGAGGGTTAGATAGAATTCGTGTACAAGCGAATGCTGCTCTTACAAGGAATCAATTAGACGAGGGACTCCGTGCCTTTGAGGAACTTGGGAATAAATTAAAAATTCTCTAATTTTTCCTTTCTATTCTTCCTCATGTTCGGTATGAATTACTCTACGATTATTTTTTACCATTACTTTCCCAGAATATCTGAATACTTGGGAACAATCGGGACAGTACCAATATTTTCTTGAGGCTTCATCCCCGCTTGAGAACTGATAGAAACCCTGAAATATAGCATTAGGGTGTCGACAACGTTTAGATTTTCGTTGCTTAAATGTTTGGGTCATTAATTTTGGAATGGGTGGGGGTTCATCTTCCAAAATCCGTGTCTTGTCTTTTTCTGTATGATCTATTATTGTTGTTTCTTGAAATGCTTCAATATTGACCTTTTTACCTTCTGAAATTGCTTTTTTACACATTGGACACCAATAAATCAATTTCCTCTCTGATCCAATCCTTTTTGTTGTAATGAGCGTACCACAGATTTCACAAAATGGACTGGTCATTATAATATACCCCGTTTCAATTTTGATTGGTATATTTCAGAAATTATTTCTTTTTTCTCACGCACTTCCCTTCTACTAAATTTATCTGTAATCCTTGAATTTGCTTTAAACACAAGTAAATAGGTATAAACTGCTTATATTTTGAAAAATCTATTTTGTATGTAAGTAATTCCATAGTGAGAAGTTGAAATCAAGATTAACAATTTATAGTGGAGATTTTTGTGAAAATTCCTTTTTTGGGTAAGGTACGGCTTCATTGGTGTAATAACTGCCAGGTTCCTTTGATTCGAAAAAATTGTAGTGTATGTGGTAACTCTGGAGAAAAGCTTCAGATCACTCCACCCGGTGATATTCGGCCTGCCTTTGAAGGGGATATTAAGCGATTAATAGAGTTAATAAAAAGGCAGTACGGAGAAGAATCGGCAATTAAATTTGAAATTATGATTCAAAATCATATCCTCCTTCTTAACAAAGTACCTTATATTGATCGAATGGATGAGATTTATTTTCTTGGGAGAGTAATCGGATTACTAAGATTCAACCCTCTCAAGGACGACTTTGAACTTGTCCCCAAACTCTCTCTTGCGGAAAAATTGTGGAGTATGAATGCTTCAGGTTGGGTTGAGGTCGATATTGGGGCAAAAGAGCCAATAAAGAAGGGTGCTTCTGTTTTAACTCCTGGTATCCTAGAAGTTCATGGAAAAATCAATTTAAATGATCCAGTTATAATAGTATGTCAACAAGAGGTAATTGCTGTCGGTTTAGCAAAGATGACGGATCAAACTATGCTTACTACCCCTCGTGGTGTGGCTATAAAAACAAAATATCGAAAAAAAACGCAATTAAACGACTCGTTTTCTCCTTCATCTTGGGAGAAAATTATTGAAGCCAATCATCAATCCCTAGCTTATATCGAGGATGAAGCAATTCGATTTATCGAAAAAACTGCTGAAAACTTCAGAAGTGTTGTGGTAGCATATTCTGGGGGAAAGGACTCCCTAGTTACTCTGAACCTCGTAGCTCAATCTGATGTTCCTTATGATATTATTTTTGCTGATACAGGATTAGAGTATCCAGAAACCATTGAAAACATCGAATTAATTGCAAAGACATTCGGTCGGAGAATTCTATCGGATGAAAATGAGACATGGGATTTTTGGGATCGTTTTGAGCATTTTGGTCCTCCAACTAGAAATTCACGTTGGTGTTGCAAATCAGCGAAACTTGCACCTGTAAATACGATATTAGAAAAAAACTTCCCAAACGAAGATCAAGTATTAACTTTTTTGGGAAAACGTCGTTATGAATCCTTTGGCCGCTCCCAAGAACCACGTATATCCAAAAATCCTTGGATTCCCAAACAAATCTCTGCTTCTCCAATAAATAATTGGAGTGCATTTGAAGTATATTTATATATTAAATCTAGAGATCTAATGAGCCTACTTAACCCACTGTACTCTCAAGGTTTCATTCGAATCGGTTGCTGGGTATGTCCAGCCTCCTCCTTAGCAGATTTCTCAATTATGAAGGAGACTCATCCTAATCTTCTTGAGCAACTCACTCAAAAACTATCAAACATTAGATCTCATCGTGATTATCCAATTCAATACTTGACATGGGGCCTCTGGCGATGGAAAATTCTTCCGTCAAAGGTTTTGAAAATATTAAAGAGAATGAATATCACGTATAAAATTCAAGGTTCCCCATCGGACTATGATACACAGCTACAATTTCATGTTACCCGTTCTCCTTCTCCGTGTGTTTTAGGAGGCTATTCTAGTTATCTTTCTGCGAACCAAATGTTAGAATTAGAATTAATTAACAATTTACTGCCCATTATGGGCAAAACACAATTTAATGACGAATTAGATATTTTAATCTCCATTGATGTCAATGAGAGTCGAACAGATATTTTTAGGGATGGATCAGTGATAGTTAGAGATGTTTCACAAGAAAAACTGAAGATCACAAATGTAGAATTTGTTAAAACTATCTTTCGGATTACTTATTGTGATGGATGTGGTGTCTGTACCTTTAATTGCGAAGAAGAGGCCTTATTACTTTCTGACGGAAAAGTTAAAGTCGATCTCGAAAAGTGTATCCACTGTAAAAGATGTAATAGTTTTTGTCCTTTGTTACGATATCGTAGTGATTCTAGCTTTTTTATTGAAAGAGACTAGCTTAATTTTTTGTAAAAATAGACTTGAGTTAGAAGAGTAGAAAAGCAAAAAACCCTGCCCTAAAAGTTCCCCTTGAATTGTTTTTAGAGGTTTAACACTTTTGACCGGACGTAAAGATCGAGTTATTGATGGTGCAAAGTCCATTCTGTTAACCAGAGGCTTTGAAGTAACTTCTGAAGTTGAAAATGAAGAGTGTCACGATATTTTTGGCAAAAATCCTGAAGGACAGACTATCATCGTACGGATTCCTGAAAAAGAAGTTGTTGGTGTTAGTGAACTAAGAGATTACAAAGAGGAAATTGAAGAAAAAGGGTATGATTTTGCCCTACTCCTTGCATTAAACAAATACACTCACTACGCTAAAAGAGAGGCAAAAGCAGCCAATATTGAGACTTTTTCAATTAAATTTCCGTTTTTTAATTTATTTAAACATTATCTCGTTCCAGTCCACGAATTTGCTACTGAATCGGAAATTAAAGAATTAGAGGAAAAATATTCAATTTTCACCTATCAACTTCCGAAAATTTCAGCTGAAGATCCAGCAGTTCAACTTTTAGGAGCAAAAGTTGGAGATGTTTTGAAAATTAAACGAGATAGTCCAACTGCTGGTGAATTCTTAGTCTATCGAACAGTGGTTCCATAATTTAACCCTGAATTTCCCTCAAGATGTAATATAATTTTATAACCAATGACATAAAAAAGTCAATGAAGGGGGTTCAAAGTGACCTCAAACGTCTCCAGATTCGCTCTAAAAACATTATCACAGACAAGAGATACGTTGACTTAGTGAAATTGAATAATCCATCATAAGAGGAATAAATATTGAAAAAACTGAAGAAAACTTACGTCTTATTTCTGTTTGTCATTTTTCTAACTGCGGTCGCAATAAATGATAACCATTCAGCCTCAATGATTGTCAAAGGTGCAGTATCCCCCACTCTCGAATCAGATATTGTGATTGGTATAGATATGGTTCATGATAATAATATTTCTGAAAGTCAACTTAGCAATCTAACTACATTACTAAACCAAATATTTAGCCCAGATGAAGATGTAAAGTTTCTTAGCGATAATTTAAACGAGGACACTCTTGGATCAATAGACGTTCTCCTTGTTTTAGCTCCTACCACTTCCTATACCGATTCAGAAGTTCAAAATATTGAGGAGTTCGTAAAAGATGGGAATTCAATGCTTGTAGCTGCAGGGTACATGAATCAAACAACCGAGAATGCCAATGAGATTCTTGATGTATTTGGCCTTTCATTTAACCTCTCCAGTTCACTAATACCTTCTGAAGTAAGAGAGAATAACGAAACAGTTCAACAATACGAGTATCTTGCTCGTGATTTTACTACTCCCATTACTCCTATAACAGAGAATATCTCTCAGATCCAATTGCCTAATGCTTTGGGAATTTCATTCAATGAATCAAAGTTAGATACTTATGTCTCTCCTGCGATTACCTATTTTAATCCATTACTACTTAAGGATTCAACAAACAATGCAACAGAAAATAATACCTTAGCATCTACTTTGGAATTTGAAAATGGTGCACGTATTTTAACAATAGGCTCTTCTGATATGTTTAATGACTCATATATTGAACCATTAGATAATACAACAAATGTTTTCATTGATAACTCTGATTTTATCATCAACTCTATTAGATGGCTTGGTCGAAATACAGGAATTATGAGTTTTTATAACCCTTGGACTGATCATGAAGGTCAATCTGTTAAACTAGGGGTGATTATCAATGGCAATGTTACCTTAGTAAACTCTCAAAATGAGAGTCTGTCTCAAACTCAAATATTCATTGCACTGGAGCGATCAGGATCGATTTTAACTCAACGAATTATGAATGTTGATCCTTCAAATTCATCCAGATTCTTTGGAAGTGTGGATACAGATGGATTGAGTGGTGGTAGCTGTGATATTATCTTCATTGCGAATCGAATTGGGTATCTCCCGATTCAAGTGTTTGCAGGTAGAATTTATTTAGAAAGTCCTTTTCCCTCTCCTAAATTACCGAATTTTGCTCTATTTGGGCTTTTAATTGCTGTCTTAATCTTATTTATCTCATCGGCGTTTCTCGTCCGATTAAACTTAAAAGAATGAAGATTTTTTCCAATCTTTCATTTTAATCTATTAAGGGCTCAGCAGAAATCTCAAACGCTTCAGGAAGCAGCAATAAATAATCTAGGTTTCCTAAGTTTAGTATTTCAAAATCATATTGCCTTATAAGAGCATTTAGTGACTGGAGGAATCGTTTAGCTTCAAGTGATCTGGTGATACGAAAATCTCGGAAAAAAAGGACCAAAACATTTTGTTTCATCATCTCTAATTCGATTTCATCACTATCTCGGATATCCTGAATAGAAATACATCTCACTCTTTGAGATTTCCCTTTAAATTGACGGTGGAGATTATTCCGTATTGTAGATATGAAAGTGCTCATGTTTTTTCCCAATGGTATAGGTTCAGGATAAGGGATGAGGAGAACTTGCAGGAGCTATAATATCGTGTTCTTATTGAGAAATACCAACAAGTAATAAAACTCATCATATTATCCAGCTCATATATTTCGTACGGATCGTTTCTTTCAGTCGTAAATTGATATTCCTTCCAGCTAAAACCTGAAAATCAATAATACAGATGGAAATGGATTTTGAATGGGTATTACTTCAGAAAGTGGGGAAAACGGGCCCGATGAGATTCGAACTCATGACCCCTGCGTATCTTCAAGACAAAAATCAAATTGTCTTTCCGCAGCGCAGTACTCTGTCTGGTAATGCTACGTTCATAACGAAAGATTTAGCATTTTTATCCAGGCTAAGCCACGGGCCCTTCATATGTACATTTTAGTAAATCTAGGGTTCTAATTAAGCAAAATATTAGAATTTGAAATAGCTTTTGGATCTCAACCCTTTGGATGTTTAATACTCATTTCAGCTATACGATTCAGTTTTCTCTGATTTCCTTAAGAATTTAAAGCATTATTTCAATTAAAGAAGATTTTTTATGGCTTACGGATATTTCATATCTATAAAATGTATTTGAATCCTATGCAAAGAAGTTTTGGTAACGAAACAAAAACAAATAAAAGATGATAATATCTTCAAATTTTGGTAAGGAAATTTCTTTCTAGTTGGTAAGGTGAATTGGTATGAAAACTCCAACATTATTAGGTACAATTGTTTTTGGATTCAGTATTCTGATTACTGCAATTGCTGTATTTCGATTAGACTTCATTTTGACAAGTGAACCCAGAGATGAGTATTTTGAATTGTCATTCATTTGGATTGCAGGTATTATTGGTGGTTTTGGGATGGGATATGGAAGTCGTGAGAGTTTTGGCTATAATGAAGGAAATAATGCTACAATTATTGGAGGTATGGGCTTTATTGTTAGTGTAATTCTCGCGATATGGATGATGATAAATGAGACACCTCCCCTCATGGGGATTGCAATTGCATTTGTAGGTTCAATATTAGCCCTCATTGGTCTGTATATAGTCATAGTTTCAACACAAGAATCTTATTAATCTTCTACCTCCTAGAACCCGTGAACTATTGTTTCTTAAGCGTGATAATACATTAAATTATGAAGTAGGGAAAGATTCCTTCTTCCATTTTTTTACTTTCTTTTCAAGACATCAATAATAATTTCTTCTAAGGATGGCTTACCAAGCTCTTCCAAATTATATGTAACTCTAACTGATGGCTTTTTTATGGTTAACAATCTCGCTAAATTGATTGGTGTACCAATAATAACTGTATCGCAATCAACTGCATTAATAGTTTCCTCAAGTTCCTTCATCTGTTTCTCACCATATCCCATAGCAGGTAAAACATCTGAAAGATGGCTATACTTTTGATACGTGTCTCGAATACTCCCAATCGCATAGGGCCGAGGATCAATGATTTCCTTGGCATTATACTGTGTCGCTGCAATATGACCTGCTCCATATTTCATTTCCCCATGGGTTAAAGTTGGACCATCTTCAACAACAAGCACTTTCATATTTTTAATCAGTTCTGGATCTTCCGCTGTAATCGGTGAATTTGCGATTAAAATTCTAGCCTTTGGATTCAACTCTTCAATACTCTTCTTAAGCTTATCAACGTTTTCAGAAGGTGCAGTTGCTGCTTTATTGATAATAACGACATCAGCACTACGAGCATTTACTTCCCCTGGAAAATATGATCTTTCATGACCAAGTCGATGTGGGTCAGCTATAGTAATCGTGAGGTCTGCTTCATAGAAACTCCAATCATTATTACCTCCATCAAAAAGAATTACGTCTGCTTCCTTTTCTGCAGCTCGGAGAATTTCTTCAAAATCTACCCCAGCAAAAACCAGGTTTCCTTCAATAATATGAGGTTCGTATTCCTCCATCTCCTCAATTGTACACTCATGCTTTTTTAAGTCTTCATACGTCTCAAATCTTTGACACCGTTGTTTTTCCAAATCCCCATAAGGCATGGGGTGGCGAATAACGGCAACTCTTTTTCCCTGCTTGCGTAAAATCTTTCCAATCTTTCGTGTAGTTTGACTCTTACCCGATCCAGTTCTTACTGCAAGTACTGATATTACAGGTAGTGAAGATTTAATCATTGTATGTTTTGGACCAAGAATTCGGAAATCTGCCCCGTTAGCTAGTACTAATGATGCTAAGTTCATTACATACTCATAAGATAAGTCTGAATAGGCTAGTATAACTTGCTCAACATTATTTGCTTTAATAAGATCAGCTATCTCATCTTCTGGATGTATGGGTATCCCTTCAGGATAAAGGTTTCCTGATAACGCAGAAGGATAACTTCTGTCTGATATATCGGGGATTTGTGTTGCTGTGAAAGCGACGATTTCGTAATTTTCATTATTTCGAAAGTAAGTATTGAAGTTATGGAAATCCCTTCCAGCAGCTCCCAGTATTAGTGCTTTTATCCTTTTCATGGTATACCTCTCTTTAATCATGTTTGATAGGTAATTTTCTATTTAGATTTTTAAAATATTCTCTCATCGAAGATTTGACAATAATATATCACCAAAGAAGAAATTTAAGAGTCCTCATTAAACCTGTCTAACCATTGAGTCAATCCAGTAATTTTAAATCAGAAAAGGTTCCCTTTTTATCCCAATAACTGAGAGGTCTGATAGCATTCGGTTATTTATCTTTTTTTCGGAAGAGTAGCTGGTATTCTAGGCTTTTTTTGACTACCCCTCACCTGATATTCATTAACTTACGTATTTTTCCATTCCATCGAAAATTCTAAATAACTCATGAAAAAACGTCTTTCTGCTTAGTTTGGTGAACATACGATGAGTTCTGATTTTAAAGGATGGTCTAATCTTCCTAAATCCGTTAAACTGTTAGATATTTCAATGATTGGTTACGGAATATTATTTATTATTGCGTTCGCCCTATATTATTTCATTCTAGATCGAACTGTTCAAAATCTTATGCCAATATTCCTTGTAGCTATACTACTCATATTTACATGGAATTATCGTTCCAAACTGCTTTCACTTTCTAAGCAAGAAGTCCAAAAGAGATATTTCCGTGAATGGTTTATTCTTTCTACAATCATTATAATTCTAATCGTATTACTTATTTTTACTTATCCAGTAACTTATTAGTAAATCCTTATTTCCAATAAATCAAACATAAGTCTCGTAAATGAATTCTCTGGTTGAGAATTTTTTCACTTATGATGAAGTTATCCCCGAATGAGTTGTTTATGCAACGATGAACTCATGAAGAGCCGTCTGAGGTGATTATCAATATATTTACTAATTTTATTGAAGGTGTATGACCTATCATGAAAATAGATTTAATGGAAATACTGGCTTGCCCGATCTGTAAAAATGAAAATCTTAAACTTATTGTAATAAAAAAAACGGATGAAGAAGTTGAAATAGGGCTCATTACCTGTACGGAATGTTCTAGATTTTATCCAATAAAGAAAACTATTCCCATCATGCTTCCTGACGATTTACGGGATTTGGAAGCAGATAAACGTTTCTTACAGAAAAATAAAGACTCAATTCCCGAATATATCTTAAAAGATGGAAAACCAATATCCCTCGTACAGAAAAATGATGAAGAATAAATTATTCCTCTCCAGAAGCAAAAACTCTAATTGCTTGAACTGGACATACAATTTCACATGCACGGCATTCGAAACATTTTTCTGGAGTTATGATTTCTAAAGACCGTTTAGGTGATTTTTCTGATTTTGGAGTAGAAATAAGGATTTCTGCTGGACAGCTTTTACTACACTTCCAGCAAAAAATACAAAGATCTTCGTCTAAATCGATCTTTGGGGGAATTCTTTTCTACCTCACTTTGTTAGTAGGTTTCTTAACTCAATTAAGACCTTATCAATTTCGTTATTTGCCTTTCTAAGTTTATTATCATAGTCGATCTTTAGTTTAGCATAAGCTTCTTTACCAATACGACCTTGAGTCTTCTTCTTTTCGAGGGATTCAATATTTAATAAATAATCCTCTCTACTTGCTTCCGCAACTTCAATCGATCTCATTGATAATCTTATACGTGGATTATCCTCTGCGAGTTTCCTTGAAACTGAGACAATTGTTCGATCGTTCTGTTGTTGCTGGTTTCGTAAAATAATCTTGGTTTGTTCATATTCTCTAGCGCTAATATTTTTAGATTTTCGCTTTCGATCCAACCTAAGTATTTGCTCTCGAATTGCAGTCTTCTCTTCATATGACTTGACAAAACTTTTGATCAAATCTAATGGAATTTCATCAAGTGCTAATTTAGAGGGCTTATATCCAAACGATAGGTTTCTAATAAGAGCATACGCAAGACCAATTAATAAAAAGAAAATTGAAAAGGAAAGTGGAGTATAGAGCTGGTTTAATGGGCTCAGTCCGTATTCAATTTTCAGCTGATTATTACTAAGTGGGGTGAGTTCTTCAAAAGTGAATCGGTATCCTCTACTATTAAATATTCCTAAGAATTGAGTTTTCTGGATAGATACCACTGAAACAGGATTACGTAAAGAGCTTTCATAAGCTGCTTCACTAATTTTGTCTTTGTTTAAGGAAGAACCAAATGGGAATAATATCTCAAGCTCATAATTCTGTACTGTACAATTAAAGCTCACGGATAGGTCTGTTCGCAGCTGAACTTTTCCCCCACCAAGATTATTAAGCACCTTAGTTGAGGGTTGTATATAAGTTAGTAAGATATGATACTCAGCACCCTGTTCTATTTGAATTCGGGGTTTAAACTCAATAGTTTTCTTCTGAGTTACTGTATCTTCGTTAACTAGTGGAGTAATATTTCCATAGTTATCGGTAATTCCAATTTTACGTGCTGAATTTGGAGCATTAAATGTTAATGTTGGAAAAGTAATACCTCCAAGAGCAGTTGATAAAATGGGACCAGATTGTAAACCTATATTTTTTAACGTGATAGCTTGCTTAGTGTATACAGTTCCCCATTCTGATACCTCAATAGTGGTCACTAATGAAGTAAATGTCATAAATGTCCCACCAACTTGATAATAATCAAATATTAAAATGTCTGTCATGTTTTCTGCAATATTCTGTCTGTAAGCAGGAATGAAATTTCGGTTTGAAAGTGCAGTAAGGTTATAACTACCAAATTCAGATCGGTTTAGTAGTTCACGGTTAATTGAAGTTAATTCTTGAATATCTTCATATTTTAAAACAGTAGATTCTAGTTCAACCGCACCCGTAAAGTTAGCTTTTGTGGGACTTAAAGTATCATTATTTATTTTCATAGAAACATCCGCACCCACTCTCCAATCTAGATTGAATGAAGTAATGGGAATGGTTATTAAAGGAAGAAAACTTAAATTAAAGTGATAGGGATATTCACCTTCCAGGAGTTCTTCTTTTTCATCATAAGTTATGGCATTAGGATGATCCATTTCCATAATTAGGGTGACTTGCTCTTCAAAACCCACGGTTGGAAACTGTATTACAAACTCTGTTGTCTCATTCCCCATGTAGAAATCATAAGTTGTATTCTCTATCTCTGTATCATTTTTTGAATAAAGTCTGAAATATTTTGATTCATTATACTCTAATGTTGGTAGAGTATAATTTAAAGCGTTAATTTCACTTGTACCATTGCTTGATATCTGTATCTCTGTTTTTGATGAAGTATATCCATATTGGTTTGCTGTTATGGTTCTATCCACGTTGATAAGGTGACTGGTGTTCGTAAATTCAGTGATATTAAAATACATTAAATTTGTGACATCGAGATTAATGATATCACTGTTCACTGAATCGGTGGTAGAATTCGCTTCCCCAGTATCTGCTTGGGTTTCAGCGATTAAGAATGTCGATGTAATAACTAATGCGAGTAGCAAAAAACGCAAACCGTTTCCTAGGATTTTCTTCATTCATAAAAACTCCGTAATATTCGTACAATCAACTTTAGAATCCTTTAGATTAAGCTTCTATGCAATCTTTAAGTTTACTCCTTAAATTTAAGGAATAATACTGAATGGTTCTCGTTTTTCAGAGTGTAATATATTTTGTTCTTATTTTATTCTATGATTATTTGAGAATTCATTATGAATGACGGTGTTGATTCAAGTAAAAATTGAGTAACAGGTCATAATTGTGTATCTTGTCATTACTCGTACTCTTACAGAAATTACAGTAATCCACACAGCTTGGAATCCATTTTCTGATAATTATTTATTTTTTAAGAATGTTAATTGCCATAATTTAGTTCTAAAGATGAAAATAACAAAACATTGCCAATACCTTGAAATTTAACTGTTATAGCAATAGAAAAAAAATAAATGAATTGCATTTTTCCCTTTAAATAAGGTTAAAATCAAGGATATTCAGATTTAGAATTGAATTGAATTGAATTCCACCTCTGAGTGAACTTGATATATGGACTTAACCTTCGAGGTTTTCATAATGACATCTAGATTTCTACAAGCTGTTCGACCCTTCATGTCAATTACACCTGAGGTTGTAAAACCTACTCGTGAGGTTCATTTCAATGAAAAAATGATCTGGACTTTTGCTGCTCTTGTAATATACTTTGTTATGACTTCTACACCCATTATTGGTGCAGATTTAGGACAAGGTGATCCTTTCGCATTTATGAGGACAATCACTGCATCAACTCAGGGATCACTTGCAGAATTAGGGATAGGGCCAATAGTGACTGCTGGATTAATTATGCAAATCTTGGTGGGATCAAAGATTATTAATGTCAATATGGGAGACCCAGAGGAAAGATCGCTGTATACTGGTGCTCAAAAAGTCATGTCTGTGTTAATGACTATCATAGAAGCAGGAGCATTCCTTATAGGTGGGACCTACGGTACAGACCTGTCTGCTAGTGCACAGTTAGGAATTATATCACAATTATTAGCTGCTGGAATAATCATTATTTTACTAGATGAGATGGTCCAAAAAGGATGGGGTTTAGGATCTGGAATATCGTTGTTTATTGCCGGTGGAGTCGCACTACAAATCTTTCAAGGATTATTTGCACCAAACAATATCTTGGAAGGCCCAGGTCCAACTGAAGATAAAGTTACTTCCGCACGTGGGATTGTACTGGCCTTTATCTATTGGTTACAACAAAAAGGACCATTAGCAGCAATAGGAAACCTATTCTTCAGATATAATACTAATCCTGCTCACAGCCTTAATTTACCATCGTTATCGATCCTCTCTGTAATTGCTACAATTGTTGTATTTATTATCGTGATCTATTTCGAATCTATGCGAGTCGAAATACCGATTTCTTATGCACAATATAAAGGAATAAGATCCACATATCCAATAAAATTGCTTTACGTGTCAAATATTCCGGTAATTTTAACATCAGCTGTTTTTGCTGATGTATATTTTATCGCCCAGATGGTATGGAATAGTTCAGGAAAAGAGAATTCGACTAGCCTTTTAACTCAAATTTTGGGTACATTTCGATTAGACCAACAAGCCGAACAATACGTACCAACAGGAGGCCTAGTCTACTTTTTAACCCCTCCGCGCTCATTAATTGGAGATCAAGGTGTTCTCAACTTTGCAGATCCTCTGAGTTCTATCACACGAGCATTTATTTATGCTATTATCCTGATTCTTCTCTCAGTGGTCTTTTCAATGATGTGGCTAGAAACTGCTGGTATGGGCCCAAGAGATGTAGCGAGTCAATTTCTCCAATCAGGTATGCAGATGCCTGGATGGAGACGGAGTAAAAAAATTGTTGAACGACGTCTAGAAATGTATATTCCCACTATTGCAGTCATTGGAGGACTTTTCATTGGAGTTCTTGCTGCATTTGCAGATTTTCTAGGAGCTATCGGTTCAGGTATGGGAATTCTTCTTTCTGTAAGTATTATGAGGCAATACTTTGAGTTAATCAGTAAAGAACGAGTTGCAGAAATGAACCCAGCTTTACGTGGATTCCTTGGGATTAGCTAAAGTTATTGCGAATCCATTTCCTTATCTCTTTTTCCCTGTTCTCCTCATTGCATGGATACTGAGACTCCAAAAGATTTTTTTCCCACAGGTTCTTTAGCTTTTAATAATATTAAGATTCCAATGAGGGCGAGACTGAAAAGAAAGAGTAAAGATTCTAACAATCCAGTTACTTCCATAATTTGTCCAAGGATGCTGAATCCAAGTGTATAAATGATCAGAGTAATCGTATTCTGATAGGACTCCTGGGAACTTCGATATTTTGAAGTAGTTATATCGTAGTATAATTGCCAATAAAGACTGGAAGTCAAACCACTGACAATTAATCGAATTAAAAATAAAGAAATGATTATTATGATCTTCCAAGAGGAATTGATCTTTAAAAGCAGGATGAATAAAAAAGAAATCCAAGCAAATGGGAAATTTAGTGTGTAAAACACAACTAATCCCTTACGGGGGGATTTAATAAAAGACGTAAACCGTCCTGAAAACTTACTCGATACTCCATAGGCAAAATCTGTAATGGAATTGACTAGAGATAGAATCAAAATTGCAGCGGATGTAAAATCTATTCTAAAGTAGCTTCCATTTAGAACAGTTTCTGATGACATCAAATAATACACCAGCAATGGAAAAATAACTGTGGAGAACGATAATGAAGTAAAATTTAGAAGTCCAAAGCTAAGGAAAAAAGGGGAAATCTCAAAATATTTTCGATGTAAACTCTCACTAAGATTCCGAAGTGAGAAAGAACTAATAGTTTTTGTATTTGTTATTATAGATCTATCTTGTTGATATCTCTGGGGATTAGAATTCACCATTATTGCGAATCCGAATATAAGTCCCAATGCTGCAATAATACCTTGAAAGAAAAATATCAACTGGGGAGGAAGATGAGCTTGGAATAATAAAAATCCCCCAATAATTGTAACAGAGGAAACAGAGATCATTTTAACAAAACGAACATTTCCCATCGTATTTCGGAAGAGATTATCATTTTTTTCGGTTTTTTCTACAAGAAAACCCCATGAATTTAGAAACCAAGCCATATATGAGCCTGAAAGAAGAGCAGAAAAAATACCAACTAAAATTTCGAGACATAGAAGTTGTAATGAGTTTGTGGCGAAAATTAAACCTAAATAGTATATCGTTAAGCATCCTAAAGCACTACAAAATGCTCCTCTCTGACCAAACCTATCAGTTAGAACTCCCAGAGGTAAGTCAAGGACAATACTGAATACTGTCCCAATAGCAACAATGCTTCCAAAAATCGCATATGACCCAAGAATTGAAATATAATACAAAGAAATCCATGTATGACTAAGATAGATAACCGTAATAATGAGTTCGAGACAAAAAAACTTCAATATTAGGTTTTTCAACTCTTCAGGATAATTATTAACTCCAAGTAGTGTGTCAACATACAACACGCACTAACTCACCTTTGAAGTCCATTATTCTCTTTAATATGCATGTGTAAGTTGCTGTGCAATCCCAGAAACCAAACTAAAGTTAATAATTGGATAAGATTGGGAATTAACCTCTCCACCTGATATGATGACGAGATATGGTATATTCCCCAATATCTTAGAATAATGAGCAAGATACTGCTGAAATCTGTCTCCCACAATCATCGCCCGATTACCACAATCAAAAAATAAACCAAATTTTGTATTAGTATCAATTAATGATGATAAGCTCTTATCTAGTAAGTTTTCAATGGTTACAGCACTCTGATTGCAAATGTATGATGAAACCTGGTCTTTTTGATTTGTAAAAAGCTTTTTAGCAACTTGATTCGGCGCGGTAATTAAGGCGTGATTAAGATTCGGGTTTATTGAAAGACCATAAAGATTTTGACTCTTTTTATCATCTAATATACATAATGGCCTAAAGGGGTGATAATAAAAATACTTTTGAGTACATTCTTCAAGGATTTCTGGAGTTTTATCCATTTCATACAACCTCAAAAGAGATTTCGCTCCCCACTGACCATTTATTCTAGGAATGAAACCACCGTCTAAATAACTGTCAAGAGAAAAGGATTTTGTGTAATCTACTTTTGCTCCAGTGTCAGTTTTACTCATAAACCTCAATTCAGGAGAACTTAATGAAATAAATGCCATTGAATCTTTGTATGCTTTAAAATTATGAAATTGGTATGATTTCTTCATCGTAATTGGATCTACACCAAATGTTCCCGTATAATGAATACCTCGTTCATATAATTCTTGAAATAATGGCCATGCTGATGAATAGGAAATTCCTATTCCACTTAAATTCATGAGAAAATTAACTAATTTCCCAAAGATGCGTGAAATAGCAGGAATATCTCTCCATATTCGATTATTCAAAGCAAAAAATGGATTAAAACCTTGAAGCTTATGATTCAATAAATTTACCATAAGCTTTGGAAATCCCAGTCCAGGGGGAAAGAAAATAAAGGTTGTAGAGGAATTCTGCTCTAATTCTTTAGTTTCGATATCTATACATTCTTTTAACACTCGTTTTGTTTTTGCTCTATTTCTTATTCGAAAACGTCTCACAAGACTTGTTCTAATGGAAATACCTGAAAAAAGCATAATTGCTGCTCCTTTCAGGCCATAATCAGTTTTGCTAGCTATCCCAATTCCTGAACATCCGGCTAATGGAGTATTTGGATACTTCTTTTTAATGATCTTTAAGGATTGGTTATAGACTTTCTTACCACCAAAATGAGTCCCTGTAAAGAACAGTATCCCAGTTGGTTTCGAGTTTAAATCGATTTCAGCTTGTTTAAGAGCAGATTCGGTCGCAATTTTTAAATCGTGATTGATACACAAGCCAACAGAAGCTTTCATTCTATGAATCACCTAAAGATTGTTTTCTGTCCATTACCAACCCTATACGTTTGGCTGTTCTGCTCATCTCAATTTCCATAAGTCCTGTGTTCGCTTTTGCATGTAAAATAGTAACTAAGATCCCAGAATTCCCAGTACGATAGAAATACACTGGAAGTGATTCATTGTGTTCGATATTTTTGTTGTACTTAATAGATTTTGCACCATGCTTAAGTTCCTCCTTTGTTTTGGAGATTATATCCTTTACCCATTTGATAACAATTAACAGGGAACTAGAGGTTTTTGTTTCATAAAAAGATGAAAGAACTCTACCATCTAAGCGAAATAGAATCGTAGCTTTGACATCTTGGAATGTAAAAAGATGCTTGGCCTCTGTTTGAATAGATGCAATAGCTTTGGTTAAAGTTGAAGCTTGGACATCTATCTCAAGTTGTGGAAATGTCATATACAATGAGTCCTTTTTCTTTTTGAAAACCGATTGGTTGAGGAGTTTCGGAATGAGATGACCCTCTAAATTTTCTGATGCTTAAGGTACGGTTATATATTCCCCCTAAACCAATGTGTTCTAGTTCTATAATGGAATCGGATAGAAAAAGAGGGATTCTTGCTAATACATCCCCAAACCCTTTTTCTAGTGTCACTACAGCTGTTCCGATTTCCCTAAGAGAAGAAAAAATTCGATTAATAGCATTTCGTTGTTGGTTTGGATCTGAGATTTCCAGAAGTAACGGGGTTAAAGGATCAATGGCTATTCTTATTCCTCCAGTGTACTTTGAGGCTGTTTCCTTGATTACTTCAAGATACTTCGGAAGTTCATTCATAAAAAATCTGAGACCAATTTCTCCTGACGTTAGTTCCGAATCAACATTAAATGCAACCTGAAATTGCAGGCTCCCTTCTCTATATTTCTTATTAAAATTATTCAATCCAATATCGCTACAATCTCGCATTACTGACTTGATATTTTGTTCTAAAGATACATAAAGCGCTGGAGAATGGAGGTCATCTGAAACATATTGCCAACAGAACGTGGATTTCCCACAACCAGGATCTGCGATAATTACATTTACCGAATGTTCTCGAAATCCTCCATTCACAAGACGATCAAAACCAAGTACTCCGCTAGGGATTCTTGAAGATTGTACATTTGTCGTTTTTCTCAATAATTTCTGCATTTATAATTCCTCATGATACTAAAAGTTTGTTTGATAAATGAGTGTTTGAATCTGAAGATATATTACCTACTTTGTTGTTTTTTCTTTCGATTGATAATAAAACATACTCAAAAATATTCATAACGGTTGGTAAATCCTTAGCTGAGCATTTAAATGATTTAATACAATTATATCTCTGAACATAACGATCTAAATTAAAATCTCTTTCATCATGAGTTGCTAGATCAGATTTTGTACCAATTAGAAATCTGGGGATAAGGGGGGGAATGAACTCGATCCATTCAGCAAGATTAAACAAGGATGAAAGATCAGTAAGATCAAAACAGAGTAAAGCTGCATCTGCACCTTTACAGAAATCACCAAAGACTCCCATATGCTTGAAATGCTCCTGACCACCAAGATCCCATAGCTGGAGTTTACTTACTTCATTCTCTGAACGTGAAATAATCTTTGAATGGAACTCAACAGCGATAGTCTGTTTTGATTTTGTAAAAAAATAGTTATCAATGTATGATTTAGATATTGTAGTTTTTCCTACACCTCCTTCTCCCAAAAGTACAATTTTCAGTGGTTTTTTTTCTTTCGAAGGAATTAACCGCAAATAATACACCAATTTTATTAAATGCGGTGTCCCATTTAAAGTCCCAAAAATAATCGAAATTTAGGTTCTTAAAAATCGGATCTTAAATAAGCTCATGATGGAATCATGAAGTATCATAGTAAACTGAAGGAATTTCGATCAAGAATTAAAAGAATGGATAGAAAAAGAAGAGGCTCACCTCTTGTAGAAGAGGGAATATTGATAGGTTTGAGTTTATTCGGATTCCTATTGATATTTTCTATCGTCACAGGAATTTTAGATTGGCTTCTGATTAATGCAGATCAATTACTCCGAGAACTAGGCTCTCTCTTTGCTTGAATTAAAATTCTATTATCTGAATGTGCCTTAAGCTGAATCTCATTTTATAAATTTGTTTTTTCTATTGATTGGGAACCAATTCTATGCTTACAGCTTATAAGGAGAAGAGAAATCATGTAGAAATATGTATGTGTTTATGATATGGACCGAGTGGGATTTGAACCCACGACCTCCTGGATGCAAACCAGGCGCTGCTACCAAGCTGAGCTATCGGCCCAATGGATTAATTTTTGATTATTAAGGAATTTTTTAAAAAGCTTTCAATTATCTTTAGACGGTGGATCTTTCCAAATTTTCATTGGATCTTGTTTCAATCTAAAGCGCTTTTGTTCTAAGAGTCTGTATACTGTTCCATGCTTCGAACCTCGAATTAGCATCTCTATCGCTTCTTTTGCAGAACGTATTTCTTCAAGATCTCCAATTATCGAAATTTGTGAACCAAAAATTGAAATATAAGTATCGGTCCCTGATTCAATCATATTTCTTGCTTTCCCTTTTTCTCCTATCAACCGTGCTTTTAATCTCTTAATGTTATTTTTAGATCCTTCAAGCTGAATTGTTTCCAAATAAATGCTATCATCTATCAGATAGAATGCTTTGTCTGCGTTAAATCCCCTTCCTATTGCTTTTATGATGTCTCGTGCCTTCCAGACATAAGTAGGATCAATTGTTTTATCAGAAGAGGTAATAATTATTGAACCATCTTCGCTGTCTACTTGGATATTTACTCCAGCAAGAGATTCGATTTCTGCCTTTGTTTCGCCTTTTCTACCTATCACTACCCCTATTCGACTTTTTGGAATTCTTACTCTACTAGAAATACTCATAATATTATCTCCTTAACAGAATCTGGTGAATTATTAACAATATTTTCAAAAATTATTTCTGTTTCTGGTGTGTCAACTCCCCGTTTAGAAAAATAAAACAATATATTATTTAAATCCCTTTCTAGAAATTCTTCTGCTCTTGGATGAGAAGATATAACACTCTGGCTCATATCTATTAAAAATGGAATGGATTCTTTTACTACAATATTATAGGGGGATAAATCTGCATGGATAAGATCTGCTTTTTGGTATAATCTTCTAATCTGATCTAAAATTGTAATCATCATTATCTCGGTAGCTTCATCTGGAGTTATTCTTAACAAAGGACTTGGTATTCCATTAGTTCCAATCAACTCCATTAATAAAACGTTATTTTTAACTAAAATTGGTTTCGGGACATTAACACCAGCAAGAGTACTTCTACTTAGATTTCTATACTCTTTCTCGACCCACAATTTAATTACATTCCTAGTCTTCTTACTATACTTTTTAAAACGAATATCGCCCGAAATATACTTCTCAATACTTCTAAAGTTTAATGTGCTTGTCCTAAAGACCTTGATGACAATTGGTGACTCTATAGAAAGATCTTCGCAAATCAGTTTTCCTTTAGGGCCAAGAGTTGCAAGAAAAACTCCAGATTCCTTCCCAGATGCTATTGTTCCAGTAATAGAATCAATTATTCCCTTACTTTGTAGATTTGATAATATTTTTGTGGTATTTGCATCAATAACTGCATTAATTGTCTGGTAGTCTTCCTTTCCCTTCTTTTTTTTACGCCAACGATCATTAGAGTCAGTTAATTTTTCCCAGATCTTCTTATCATCGGGTTTCATCGCTCGGAGACCTCTTAAATGAGGTAACTAATTTCCCAAATGATTTTGCAGTTATACGGTCCTGAATAAGACCACAATTTGGACATTTTAGTGTATTCCGTCTAAAAAAATCTAAATCAGTTCCGCAATGATTACACTGAGCAATTACAACTCCCAGTCCATCACCTATAAGACTGATATATACAGGTTTCATTGTTCTTACAATTTTAAATTTAAGCCAATCACCCGGACGTGTTACCTCATACATGTTTTTTACAAATCTTCTTGAGGCTTCAGATACATGTAAGATACTATTCACTGGTAATGAAACTTGAGTGTCATTAACTCGATGAATATCGACAGATGCTATCTGTTTTTTAACATATACAACCCTTCCAATACCCGTATCACCTTTCTTAAGCTCAAATAATCGTTTAAATGGTTTTACTGTGATTTTATGCTTTTTTTGATCAGGTATCACTTCACCTGTTGTCATAGATAATATGCTTCCGTCTTGTTCAAAGCACGTTTCATCAGGTAAAAATTCCTCTATTACTGCAATTTTGTCACCTGGTACAACCCGACTTTGAGTTGTATTTTCTACATGTTTTTTACTCATTTCCAATCCCAATGGTAGGTAATGGGGAATAATTTTAATATTCTGCTAGAGATTACTCCATTTTCTCATCTAGAGAAAAAGCAAATATTCTTACAGAATCCAACTACCCTTAATTTGATTTGATTTCCAGTCTTAATCAATAATAATTCTTATTCCAATGTCCCATGAGAAAAGCGAATTAGGTCTACCTTCACATTATGTTGATTACGGGTATGAAATTTAAATGTTCGCTGTAAAGGAAATTCTACAGTTGCGAGTATTTCTGATCGTTTTCTATATGAAGATGCGATCCTTTTCCATAAGTTTCGTGACTTATCACTGGTTTTATGTAGTGAGAGAACCACTTCAGAATAAGTAAGTGCTTTTCTAAGGAACACTTGGTCAATCCCTTTTCTTTGAGTTCCAAAAGGAGGATTCATGATTGTTGTCTGGAATATCTTCTTCCAATTTGTGGCCTCGACAAATTCAATCGCTGAGGTCAGCAAATCAACATGTAGATGAAGTTTTTTCATATTAACTCGTAAATGTTCAATAGCTGAAAAATCATTATCAACCCCAATGACTCTCCCCTGAAAAAATTTCGATATAGGGAGCGTAAATCTTCCAGTACCACATCCTAAATCTGTAATATTCCTGTCTGTCAAATCTGTCTTAGATAAGACTAGGATAAATGAGATTAAATCACTAGGGAGAGAATACTGTTCTGAAAGTATTTTGGGAGATTTAAACGTTTCAATCTGTTCGACAAAGGTCTTAATTCTATTAAAGAACAAATAGTCGCGCTTCGAGAAAGACAGATTCTGGGGATAGATCAGTTTAAATTGTAGATTCTTAGGGAACACAGTCATTTCACTAGTTTTCTACTTAGATATTATGAAAAAACTTCCCCCAAAATAACTGAAAAGAGAAGGAAAATTGGAAATGAGAATTAACGCATAGGCTTTTCCTTTCTTCCCGAAAGCATTGCGCTGAGACTTACTCCATTAACATGAACTACTCGATATCGTACTCCAGGTAGATCTCCAACTGCTCCACCCTTTCCACCGCCAATACCTTCTATCGAAACTTCATCATGCTCATCAATGAATAATAATCCTCCATCTCCAGGAACAAATGCTGTAACTTGTTTTCCATTCTTTATGAGCTGAACTCTCACACATTTCCTGATGGCTGAATTTGGTTGTTTTGATTCGATACCAACTTTTTCAATCACAATGCCGCGAGCTTGAGGAGATCCTTCAAGAGGGTCATATTTTTCCTTCAAACGGAGTACTTTTCTCTTGTATGTTGTGCTCTTCCATCGAAATTTTTTCCGTTTCCTAACCAGCTTGTTTGCCGCGAATTCGCCTCTTGGTGATTTCAATCCAGTCATATTTTTTCGCCTAATGTTTGTAGATGGATGTAAGTCCTATATTCTCGCATTTTTATTAGTTAATATAACAGTAAACGCATTTAACATCTTTTTTAATTTGGTTTTTGAACAGTTTGGCAATTGCATCTTTAATGAAATTAATTCGGGCATTGAATAATTACATTATTCACCCCAAAATGCCTTTTTAAGAGTAATCGTGATCGTTGTATATTTCTACCATTTTTTCCAATAGCTTTTCCTTTTTCTCGTTGAATAACTGTCACGATTACTGTTTTCTTACCCGCTTTCTCAATAATTTCCACATTTTTAGTTTTTGCAGGTGCTAATGTGTTTGTAGTAAATTTTTCAATTTTTTCGGAGTATTCAACTACTTCAATATTCTTTCTGAAATGTTCACGGAGTCGCTGGATTGTAGTACCTCCCCTTCCAATTACTTTCCCTGTATCATTTCTGCGAACAATGAAAATAACTCTATTGTCTTCTTTTTCCCAGATGCAATCGACAGCTAGAGCACCAGTTAAGCCCTCTAATGTCGATATGAAGCTCAATTCCTCTTGAGACATTCGAATATTGGACAAAAGTGTACTTCCTATTCTATATATTCAAGAATTTTTGAATTTCCTGGATCAAGGATAGCAATGGTTGAAACTTTGTGAGGGCGTCCACATACTGCTCCCAATTCTTTTCCACTCTTTTGGTAGTTTATAATTGGAATATTCGAAAGCTCACAACTTCTCTTTAATTCTTCTGCGATGTTTAAAGGTAAATTGCTCGATACGATGGTAGCTTTTACTTTCCCATTTAATACACTCTTAATAACATCACTGTATCCCATTCTTACTTTTCCAGTACTCATTGCCATATTTATTGCTTTTTCAATGTCTGGTTTCATTTTTATTCTTCCTCTGTTTGATCATCTCTTTTCTGGTATCCAGGCCACATGATTAAGTCAACGGTACCTGTACCAAGTGGAATTATTTGTCCAATAATGACGTTTTCAGTTATTCCCCTTAGTTTATCTAGTTCTCCTCTTGCTGCAGAATTCAATAGATGTTTTACGGTTACTTCAAAAGAAGCTCTTGCAAGAACGCTTTCTTTTTCTCCACTAATACCATGACGTCCAATTTGTCGCAAATTTCCGTCTTGAGTCATGATATCAGAAACCAACATGATGTGTCGTATATCAACATCAAGGCCTTGTTCTTGTAAAACCGCTGTAGCTTCATCGATAATTGCTTGTCGAGTGGCTTCGATTCCAAGTGTGTCTCGAATTTCCTGAATGTGGTTCGTTTTGATTCTTGTTGGATCCACCCCTGATATGCTTAGTACGTCAGGAAGGTTGCTTCCAGCGGTATATAGCACCCACTCATCAAGTTCTTGGTCTTTAGACATAATAACTCTTGTAATTCCCTTGACTCCCTTTAATTTAAGATCCCTGATTTTTTCATTTAGCTTATAAATTTCATCAATGGTTAAATCTTTGGAATCTACAATAATTTCGTTCTGATCTTGGATAACTTCTCCTTTTTTCAATTTTGACAATTTCTCGACAATCAATTCGGGAGTAATTCCCTTATCAGACATTAAAACGTTATTCAACGTTATTTTAATTTGCATCAGTGCTAAATCAACTGTAATATCATCACTGATTGATTCTACTGTTGATAGTTCTATCATTCGCTGGACTTCTTGCGCTTTTTCTCTATCTTTGGAAAAAGGCTTTTCTAAATATACTGTCATATATGGGGATGCAGGGTTTTTTCTCGCATCTAGTATTTCAATTAATCTTGGTAATCCTAATGTTACATTAAGTTCTGCGACTCCCGCATAATGGAAAGTTTTCAAGGTCATCTGTGTCCCAGGTTCACCAATAGATTGAGCAGCTACTGTACCAATAGCTTCACCGGGTTCTACCAAGGAACGTAGATAAGCATCTTCTACAGAGTCAAGGATTTTTCTAACGACTTTCTCTTTTAAACCAGGGACATCAGATAGCTTTCTAAAAAGATCAGATCTGATACTTTTGGGAAATCTTTCTTCTCTTTCGTTTATTAGAGCGTAAATTTTTTCCTTTGATAGACTTGCCATGAAAAATCCTCCTTAATTCTCCTCGGATGAGATTTCTTCCTCAATGATAGTATCAATATCTACAGGTCGTCCATGGTATGATTTCATTGGATCTACTCCATCTTCTCCATATTTCATTTGAACTACATCTCCTTCAGTTGTTCTTACGATAATATCATAGTTGACATGTAAATCCTGAAGAGCATTCACTAATCTTCTTTGAAGGTAACCACTTGTAGAGGTTCTTACTGCTGTATCTACAAGTCCCTCACGCCCACCCTGTGCATGGAAGAAGAATTCTGTTGGTGATAATCCTGATCTATAATTTGAACGCACAAAGCCTCTCGCAACCGGTCCTATGTCGTTCTTTTTAAAATGAGGCAGTGCACGTTTCCTATATCCCCTTAAGATTCTTTCTCCTCGGATTGATTGCTGACCTACACACGCAGCCATCTGAGCAATGTTCAATTGTGTTCCTTTCGCTCCAGTTGAAGCCATTACGACTGCTGAATTAGAAATACCCATGTAATCATTTGCGACACTTCCTGCACTGTCCCTAGCTTTGGCTAGGATACTCATAATCCTCATTTCAAGAGTTTCTTCCAGTGATTTACCAGGTAAAGGTTCTAATTCCCCTCTACGATAAGCTTCAATCATCTCATTCGCTGCATTCTCTTTTTCTTCTATTAACATATTGATTCTTTTCTTACCTTCATCTGGAAGATTTACATTTGAATACCCAAGGCTGAACCCTTCATGAGAGAGAAACTCAAGTAATAACTGGGTTAATGAATCCAGAAATTCACGAGCTCGGTCACTGCCATGATCTTTCACCACTACATGCAATACACTTTCAGATTCATCAGCTCCAATTGCACGTCGATCGATCACGCCCGAAAGCAACAAACCGTTGCGAATATAAACATAGCTATCAAATTCACATAGTTCTCCTTTACATAATTCGTGCTTTCGACAGGTTCTAGCTTTTGTTGTGACATTCACATCAGGAGGTAATAATAAACTAAAAACTTGTTTTCCAGTCCATAATTCCTCAGGATAAGCTATTGCGGGTTTTGGAAGTTCTGCATCATAATTACCTGCTAGTAAAAGCTGCCAGACATCCTCTTTTGAAATCAGAGTCTTTTTTCTAGTTAGAAGAAAAGCAGCAGAAACGTAATCATGCAGTGCTCCAATGATAGGACCACCATATCTTGGAGACAATATTTGTTCTTGAACACGCATCAACACTCTAGTTTCAGCTCGTGCCTCTTCACTTTGAGGAACATGTAAATTCATTTCATCTCCATCAAAATCCGCATTATAAGGAGTACACACACAAAGATGGAGTCTGAATGTTTTATAGGGCATTACACGTACTTCGTGAGCCATTATAGACATACGATGGAGAGAAGGCTGTCTGTTGAAAAGTACCATATCTCCATCACGAAGATGTCGTTCTACAATGAACCCTTGATCGATCATCTCTGCAGTTTTATTTAAGTCACCAACAAATCGTAAATCTATCCTTTTTCCATCTGGCCTAATGATATAGTTAGAACCTGATTGTGAAACACCAGTTTTCTCATCAATGTCAGGGTTGGGGCCATTCATAACCAATTCTTTCATTTCTTCAATGTTCCATTCTGTTACACGTTCAGGAACTGTGAGAATTTTAGCTATTTGTTCTGGAACCCCTACTTCATTAATAGAGATATTAGGATCTGGTGAAACAACAGTTCGAGCAGAAAAATCCACTCTTTTTCCTGATAAATTACCACGAAAACGTCCCTCTTTCCCTCTTAATCGCTGAGTCAATGTACGAAGAGCTCTTCCAGATCGGTGACGTGCTGGGGGAATACCTGCGACTTCATTATCCATAAACGTTGTAACATGATATTGAAGTAGTTCCCACAAATCTTCTACTATGAGTTGTGGTGCTCCAGCCTCAATATTTTCTCTTAGACGCTGGTTTATTCTAATGATATCTACTAATTTGTGTGTTAAATCGTCTTCACTTCGTACTCCAGATTCTAACGTTATAGAAGCTCGGACAGATACCGGAGGTACTGGTAATACTGAAATAATCATCCATTCTGGTCTGGAATGGTGAGCATCAATTCCTAATAACCGTAAATCTAATGTAGGAATACCCTCAAATCGTTTCTGAATTTCCGAGGGTGTTATTCTTACTGATCCTTCTGGAGTTTCCTCGAAAAAGCTTGTAGGTTTTTCGTACTTAATTTTATACTGAGGTTGGCTACAATGTGGACATTCAGCCTTCTTTTTGGCTTCCTTAATTATTTCTTTGATTAATTCGGAAACAGATTTGATGTCCTCCTTTTCTGCAAGCTCATCCATCTGTTTATGGTAGTTCTTAATTGTTATAGAGTCAAGAATTATTCTTGAACATGCCCGACAACTAGATCGAAGGAGTTTGTAGATGATAGATTTCGCATATCCAACATGAATAACAGGTCGAGCAAGCTCAATCATACCGAAATGGCCTGGACAATCTCCCACCTGATTGCCACATGTCTTACATCTCTGGCCAGGCTCAATTGTACCAAGTCGCCTATCAATTAATCCCCCTTCGATAGGAGTACCATCTTCATTATATGTATCAGCCGTAATGATTTTTGTAACAGCCATTTTTCGAATTTCATCTGGTGATAAAATACCAAATTGGATTTGACTAATTTTTTTAAGTTCTGGTGTCCACATAGTGTTTTCTCCCAGTCATAGTATCAGCTGAGTAAGAATTATATGTTTAGGAAGTAATTAGAAATTTTTTAATCGAGGAGTTTGCACGGAATTTGAGCATTTATCAACTAATGCAAAATTAAAAATGGTTTATGTAGTTTCATAGAGAATTCGATATATGAAGGAATTTCGAAACTTTAAGTGAGTGTCTGAATAAGGAGTAATCTCTTCTTCAAGGAAACAAATTTCCTCGTAAATTCTTTCTTCTATTCGATGCTCTTAACTTGATTTAGATTTTTCTTCGGAGTTTAAAAAAGACAGGTGTTTTTTACATTTTAGTCTTATCCTAGTTTTTTAAGCAGTACGAATCGAATTTACCTATACAAGATATAAATTGAGAGTTAGGACAAACAAACCTAGGATTATTGAATATTTACCGATCTTTGAACCAGTAGGGACATAAAATATTGCTCCTAAGGTAAGTGTGAATAAGCCAAAAGGTATAGAGATAAAAATCGTAATTATTTCAGTTAATATTTGAAGAATCATGATTTCTAGCATAATATTACCACTTCCATTTAGGAAACTCAGGAAAATGATTACCTAGGGGTAGAATAACCAACAAAAGACAGAAAATACTTTTTTTTATATTTTTAACGGCTATTTTTTCCTGATTAAGCAAATAAAGACCACAATTTCCAGTGAAATATATTAACGATAATGTAGCAAAAATGAACACAAGATACATACTTAGGAATGATGTAAAAGCTTCAAGCTGCGCATAATTCGTCGAATGTAAGCTATTCTTTAGAGATGTATCATTGAATATGAACATGAATAATCCAATCACACTCAATGCTCGAATGATCATCCACTTTCCATTTTCTTCCTTTTCATCGAGTAAGTAAGTTAATCCTCCAATAATCAATGAGATATTTGAAATAACTACCGCTATTGCGTAAAGAAACGGAATTACATCTACAAATAAGCTTATTACTGAAGATGAAAATTCCTCATATCCATTAAAATTAAATAAATTTTCAAAAAGTACTTTTTTATCAATTAAAATTGTGAAAAAGAAGTACTGTGATAATAAAAGGTTTTTTTGAAACATATTCAAGAGAAGATGTCCACTCTGAATATAAGATCCCAAATTCCTTAATAATTTAAATTAGACTAATTTCCACCTAGTACGATTCAAAATGACAATTATACAACATAGGTGTTACTAAATCTTCTTTTTCTTTTCTCTAGGTATTTTAATGATAAAGAAGTTTGTTTATCTATCTTTAAATCCTCTAAACAATCATTATCTCTATCTGAGATTGTTATAATGGATCCATCCGATGTTAGCTCTGCAATTTTAATAACGAATCGTTTTCGTACGTTTTTCTCCCATATTGTATCCATTTCTACAAATATATGTGGAAATGATGTTTTCAATAAACTTATCGGAATTTTGTAAATATCCTGTAAACGTAAGAGTAAGAATCTAGAATCTTTTCCATGAATAGTCTGGATAGAGGGAATTCCTACCGAGAGAACATTTAAGAAAGCAATGAAGTTATTTTTAGTTGATAATTCCCCCAAATTAACATAATCGGGGCTTCTATGCAACAATTTTTGAATTTCCATTGCTTTTGTATAAACATTCCTTTCATTAGGATCATATCCTAACCGAAATCTTACTTGATTCCCCTTCCTCAAGTTTGATGTCTCAAGGACATCCTCTACAGATAGAATCCTGAAGTGAGAGGGAATAAATTCTAACAAGGTATTTTGAAGTGTAGTTTTCCCAGAGTTTGGGGGGCCTATAATGGAGAGTGACAACAAATTTCTCATAATTGTCCTTAGGAATACACCCTGTGATTCTGTGATACTGCCAAACCTTATCAGGTCACTTAATCGAAAATTTTGATGATGAAATTTTCTAATGTCAAGATGAATATCATCTAGCAATAAAGGCGGAATATCCACAGTTATTCTTGTATGAAATAAGCTTGTAACAAAATCTCCTTTCAAAGTTGGACTTTCTCTATTTAGAATGAAATCATTCTCAAGTGCCACCCTATTAACCAAAGAATCAATTTCTGTTTTCCTTAGCCGAATTAGGGTTGAACATCTTCCATGTTGAGCATGATCAAGGTAAAGAGGTGATTGACTCGAGTCTAGGTATATTTCGTCTATCCTGTCATCAATCAATAATGGCCCAATTCTTTCTAGATTAAGAACTCTGAAAAGAACAGGAATTACTAGGTCTTGAGTTAAATTTGGTAGTTTGAGATTAGTCACATGGAAAATTAAATCATCTAGAGAAACGAAATCCTGTTTATCGAAAATAAATTCTTTTAAAACATCTTTGAGAATGATTTCATGTGTATTAAAGTTTTTTAATTCGTTCATAACTTTCTCATTGTAGATAACATGGTATTCAGTGTTCATTGTACTTTTATTATATTTAATTGTCGCTTTATAACACAAAAAATCGTAAGAATCAATTAATGAGCTAGATCCTTGATTTTTAACTAAATCAAATGAAACCAAGGTGAGCTTTCTCCTATGTCAGTCAAATTTTTATCACTTTTGTCGCATTGAATCTTTGATCATTTTTTCAAACAAATTATCAAGCTGTCCTGGATTTAGTTTATCTATATTAATGATTTTCTTACGAACTAAGTCAAAACAATATTTCCTTCTCACTATTCCCTCTCCATCGATATATAAGGTTAATACATGCCCATTTTTGGCATGGGAAATTGCTTTCGTAAGAAGAGAGTGATTTAGCCTAGCTTGTTCTAATTCATGCATATTTACGGTTATAGACTCGCGTTTTCCGCAAATCGGGCACGTTGCAGATATTTGTTTTGTCTGCTCTTCAAGATATGGCAATCTCATCACTACATATATTGGATTTTGATAATTAAAAACACCCAAATTTGGATGAAATGACATTTCAACAGTATTTTATCAACTGGATATCAGGTTAATTTTCCTGTAATGACAAAAATGGATTTTTTGAGAGAAATAGTCCCATATTATTTGCTTATAACTGATTTGAGTTCAATTTCTGTTTAGATTTTCTGTTATTAGGATCTTAAAAATAAATACTATCATTGAATCAATGACATATTACAGAAGGTAGTTCTTAACTACATTCCAAAATAAGTGGTTTCTAGTAATTCTAAAGATGATCCAAAGAAATTCTTAACAGGTTTAACCTTTTGAGGAATGTTAATTGAGTAATACTGTGATAGATAAGGTTTTTGGCAATTTAGAGTTCTTTGAAACACAGAGCTACTCATATTACTGGAAGACAAGATATCGAATTACTAGAAATCAGATAGAAATCATTTTTTCGCTCTTCCTTTATTTATTCCTGGGAATGATGCTTATTCAAATAATTGTGTATAAATTCTCATTGGAGTTTTTAATAACCGAGGTTCTCATTTTTTTCATATCTTTACGACTGATAACCTTCTTCGTGCGACAAGATTTAAAGAATTTCACAATTAAAGCTGAAATTATTGGGTATTTTGTATTACATGAGTTATTAATAATTTTAGAAACAACAAAATCGCTCAAAGATGCCACCAAATTCATTGTAAATAGCAATTATTACCTTTATTCAGATATATTTAGAGAAAGTCTATTTTTATCCCATTTCGGTATTCCCCTAAAGAAAACCTTACGAACTCAAATTAACAGGACAGTCTCGGGAGAGTTAAAACGGATTTTTCTTAATGTGATCGATACTTGGGATACTGGGTCTGAAATCACTCATTTATCTACTAAAATGGTCCTATCTCATCTTTCTGAATATATTAAGGAAGAAACTGATAAAGTAGATACTTGGGGATCATTATTCTCTGGATTAATTTTTTTAAGTCCTCCAGTAATCATTTGTTTTCTATTACTTTCGGGTCAACTAAGTTACTTAGTAGGACTAATGATAATTATATTTCTTTTAATAGGATCATTAGTATTTCGTCCTGATAGACATCTTGCTGTGTTTACAGGTCAATCTTCATTTTTACCTTTTACGGATGATAGAACGATTGAATTTTTAGTAATTCTTGCAGAACATTTATCAAGTGGCAAATCTTTTACAAAAAGTATAAATAAAGCTCTGAGTATATTCCTTCATAATTCCCCTAATGATGTTAATTCTTCGTTGAAGGAGTTTCTTTTCTCTTTTCGTTTAGGTATAGGACCATCATCATTTATAGATGTGTTGAATCAAATTCTTTCCTCAAGACCAATCCAAATTCTCTCTCTTGTTGAAAAATTTTGCACGTTTAATACTAAGCTCGCGGGTGCAAAATTATTGGTTATTACTAATGAATTAAGTAAAACAGGGAGCTTACTCCGTTTAGGAAAAGCAAGGCTTAGGGCAACGGCATTTCAGGCAGTAATTATTCAAATCCTCTCCATTATCTCTTTGGCCTTCATATCGGGGGCAAGTCCTTTTTTTCAATTGATTCATTTGTCTGTAGAAGGATACAATACTCAGACCGCAAATGTCACCAATTTTGATCCTTTATTTCTCTTATTTGGTTTTATATTGAGTTTTTCACCATTATCCCTGAATTTCAGTTCAGAAGAAATTATTCAGTCCATATCAGTCGTAATTATTCGTCTGTCAAGGTTTTTTCTGTTTACTGCAGTATTTATTATTTCTAGAGGATTCCTTACTGTATCTTTCTAATAAAATCCTTTCTAGAAATTTTTGGGTGATTTTAAATTATTTCTTTTTCATTTAAGTAGAGAAAATAATTGGATGGATATCTGTTCACATGAAAAATCTGAATACTAGTTGGTCAAATATAAAATCGTTATTGATATTATTCTTATTCATTTTTTCTGTGGGTGTAACTATCACTAAATCCCCTGTACCTTCATCTATTAATATACATGAATATGAAAACAGAATTAAATCCTTAACTCATGATCCAAAACTCTCTAATTACTCCCCCAGAATATTAACAGATATACACTCAAATTCGACTGAGAGTTTTCAGATTCCTTACACATCTAATCAGAATGTTAGTATAAACGTTACAAGCAAGAAACTAGTTTCAATTAATTCATCAAGTACTAACGATATTGTAATACGATCCACCCCACAATCTTCCTCCTTTAACATACATTCTGTAGTTACGGAGGAGAAAATTTCTTGGCAAAATAATATTGAGCCTGATTATGGAGAGGTAGATGTTATTCAAAATCTTTCTGCTTCTACTCCATATTATCGTCTAAATTTTTCTGAAAATAATGTAACTCCAGTTTCAGGGATCACAAATGTAGATTTTAATATAACCTCTAATCCTGATCCATACAACTTCTCTACTAATTTTTTATTCCGATATCGAATTTCACACATCGATAGTGGATTAATTAATGAAGATCATTCCTTAGTATTAGAACTTAGATTTAACAACGCGTCTTTAAATTTTATAATCGCCGATAAGGGTAGTTATTTTGGGGCTCCTCTTGAAAATAACATTTATAAACCTAGTACAAATTCATTATACATATTGTGTAACGAAACTGATCAATCTAACTGGATTACGGAGTTATATAACATTACTTATTTAATTACTCAATATTTCCTCCCTACTGAATATACTATGTTCATGAACTTAAAGACTGTATTTTGTTATATGTTTGCCTTTATACCTGAATACAGCATTAGTTTGGACATTCAAGAAACTAGTTATTCTACGGTATTACCTGCAAATGAAAGCGCTGTAAACTACACCATCAATGAAAAAACAATTCAGAGTGACAATGGAAGTTTAGTCTATGAAATTATAGGGGGGAATGTTTCCCTCTTCTTAGAAGAATCCTCCATATGGCAAAAATATCAATTAACAAACTTCAATGTTGAAATAAACCGTGAAGTTGTAATTTTCACCCAACCTCGCGTTGTTCAATGGAATAACAGTTATGTTAAGGTCAATTTGACTCTATCTATACCTCAATTGATTCCTTTTCAAGTTTCTAATAAATTATATCTAAATTTACCCATGGATTGGGCTCTAATCAACAATTTAAATAGCTCAGTGTCATTTGTAACCTTAGGGTTATTAGAAATTGCTCCTGATAATACAACTTGTCTGATTTATCGTTTTTCGGTTGAAAATCTTAAATTTCTAATATTACAATTCGCTACTCCTAATTATATACAGGATATCGAGGTTCCAACTATTCTCTCTTACAATGAGGTAGTTCAAGTTGAAGGAAGGTTAATACACTCTATTTCCAATACTTTACATCTTTATCTGTTAAATGAAACTGTTTTTCACCATACTACCACAACTTGTATGCTAAATGGAAGTTTTATGTTCCCAATGATCAATATTGATGA
This sequence comes from Candidatus Hodarchaeota archaeon, assembly GCA_016839815.1. Taxonomy (GTDB): domain Archaea; phylum Asgardarchaeota; class Heimdallarchaeia; order Hodarchaeales; family Hodarchaeaceae; genus Hodarchaeum. The sequence continues at coordinate 34,504 of JAEOTM010000088.1, forward strand.
TCATTATCCAATAGGAATGATTGAATTATTAGTCAATATCTCCTCTAGTTATCGATTCGGATTGTACAGACAAATTTTACATATTCATTCTGGTGAGACTGGTATAACCAGTATTAATCTTCTCACATCTGAAAATATTGAGCTATATCAATATGATCCACTCTTCCTAAATTTATCGTTGGAAAAGAATGGACAAAAATACATTGAGTCTTCAGTACTAGTAATTGCAGTACTAGGAGAATCAATTCATCAATTCAATCAATCTATTAATGGATTTTTCCATCTGTTAATCACTCATGTTCTCTGGCCTTCACAGCAAAACAATCTTACAGTAATTGCATCGAATGGAGAAGATTTTTTTGCGTCTAAACGTATTGCTATAACAATCTTTCCAGTAGTTGTCGATTGGGATATCCAAGGAGTTCCTACCGAGTTTAATCCAATTATTAATCTTTCTTTACAGATTAATATGTTTGTAAGCCCACAAGAGGGAGGAACGAACTGGCCCTTATCTGAGGTAAAATTAACATATTGGATTAATAGTTCAATGACCCAAGAGTGTTATACTAATGATTTTGGCTATTCAAATGTTATTATTCCAACAAATACCTATACAACAGCAAAAATATTGAATTTGCTGGTTATTGCACATTTGAAAAATACCTTCCTAAAGATGGATCTGTTTTCGATATCGGTATCAAATTTCTCTAACGAGTCTGACAGAGTTCATCCTAACCTTAACGAAATCATGAGAGACCCTGTATATAGTAATAAAAGTTTCTTCATTTTTTATAATATTATATATCCTGAAAATGGTTCCTTATGGATTATTTCTTCCAATAAATATCCAAACCCACCGATTTCTGCTTTTTTGTTAAGAGATAACTATATCTTGGAAATTACGATTAATAGTCAATCAATTACCTGGGATCTTATCAGTAATCCGTCTAATAATGACACTCTTGTACTGGAATTTCAAGGCCCTACAATAACCTATTCTCTTTCAAACAAACCTTCGAGTTATGATTTGCATCTTGAGTGCCTTTCAGATTTTACAATTTCAAACTATTGTATAGCGCTGAATTTAGATTTCATTAAATTTCCTTTGAGTAATATTACTCTAAGAGATTTTTTAAGGCGTGATATCTCTGATAAGTTCGTAATCGAACTTATAGGTTCATATCTATATTTAAAGGATCTTAATATTATTAATGGAATAATTGTAAATTATTATCTTGAAATCCAATTTGAAATTCCTCAAGTTGAGATTCTGAGTAATTTCCAGGAGAGTTATGCGTATAATGAGACAATTGTTGGGAAATGGAGATTTTCTACCTCAACCGAATTCTCATATAAAGTTTCCTACACACTGCAAAATAGATTTCATTCGGAATGTCGAAATACGTCTTTCTATTCCCTTATGAATAATACATATATTATTGAAGCACATTTTCAGAATTTCAAGTGGAATACCACTGTTAATGTTACATTGGAGGTAATATTTTCAAATGGATTTCATTCTATTAGTCCTGAGCAAATGTTTTCAATAATCGATCCTTTTCCTCCTGAATATTCATACTTTATAGATTTTCGTGACGAATCCTTTGATCTTCATTTACTCGTGTCCGAATCAGATGAAGGATCAGGTGTTCATGAAATTGATTGTACCTATTTTGGTATTCAATATAATTCCACTCTTTTGACACCAGGACATCATTTATTTGAAATTCCCTTTGAAGAATCTCAAATTGGTAAAATCAATGTTCTAATCTCTGATAAAGCAGGTAACAACAGTTCTTTTACTATTGATTTAAATTTAGAAATAGAATTCCCAAGTTCGAAAGACAAAGCAGATCCTTCGATATTCCTTCCCTCGGTTTTGTCACTCCTCATCATCAGTGTGATTTTCTCTGTCAAATTCGTAAGAAGAAGACAGAAGTCTATTCTTTGAGCTGATTGAATGAATATTAAAAGAGAAAATCATCTTTGGAATATTTTACTGATTTTAGGATGTCTGATAGGATCAATTTTTGTTTTAAATTGGTTGTATGAAATACTTTCCCTAGAAATTCAACTTTTCTCTGCTAGAATGGTAACAGTACTAATAGGTAATTTTGTCCCTCTTGGAGTTACGTGCTTATTGATTTTATATGAACTTAATCTGTTACCATTTTATAAGAAACAATTTTTATTAATTAAAGAAGATAATTTGATCTGCATCCCTTCCTTTCATACATATATCAGTATATTTGAATGTACATCATTCTCAAACCTTTATATTGACGGACTAGGTTTATTAAATGGTTTAAATCGTTATTCAATTGAGATTTTTAGTGATGAACAGCGGTTAAGGATTTATTTATATTCAGATTCTAAAATAGACATGTTTAGGCTGGTTAAAGATGCCCAACCATTGGTTGAAACAGTTTTTCCCAATATCTATATGCTCACTAGTTCAGATCTGAAAACAGAATTTCAAGATTATTCGCTTGACCGAAGGGGGGAGTATCGGTTTATTCAACAGGGGAAGTATTGGATCATTCCCACGATTGAGCAAAAATCAGATATAAAAAGTCCCAAAAGTTATACAGATGTTTATAATTTTCTTTCACCAAAAAAACCTGTGAAAAAAAACAAACTTGGTAATTTTACTCAACTTTATTCGATTACAAAGACACATAAAATGTCATTTTTCGATTTTTTCGGATTCAGGTGTTTTTCTACAAGTATTACGCATGCTTATGAAGATTTTAAAGAGGATCTACTTTACAGAGCAATTATTAGGTTTTATCTGGTAGGTTGTTCTTCTATATTTGATAAAGATGGAATAACTAACATACAACGAATTTTAACCTCATCATCAATAGAATCTGACATTCCAGATTATTCAGAAACATCTCTTTCTCCTCAATCCGATGAAATCGATTATGTTTCTAGTGATACGGATACTGAAATGAATAATAAAGACATTAACCCGATTTGTGTTGAACTCTGTAATATCTCACGTGGTAAAGATGAAATCACAGTAAAAGCTAAAAAGTGTTCTATTCGTTCAGCATTTAGTAAGAAGCTCTTAGTGAAGCAGAATTTGTCTGGTTTTCTTAATGAATTAGTTAATGGTGAAGATGATCAAAGAAGAGATGACTTATTATCTGATTTATTCCGACATATGTCGTTCCATCAAATCTATTGCCTAATAGTACATTTTCTCACTACTCAACGACCTCATTCGTATGCTAACCAAATTATTCAACTTTTCCACATTCTAATTCAGAAACGACTTACAAATATTCAAGAAGAAGAAAATGTCGATCCAAATACTCTTTCAATTGTTGGCTTCTTCCAACAGCGGTTGAATCAGGGAGTTAACTTAATCTAAAAACACTTCAGCTGTATAGATTGTTGATCCGACAGAGTTCTTATCTGCCACTACTCCATCTTTTTCGGTCTTAATCAATAGATATGTTGGAAATGGGCCCACCCGGATTTGAACCGGGGATCTCTCGGTTTCTGTCGGCAGCCTGGAGAACCAGATGCGTTATCAGCATCGCCCGTTCAGAATCCTTTCTGAACGCCGAGCGCTTTAACCAGGCTAAGCCATGGGCCCAATACTATTCCACTAAGAAGTCATCTATCCTCATTATTCTTACTTAAATAAAGCTTATGGATTATCGATAGCTCTTAGTATATTTTGCACGTGCTCCTGGACCACCAAAATGCTTTGGTTCCCTTCTTCTTGGATCACCTACAATCATATGTCTATCATAATTCATAAATTTCACACGTAGTGCTTCAGAGTCAGTCCAAGCTAGAATTGCTCTTGCCATTGCTGTTCTGGCTGCATCTGCTTGTCCCATAAACCCGCCACCTTTGACTTTTATTTTGATTTCAATTTTATTTCTAACTTTCTCATCCAAAAAATGGAGTGGTTCGAGAAGCTTCATTCTTACAAATTTGGGTTCAATTATCTCAATGGGTTTACCGTTAATTAGTACTCTGCCCTTACCTTCTTTAATTATTGCCCGAGCAATTGCTGTTCTTCGTTTTCCACTTCTTAATAAACTTTTCACGATAATCCCTTCAAATTTTGATGTTAAGTTCTTCAAGTGAGATATAGGAGGATTTCGGGTTATTACGTTGAGTACCACCGAGAACTTCAAGTTCTTGGTTTTCAAATAACCTCGGTACGCTGTTATACACTTTTAACCGCTTATATGCCTCTTTTCCTCTACTTTTCTTATAAGGAAGCATTCCCCTAATTGTCCTTTTCAATATTTGATCTGGCTTTCTCGGATAAAAAGGACCTTTCAATGGATTTGATTTGGTCTTTATATGATACCTATCAAGATATTTCTCTGCAACTGAACCAGGATTTCCTGAAATTAACGCTTTCTCCGCGTTAACTACTATGATTTGTTCACCAGATAATAATCGCTTAGCAACAATACTCGCTAATCGTCCGATTATTGCATCTTCAGCATTAATAATTTTAGAATCGTCAATTGTGATATCATTCATAATTCTCATTCCTTGTATTATTTCATTAATCGGACATTAGTACCTTTTGGATTTGTTTTGATAAGTTCTTCAAACGTAAGACACTGACCACCAACTGAAAGGATTTTTTCCTTTGCGGATTCAGAAAAGCTTTCGGCGGCAATACTTAGTTTATGTTTTAATACTCCCGCTCCTAGGATTTTTCCTGGAATAACAATGACTTCATCTGGAGAAGAAACCCTATTAATGTGAGATAGGTTTATTGCTACCCTTCTTCGATTAGCAGATGAAAGTTCTTTGCTTAATCTTTTCCAGATATTTGCATCGTTCTGTACTCCTGCTTGTTTAATAGCTCTGATTAAAGATGCTTTATTTGGGTCAGTTCTAGTTGTTATTTTCAATGTTATCCCTTCTAAAATTCTTCGACATAAACTTTAAATTCATCTGCCTTTCCATTTAATATTTTAAGAGCTTTCAGTAATATTCCTTTTGAACTAAGAGCTCCTGTACTTTCAATAGTAAAAATAAAGTCCGTTCCAGTTGTTGTAACAAAGACAGCATCACTTTCGCAAATATCCACACATTGATTGCAGAGACTGCAGTTAATTACATTTTGTGCAGAGATTTTTCCATTTTCAATTTTTATTATATCACGAGGACATACATTCACACATTCCTCGCAGTATGTACATTTTTTTTCGTTGAATTTGACAACTGGGTAATATTTGTATGATACTGTTGAAATAGGTTGCCATTTGGCATGATCTATTCCACGACCAAGACGTGCGATTGCCTCTAGGAAGATCTTTTGGTTTTTAGCCATCTTCAGAATTGGTATATTCGGAAACACAGGTGTAATTTTCGGATCTTGTGATAAGAGGCTATTAGAGTAAACAATCTCAATATCCTTCTCTCCAGATACCTCAAGAGTCAGGGATACTTCGCATGACGTGCAACCTTGTCCCCCACATTCACATTCTGTTGGTAGAACATAATTATCTAGATCAGTTTTAAGAGGCAACAAACCAAGACGATGTGCAACAATTTCATCATAAAGAGGGGTTGTATTTTCAATGATAATTACTTCATCGATCGCCATAGTCGGTACATCACTCATTATAAGCCGACGTAATGTATTTGCAAACGTAGGAGTAATACCAGATAGAACAAACTTCACAAAATTCTCACGCTGTTCTATTATCTCTAGTTCCATTATTGTCCATCTGCTGTATGTTTTTTTTATCTAATCTGATCTATTTATGTTGAACGTAAAATTACAATAGGATTGATGTTCTTTATCCGTCCAGTGGATAAAATTCCGTTATTATGTCCAGTTTGGCAACACTTGAGTTATCTTTAAATGTTTTTTTCTGGATCTGGTTTCTTCTTGAGTGATTTTGTATAATACCCACTTAAATCAGATTAAAGTCAATTTAATGGATAATCTCACTGATTAATTAACTGTCTGAATTTCTCTATGATTGAACTTTAGAACCAGTTGCAAGATAATGAGATATTAGGCAAGTATGACTGGGTTGAGATTTTACAGATTGGACCAGTTCTTTAGTTGGAATTATTTATAAATACCTACAATCTCCAAAACCGAAGTAGAGAAAAAACTTGATTTGTTTTTGTTAACAAGATTAGAAGACTGGGATTAGTGAGGAACACACATTCTTAATTTAAGTAGAGAGGGATTACTGAAGATAATCAACTTCAGATCCAATAAATCAAGGAATTTGGGAGATTATAAGTGAACCTAGGCTTGATAGAATGGTTACTCAAGGTGTGTTAGATGCATGTTTTTTATTTAAGCCAGTGGGACGATTATATACGGGGGTGGCAACTTCTAATTGAATCTGGAGATCAAATTTTATGGACTGTACTTGTATTTATTGCATGGCTTGTCCGTGCAATCTCTCTGATAATGCTATTAATACGTCTGGGAGATAGAGTTGTAAGGAATAAAAAGGAAATTGAGTTAAATATAGTAATAACAGGAATAACATTCGTTATAGTTACAGTCCCGTTTTTTTTGGCCGATCTTCCTTTAATTTACCCATTCATCCCATGAACTCTCTAAGATTCTCTACATTAAAATGATCATTCATCATTTGTCGGTAGTCTAAGTAAAATGATAAAATTTCATCTGGAGAAAGATGTATGGGTTGTTTTTGTGAGAATTGCAAGGAATCCAATTGTTTCCGATATCGTGATCTAACGCTTGATACTAACTTTTTCTGAAATACCATTAAATTATTTCTTGCCTTTTTATTTTTCCTACAGAAAAGGGATGTTAAAAATTCAAAAAATGATTTTTCTTTAACTATTGGTGGTGTATCAATTGAACTTCCTCGTACTAAGCAAGAAGAAACTTGGGGTTGAGGATAAAAGTAATCCGCAGAGAATTTTGAGATTATTTCAATATTATAAAAATATGACGAGTAAACGGATAATCTACTATAGTTTTTTGATCCTTCTTTTGCACAGAGATGTCTCGCAAACTCCTCCTGAAGTGTAAGTACTATTAGCTCGGGAGGATTTTTCATCCTCGAAATTGTCCATATTACAGGAGATGAAATGGAATAAGGAAGGTTTGAGACAATTTTACCAGTAGGAATTTCTTTTTCATTCAAAAAATCCCTTGCTATGACCTCTAACTGTTTATTATATTTATAAAATTCTTTTTTAATAACGGAAGCTAAATAGGGATCAATTTCATAAGAAACTACCTGTTTTGCTTGTCCTAATAAGAAGTAGGTTAGAGTACCAATACCTCCTCCAATCTCTATAATCGTTTCATCGTCTTCAATTTGTGCTGCAGACAGTATTTCATCAATTAAGCCTTTTTTAACTACAAAATTCTGACCGTGTCCCTTGTAGGGAGTAATAGCATAATCGACAATTATTGATTTGGTATAACTACTCAAATCACCTTCGTTCAGAAAATGGAAGTGGTTCAAACTTAATCATTACTGTTTTTTAATAAAGAGTTGATACTTTTCCCCGCCTTGAATTTCCTGTAAAATTCTATTTGAAAATAGTCCGATTGGGTCAGAAATTCCAGTTCTTTCTGCAAAATCATCGAAGTCTTTAAACTCTATTTTTCTGCGTGCATCCAGAATTTGCCATAGACGTTTATTGCCAATACCTGGTAATAATTGAAGTTGATGCATTTGAGTAGTTAAAGGACGAGAATTATTTAGGAAATTTATGAACCGAGTTTCAGAGAGTGTAACGATTTTTTTAATTATTTCAGGGAGAGTTTCAACTGCAGAATCAGATAATTCATTGAATCCTATTCTATTGATTTTAATTATTTTTGATTTTAATTCAGATACATTAAACAGCTGCCCAATTTGAATATCTTTACCTCTGTTCAGAATAATGTCATAAAATTTCATTTGATTAACAGAAATAACTACGGTTAATGGATTGAAATCTTCAGCAGATTTTCGGCTCAAAGATTTCCCCTGAGGATAATAATCTAAGACAAGAACTTTGCCTATTCCCTGTTTGTGCTTGGGTGGATATTTTTTTCCTTTCTTTGACCCTTCCACTTGTTTTTTCATTAGTTTTATTCCTCTAACCGTATCACTTGCGGAATTAAATCATTTTGAGTTATTTTTTTTTAGGTACGTTTTGTCTTTTATATTTTGATTATAATGTCTATTCTATTTTTCACTCGAAGATGATAAGACCATAAATAGTAGCTTCATAATCCTTTTTGGAAATTTAACAAGCCTCATTTTCGGCTAAGTCTCTCATTCTATACCTAGCTTAGATACTTCACCGACTCGTATTCTACCTGTGAATACGATGAAAAACAGATGTCTAGAATGTGGTGGAAGTTTAATACAAACGGATTCAGACATGGTATGTACAAATTGTGGGTTAATCGCTCAACAAATCTATGAAAATCCTTCTATACAATTGATAAGTTCAGAAGGGAGCTATGGAAGTCAATATGCCTCAATAAGTGAACAGCCAAGTAAACTAAAAACATTGGGAACATTTATCGGATCTTATCAGAAGAAAAACTTTGTGGATGCTACCGGAAATCAATTAGCGTTTCCTAAGAAGTTACAGTATCGAAGGTTAAAATCCTTAAACGATGTTTACCTTCATTTTAATGGTCGCCAAAGGGAGTATAGAGGATATAGCCTGCTTTCACGTGTCTGCAGTACACTTGAAGTGACTGATTCAACAAGAGCAGATGCTCTCTTTCTCTTCCAAAAAGTTCACCATCAGTTAAAAAAGAAAATGAAGCTTTCTTGTTTAATAATGGGAGCTTTATATTTAGCTGTACGAACACGTAAGGAAAATATTGAATTAAATAGATTAGTTAAAGCAGTACAAGTTAATGGGTTTTCAATTGCAGGAAAAGACATCATAAGATCAGCATCTCTAATTCGTCAATACGCAAAAATTAGAGTTCGTCACGTTAAATCGGAAGAATATCTTGATGCAATTATAGGGAGAATTCAAAAGGATTATACTCTTAGGAGCGCTATTCAAAAAAGAACTAACAACCGTGAAGAGTTTTTTCAACAGCTTAGAGTTGTTGCTAAACAATTACTTAATCAATTTCCGTTACCTAAGAGAGGTGGCCGCAATCCATTTATACTAGCTGCTGCAATGATAAATGCTGCTGATATTCTGTTGGCAAGGCACAAGATTTTTCCAGAATGTTATCTAAAACAAAGTAGACGAGGAATATTAACACAAAAGAAGCTTTCAGAAATCCTTGATATTGCTGAATTTACATTGAGAGAGCATTATTTGCTATTAGCGAAACCACTAGTACAATTATATTAATAGATGATTTCTAAGTTTCAATGAAGATGGAGACCCATTTTCCAATGAGAATAAAAAAGAAAAAGAAATGAGGGGTAAATATTCTTAGTATAGTTTGAAATATTAAAAGCCTGGGGGGTGATCCTGTGGTGGGTTCATAATACTTGACCTCATCCCTCAAACATGCCACATCTTTATAGAATCCTAAAAAGTGGAGAACTCATCCTTCTTCCTAGTTTTTATTCATGAACTAAGAAAGCAAAATGAGATAAACAGCTTCTTGTTTCGCTGTTTCTTAGGATTAAAACCAATTTTGAAGATAATTTGTGTTTAATTAATCCAATACACAAGAAATACATAATATTCTGGTGAATAATAATGGCAGATCTCGAAAGAATGAATTTAGTGGTCACTGGACACGTTGATCACGGAAAATCTACTGGTCTTGGCCACATGTTGTTCTTACTAGGTCAGATACATGATCCTAAAAAGAAACGACAACCTTGGCGAATTGCTGAAAAATACTATAAGGATAGCAAAGC
>JAEOTM010000089.1 GCA_016839815.1 Candidatus Hodarchaeota archaeon
ATTACGCTACAAGCATGGATTTCTACTTACTTTATAATAACACCCATCATAATGAAAACATCACAGGTTTAACAGAAGGTTCAGGCATTACTCTCGACAATACAAAGACTAGCTTTCTCAATCGGACAGGAAATTATTATTGGTTCAGAATAAGTCTAAATATAGTACCTCTGGGTCTTCACACGACGAATATTACATTTTCTCATCCATACTTCGATACTAATTCAATAGTTATCAATTTTACCATAATCCCACGCCTTACGAATATCCTCGGTCAGTACAACAGTCAGTCCCTAGTTAATGATACTACAATTATCAATCAGTATTTTGCTAATAGCTCTGCGGATATTGTGGTTATCAATCTTGAGTATTTTGATGTCTTCACAGCTAATATATTGGACGTAAATACTCCCGTCATCGAAACTCTTATTCCAGTAATAGGTATTGTTGAAGAAGGAAATCTTTCGTGGACACTTACATTTAACCCAGATCAGATAGGTGCTTTTATTGTCAATATCACCTTCAGTCTATCTAATTACACCAATGCTTTATTTGTTGTTCATCTCACAATAAATAAAGCGGGTACAGTCCTCTATAGTAGTCTTTCATTAGATCCTACAGTATTCTATGGAACAAGTACGGATTTCTATCTGTTATATAACAATACACACCATAATGAAAATATCACTGGTTTAATAGAAGGGGTAGGGATAGCTCTCAATAATACGAAAATTAGTTTCCTCAATCGCACAGGTGACTATTACTGGTTCCGATTAAGTCCAACTTCCTTACCTCTTGGATTTCATGTTACAAATATCACCTTTTCTCATACTTATTTTGAATCGAGTTCACTTATTGTTAGCTTTGAGATACTTGAACATCTCGCTAATATTAATGCTCTCTATGATGGTCAAACTCTCATAAATGATACAACTGAGGTAGTACAGTATTTTTCGAATAGTACATTAGATGCTATTGTATTATATCTTGAATATTATAGTCAGCTAACGAGTACAATATTAGATACAAGCAATCCAGTTATTATTTCTCCTATCCTTGTTAACAATGTGATAGAAGAAAGTAATCATTCTTGGAGTATCACTCTAGACCCAAATCAGACTGGAGTCTTTCTTATTAATATTACTTTCAGTTTAACAAATTATACCACTGCTCTTTTTATTTTTCATCTGACTGTTGAGAAAGCCGAAACAGAAATTGTAAATCAATTGTTTATCGATCCTTTAATCTATTATAATGAAAGTAATGACTTCTTTTTGTTATATAATAACACTAACTATAATGAAAACATCACTGGTTTGACAGAAGGTGCAGGAATCACTCTCAGTAATACTAAACTGAGCTTTCTTAACCGATCAGGTGAGTATTACTGGTTTAGAATAAGTCCGATCTGCTTACCATTAGGGATTCATAGCTCTAATATCACATTTTCACACGCTTTCTTCAAGTCTAGTTTCATTATCTTTAGCTTTGAGGTGGTTTCCCGACCTACAAGCATTACTGGTCAATATAACAGTCAATTTATTATCAATGACACAACTACTGTTAATCAATATTTCGCAAACAGCTCCGCTGACGCTATAACCATCAATCTCGATTATTTTGACGTGTTAACCACAAAAACACTGGATACAAGTACTCCCACTATTGAAAGTTCGATCCCTATTACTGGCACAGTTAAGGAGGGAAATCTATCCTGGACTTTCACATTTAATCCCGATTTCACAGGATTTTTCTTGATTAATATCACATTTTCTAAGGCTAATTACACCACAGGTCTCTTTATTTTCCATCTTACCGTGATTAAGGCAAAAACAGGCATTTATAGTAATCTAGTGACAGATCCTACAACTTACTACAAAGAAAGCTTTGATTTCTCTTTAGTTTATAATAATACTAATTATAACGAAAATATCACCGGTTTATTAGAAGGTACAGGGATCACTCTTAATAATACAAAGATAGATTTTCTTAATCGCACAGGTGACCGTTATTGGTTCAGATTAAGCGCAATAATTCTTCCACTCGGTTTTCACACAACAAATATTACCTTTTCACATGTGAATTTTGAATCTAGCTCAGTAAATATCAAATTTGAAGTAATTGTTCATCCTACCGTGATAAAAGGTCAATATGATGGTCAGATCCTTCTAAATGATACAACTGCTATTACAAAGTACTTTTCAAATAGTTCATTGGATTCTATCGAAATAAATCTTGAATACTCTAGTCAGATAACCGAAACGATTCTCAATTCAAGTAATCCACTAATTATCTCTCCAATTCTTGTCAGTAATGTAATGAAAGAAACTAATCTCTCTTGGACAATTTTATTCAACCCTAATATTACAGGAACTTTTCTTATCAATATCACCTTCAGTTTATCGAACTATACAACTGCTCTCTTCATCCTCTATCTAATCATCAATAATTCTATCACTACACTTCATAGTGACTTATCTTCTGGCCCTGAAGTGTATTACAGTGAATCTCAAGAATTTTCTCTTATATATAACAATACAATCTATAACGAAAATATTACTGGTTTAACCGAAGGCGCAGGGATCACTCTTAACAATACAAAGATAGACTTTCTCAATCGCACAGGTGAGTATTATTGGTTTAGAATAAGCCCAATAGCATTACCTCTTGGCATTCACACTACTAACATCACTTTTAGTCACGCTTTCTTCGAATCGAGTTCATTTCTTGTAAGCTTTGATGTAATTGCACGGCCCACAGATATTGTAGGTCAGTATAGTAGCCTGATACTTGAAAATGATTCCACAATTATCAGCCAGTATTTTGCCAATAACTCAGCAGACAGAATAATCATCAATTTTGAATTTATTGATATTTTAACAAATAGCACAATAAATACAGTAGCTCCCATAATTGAAGCTGATATTCCAGTTATAGATACGGTTAAAGAGGGAAATCTATCCTGGACGATTACCCTAGATCCAAATCAGATTGGTTTCTTTAAAATTAATATTTCATTTAGTTTAGCTAATCACACAAATGCCCTGTTTATCTTCTTTTTAACAGTTAATGAATCAGAAACAGTCATATACAGTAGTCTACCCTTAAATCCAGAATTAAGTCATGGAACCTCTCTAGACTTCTTCTTACTCTACACAAACGCTATTTATCATGAGAATATAACAGGATTATCAGAAGGGGCTGGAATCACCCTCAATAATACAAAAATAAGCTTTCTCAATCGCACGGGTGATAATTATTGGTTCCGAATAAGTCCCATTATTTTGCCAGTAGGAATTCATAGGACAAATATTTCATTTGTGCATCCTTATTATAAAAGCAACTCTTCTATCGTTATTTTTAATATCTTTGATAGATCGATGATTATAGATAATTCTCTTTCCAATCCATCAACTGAACAGAGTATAGATTTTCTACAATACGGAGAAATGTTTTTCTTCAATGTTTTCCTTAATGATAGTGAAACAAACAATCCTCTTAACGCTTCAATCCTTGCATTACCATTAAATGTTGAATTTATAGGTTCAATTAGTAATGGGAATCATTCTTTTAGTTTTAACGCCTCTCTTATAGGTAGTTTCGTTAATCTATCCATAATCTTTACTAAACAGAATTATGAATCAATTGAATACCTAGTATCCTTCACAGTATCTCCTAGGATGATGATCCTGGATAGTAATCGGTCAACTAATCAATCGATAAACTATCTACAATTTGGTGATATATTTTACTTTTACATCTATCTTAATGATTCACGAACAGAACAATCGTTGAACATCTCAACCTATAGCGAATTACCTATCAATGTCACTTTTGAGAATTATACAATTAGTAACGGTCATCTCTTCAAGTTCAATGCACTCAATAGAGGTACTCTAAGTTTAAATCTGAATTTTTCACTGTCATATTTCAATACATTTTCACATACTCTTAATTTTACCGTAAGCAAGGCAGAATCTGAGCTTGTTACTTCTTCTCTAGTAATAAATACATATTATAATCTTGACGTTGAATTTTTCATTGTTTGGCAAAAGATTCCGAATCCAATGGTTAATACAAGTCCAATTTTCGGTATAACAAATACTAGCAACGTTCAAATCCAACCATCTCTACCAGAATGGGCTGAAAACATTATACTTTATCAAATAGATAATGGGAATTACTCATTCGTCATTCTTGCAAATCAAATCGGAACTATCACAATATTGATAACATTTCATTCAGATGATTTTAATCCTGAACCCTATCAAATCAATCTTACATTAACAATAGTTCCTGCTCCAACAGAGTTTGGTGAGACTTCACATATCAATACCTCAATACTTGGTGAAGAATCACCATTCTTCTATACTGAAACACAAGAAATTACAATTCAATGGGTAGAATCTATCTTTGGTTCAAGCATTATTGATAGTAATCCAGAATTTGAAGGCGATTGGGAAGGATTCATTACTTTTCAAGATTTCTTTGTTAATGGAACTCATATTTTTTCAATCAATGGGTCGAAACTCGGCCTCTACCAACTCTCTATAATTTTTGAAACAGTGACCTATTCTAGAATGGAATTTGTCCTATTTTTTAATATCAGTATAATGCCAACATTTGAACCTGTGATTAATTATCAATCAGAGGGAGTTATAGGCCAATACCTCACAATCACCATTGAACAGTGGTTAAGCATTAATAACAAGAGTGTATCAATAGGACAGATTGAAATTTACAATCAGAGTAAATCCTTATCATTTGATTCTACTATTTCTCAAGACGATCAACTGACCTTAAATCTTTCAACGGAAGAATTTAGACAAGGTGTTCACAATTTATCTCTTAATCTATCAAGTATCTATGGATTTGAGAACCATTCTCTAGATATTACGATCAGAATTCTAGGAAGAGAGATCTCAATAGTATTGAGAATATCCCCAGAAAAGCTTGTACAAGGTGAAGATTTCGTTGTAAGCGTCTTTCTTACGTTGCTTTCAAATGAAATCGGATTAGGAGGTTGTGGAGCTGAAATTACTCTTGATTCCTTAGAAAGTATACCTGTAACATTTACAGTTGAATTACTTTATTTGAATGGAAGTGTTAAAACCTTGGTTTATCACACTGTATCTAATACTACAGGAGTTGCAGAATTTCTAGTCATGGGAAAATTTACACGGAACGCTGATGGAATTCAGGCTATTACTGTAAGTACGGGGGTAACTACTTCAATACAAGCAAGTTCACTCTCTACACCCAATAATTATATCGAACAATTTAGATTTGAAAAATCAACTAATGGTTCAGACTCTCTTTTTCCCTTACTTATTGCTCTTCTTTTGGCTGTATCAATTGGGACCACCTCTCTAGGAGTGTATAGAAGATCAAAACGGAAAACCTCAAAGAAAAAACCAACTCAAGAGAAAATCATGGGTATCAAAAAGAAGAAACAAATTATAGACAGCTTTCCCTCTTCAATTAAGTCTTGTAAGAAGGAAATCATATATGTCTTTGACTTTGTTTTAAATAAAACCAAGGGTCGTTGGGCTGGGAAAGCATCTCTAGCAACTTTATCTAAAAATCTACCAGATGATATCTCTAAAGTAAATCTTGAATCAGTCTTCAAAGTTCTCCATGAAGAAACAAATTATTTTGTACGAGAACGATCTCTAATAGAAATAACTGAAGAAGGGAGGACTATTGCCCCATTGGTTTTAGCTGGATCTAAAATAAAAAGAAAAACCAAACCTTCCATAGGACTTGTGGAGACTCCCAAGAATGCAAAATGGATAAATGATTTTCCAACCTCTTTCTCAAGCTACGAGAAGGAGATAATCTATCTTTTCCAAGTAGTAATGGAGAGATTTCAAGGGAAGATTTCCCTCAAAAACCTAATTTCGCATTCATCAGCAGATCTATCAAATACTAACCTAAAATTGCTCTTTACTGACATTTCCACACAAACAAACTATTTTGTTAGAAAGAACCGGTTAATCGTTATCACAGAAGAAGGGAAAAAAATAGCTTCTCGTATTCTAAATGGTTAATTTCAGAAATAACCTTTAGGTGAGAATGGAAATATTTTAATCAGTCCTATTAATAAAAAATAACTAAGAGTAATCAAAATTCATTCTATGGAGTAAATGACTTATGAGAATTAATCGGTGGCAGTCTACTAGACAATATCATTGGGTTGGGATTCTTTTAATTTTAACCTTACTACTGGGTTCATTCCCCGTTCAGCTAATTCTTGCAACAACTTCAAACGATTCCATTCAAAAAAATGGTAAAACACATCCTTTATCAAAAATTACAGGTTTTAATGAAGTACCAAGGTTAACTGGAAAGATAACTCCTATTCCTGATGCTGATACCAGTTTCAATACTGATTCAACTGAATCTCAGTTAAACAATCATTCGACAGCAAATTTTGCTATAGGTAGCCAGTCGGGTACTGGTGGAGGAACTATTACTATACGTGATTCCTTTAATTGGACTGGAACAGAGGCAATGAATACTACAAATCAGTATAATGCAAGTGAAATACCCTCTATTCGTACCGATTCAATTACCATCACGAATTCTACTGGTTTTAACAGGAATGAAGCGTACTTTAATATTACTGATGTTGTCGCAGAATCAGACAAACGCGCAATAGAAGAATTTGGAGACCCTTTGTTACCTTATTCTACATCCAGAGCTTCTGGCGGTATTACTAACTGGCATTTCGAGATGGCCATGTCTTTCACTATTCAAGATGACTATGCCAACCTTACAAAAGTACGAACTTACACAGATGGGTTTGGTAGTGCAACAGGGCAAATATACATTGTAAACTCCACCTCAGGTGCACCAGACGACTCTTTACTTCTCTCTTCTAAAGAAAATTTGGCCAGTTCTGGATTAGATCCAAGTTGGCATGAATATACTTTCGATTCTCCTGTTCTACTCCGTAGTGGGATTACATATTACGTAGTAATGAATGAAACCAATAGTGATGATGTTAATAACTTCTGGTTTTGGCCATATGTTCAAGATGGGAGAGATGATGGAAAGGTCTATTATAAGTATAATACTCACGGACCTACCCAGTGGACTAACCAACCTGGACAAGACCTTCCCCTTGATATAGAAGTCTTACCAGTAGAACATAACGGAACAGCTTATGTGGCCAAAACGTACTCTATTCCTACAGACATAGGCTTCAGCTACAATACCTCAGTTGATAATACAGAACTTTCCTCGTTTTGGTTTCCATGGAATGGTACAGAAACTCATACATTCCAAACTTCTAGCTCAGTTTCATTTAACTTAGAATTTATTGCAAATTATACAGCCACAGCCAACCCTCTTACCGGTTCTACCTCATACTTAGTTCAGAATGCTACCTCAAGTCAGTGGAATGTGTCATTTTCCACTTCATCGGTAAATACGACTTTTTCAGTAACCGATCGTACCATGGTAGTTCAAGGACTGGCAAATGATTGGGATGGAAGTGCCATTTTCCATGGAAGTTCCTTAGTCTATAACACTTCTGCTTCTGGTGGATTAAATGGCTCAATTGCCTATATTACGAATTCTGAGATTATGACTATTCACGCTTCCAAGCTCACTACGGCTGAGACGTGGGCTATTTCGTTTACTGCCCTGAATTATCTACTTGATTTCTCCCTCTCACGAGGAGGATCCTCACTCACCTTTCCCTACCAAGCCAATGTGACAGATGTGCTGGATCTAGAATTTAATGTTCAGACAGCTGGGAACACTAGTTATTGGATAGATTATCCCGACGGTACCCAAGTACAAAAGGGAACGGATATTAACAGTACTCATATCAATTTCAGCAAAGAATGGAATATCAATTCCTCGGTGGATCAAACCACCAATATCAACGGAACATATGGTTTACAGGCTTTCTGGATTAACGCTGATAAAACCAAAGTGGGGACGTTTACTCGTCAATTAGCAGTTTATGTAAATACGTCATTATCAGTGACAGCTGAAGGAGAAGTAATACGAGGGGAACTATTTAAGGTTTCATCTATTTATAGAAGTATTCACAACAACTCTGGAATTAGGGATGTTACAATTTGGTGTAACACAAGCTGGACTACAAATACAACAATGACCCCTCTGTTTAATGGATCTTATACTGTTTCTTTAGGGGATACTCTAAATGAAGGACCAGGTTATATTGGTACAGTAGTTATTACCACTCAAGTGGATTGGTTTGTAAATTGGATAGAAATAATTACGGTAAAGTTCGTTGACAATTCCTCCATTAGTGTAAATAACACAAACATTGGAGTAGAATGGCGTGAGAACACTACAATCAAGATTGATTATTTGAATTCTATAGGAGGTCCTATCACTGATGGTGTTGTACAGATAGGAGGAAATAACGCAGTTTACATAACTGATGCATACTACTACCGAATGAATTCGACTGATTACGGAAGTGATGGTTTTTATCCCAATATTCTTGTCAATGCGACTCATTCAAACTATCTATCACAAATAAGCTACATAGATCTCTTGATCACTCCTGGAATCACCAGTATTAGGAGCAGTCCTTTTGCTAATGACTCAAACCAAAATATTGCTTATGCTAATAGTTCTGCAGATGTTGTATCATTTAATCTCCAATATTACCATAATCTAACTAATGACAATCTTTCTACGAGTGCTCCAACTATTGAATCTCTACTTCCAGTAGTAAGTTCTCCTGGTGTTGAAAATTCTTGGATTATTGATTTGAACCCTAACCAATCTGGTGTTTTCATCTTCAATATTACCTTTAATCTCGGTAATTATAATCCTGCATTTTTCACTTTCAGTTTAACTGTTCAAGAGGCTCAAACAAGGATTCAAACCAACTTTTTGAATGATACTCAGGTCTACTATGCAGAAAGTTACGCATTTTCAGTCTTTTACAGTAATATAGACTGGATTGAAAATATCACCTTCGATCCAATTATCTCTGTTACACTTTTACTCAGTAATGTCGAAAAAGTACAATTCTTAAACCGTACAGGTGATTTGTATTGGTTTGAATTTGATTATAATCCGCTAGCTGTTGGGATTGGAGCACATTCGGTAACAATTACTTTTCAAGGAATTGACTATTTAGAATCTCATTCTCTCGTTGTCATCTTTGAGGTAATAAAGAGTCCGTATGTTGCATTAGATGGCCGAGAAACAGTAAGTGGTGACTTATTAGTTAACACTACAAGTAGTTATTCCAGGGCATTCTCACCCAATGAGTATGATAATCTTACACTTTCTTTCAGCTATTATAGGAATAAGACGGGTCAAATTTTGGATATTTCAATGTCCGAAATTGTATTCCTCAAAGATCTTTCTGTTGCTAACATTTCTATAAAAGAATTAAACTATAATTGGAGTTTCATTCTTGATGGATCAATAATTGGTACATTTCTTATCAGTATTACCTTTTCTCATGAAAATTATAGCTCTCTCACCTTTCAAATTGAGTATCAGATTGTTCAGGCCACAAGCTCGATTACCAATTATGACTCAACTAATCTCGACAATCCTAGTCCAGGTATCAATGCAAGTGAGAAATCAAGTAATTCAATTGAATTTTGGATGGTATGGACTAGTCAATATGGAGAATCGATTTCAGATACAGATGGTGTTTTGAGTTCAAATGTCACTCTCTTAGTTTTCTTAAACTCGACTGATATCTTAGGTACATACTATCACTACTTTAGATATACAGCTGCAGAAATTGGGATCGATACTATTGATTTAACATTTGGTACTGTTAACTATACTGATCTCATCATTACTCTCTACTTTAATGTAACGGATCGAGGATTAGTTATCAATGATGTTCTTTCCACGCACCCGAACAATTGGCCCTCTACTGTTGGATATCTTCAGTATGGTGATAGATATTATTTCAACGTAATAATTAATGATAGCGAGGATGGTAGTCCTGTCGATATTACTGTTTTTACTGGTTTAGATATCTACAATATAACGTTTGTTAATGTTTCAAACGGAAATCATCTTTTCTTTTATGAAGCATGGATTATCGCTACTTTAAGTTCAGTTCAGTTATCTATTCGGTTCACAAAAGCCAACTACGCATCTGCCAATTACTTCATTAATTTCTTCGTGAAATCAGCCGAATCAACTATCGCTACGGCTCCTTCCTCAGTTAATACCTATTATTCACAAAACTTGAACTTTTCTATCCTTTGGCAAAGTGAAGTAAATCCTAACGCACCATTTACTCCTATTTACGGAATCAATAGTACATTGATTTCTTCTCCTCTACCTGTAGTATATACTAGCTTAACAAATGGTAATTATACCTTCACAGTTATTGCTAACCAGACTGGAGTATTTGTACTATCGATATTTTTCTTTTCTCCATTTTTCGAAGACCAAGAACATAGTATAACCATTTTTATAGCTAAAGTTCCCACAGAACTAGGAGTAACTACCCACTCTAATGCAAGTAGTATTCCCTCCGAGATATATTACTCTGATTCTTATGATTTCACTATTGGTTGGTTAAGCAGCTTTAATGCCTCAGGTATTCAAGATAAATCTCCACAAGTTGTGGTAGATGTTTCAGGAAATGTAACATTTGTCACATCCTTTGCAAACGGCACACATAAGTTTAAAATATATGCTGATGCGTTAGGTGTTTATCAGATATCCATCACGTTAGAAACAGCGAACTTTGGGAAACTCCTCTACATATTAGACTATCAAGTCAGTAAAATGCCCACGTTAACGATATTTGCTGAAAATATTACCTTAGTTGATACCATATATGTAGAAGAATCGTTTATTCTTAATGGCTCAGGTTATCAAACTTACCGTGGAGAAAATATCAGTGTGATTGATGAACTCTCAATCTGGTTGAATGGTACCTTGGTTAATGCTGGCCAAATTCAAATCAATAACGCTTCGTATTATTTTGAGCTATCAGTTTCGACACTGAATTTTGCTTATGGCTTTTATAATATTTCATTATTAGTAAACAGCTCAGGTTACGAACCACAATTTGTGAATTTAACCATAGTTCTTCTAGGAAGGAGTTTGAATGTTGATGTCAGTCTTCCTGTCAGTACAATCCAACAAGGAGAGAATATCACGATTGATGTGACTTTAACGTATGTGGCATTAATAAATGCTGGTTTTGGATCTACAAGCATGCTCGCTCCATGGACGGATATCATTGTCCATTATTATGTTGAGATGGACTTTACTAATGGGTCTACAAAAGTCCTTGAAACTGATATTAATGTAGATATTCTCGGTCATGCTTCCTATTTAATTCCTGGTAGCCTTACGAAATCTGCTAGTGGTTTCTCAAATATTACAGTATTTATCTCTGGATCATCAACTAGCCTACCAACGTCATATTCGATGTCAGATGAAGAGTTAAATGAGATTAAGATTACAGAATTTCTTGATCCACTGGAGATTTTAATCCCTGCACTAATAGGCCTAGTTATATTGCTATTTATAGTCAGTAGTGTCTATTATGTAAATAGAAAGCGTGTATCTCGGTCTCAAGTAAAGAGATTTGCAGAAATAACGGTAGAACAAGGATTTGAGGATATTAAATCCATACGTTTAATCCTAGCTCGTCACCAATCAGGTTTACAATTCTATTCAGAGAAGACTATTGCAGAATTACAGACTGATACTGATGCTTTATCTGGTATGAGTGCTGCACTCTCTTCATTTATGGAGGAACTTTCTGAAAGTATGTCTTCTCAATCCGAAGAAGAAACTGAACGTGATAAGATCGAATTTCTAAGCCGTGAGGGTCTTCACATGTTAATTTGGCATGGATATCACTCCAGTCTGATCATTATCTCCGAGGTAAGATTACCTGATTACTTCCAAACCAACTTGAAAGCCTTAGGGCATGAACTTGAGGATAAGTATCTGACCGAATTACAGGATTTCTATAGTAGCGATCAAATTCCTAATACTGTAGTTAAAAAGATGGTTCGCAGATATATTCCTCTTCACTACTTCTCCGCCTACGTTTTGAATGAAGGAGTTCTTACACTTGATTCTGTGAAGTTATCTCGCAAGTATGTTAAGATGTTCAAGGAAATTAAGAAGGTCATGTTTAATATTGAAGGTGCTCATTACTTCTTCTCAGAACAGATTATTTCCCATCTATCCAAGGATTATAAGCGTAGTGAAGCCATCAAGTTTCTAGATCATGCCATCAACATCAATCTCTTAATTGAAGCGGAACAGAAAGATCTCTTACAATTGACAAAACTTTGAATGATTTGAATCATTATCTGGAGAAGAAAAGATGAAAGGGAAATTCTATCGCGTATGGCTAATAAACGAGCAAGGGTTGTACATTATTGACCAAAAGCTCCTGCGTGCGAAAGTTTTGACAAAAACTGACGAAGATAGATTGATAGCAGAGCTATATAACGACCCTCTCCTTGAGAAGGATGATACCACGATTTTACACAAGAATTTACCTTCTTTTGCATTTTCCAGGCTGTATTACCAGAAGTACAAGAAAGATCTATACATACTGTTAGCAGACGAAATGATTGATATTACTGAAATTGATTCTAAGCTTCAAACTTATCGGAAACAACGTGACGCACAACGAGAAAATTTAATTGGAATTGTTGTTGCAGCCTTTGATGATGCTCGAGGTCCAAGAGTTGTATACAGTCCTGATTTCATCAATGAAGAAACTACTTTACTCCTAGCAGTGCAAGGACAAACAATCTCATATATGGGGAAACTCAATGAATTCCAAGTCGGTTTTAAAGAACCATTGAATGTACCTAATCGTTCAGATCTTATTCATGTGAGCTATGATTTCTTAGTTCCAGCGCCGAATAGTAAAGATCCTCGAATTGCCCTAACAGGGAGAGTAATGAACTTATTCTTACTCTTTCCCCGCGAACTCCCTTATCTTAAAGAAAAATCTTTCCTACAATTTATTGAATCCTATATAGATGAATGGGTTCGTTATTGGATTGAGTTTCAAAAAGAAAATGAGGGGAAGTATCCCGTCAAGATATTTGATGATTTACTTGAAAGCTTGAGATCTACAGTTAATACTGCCATTGATCTCGCAACACATGATGAAAGGGAAGTTAGAAAGCTCAAAGATTTTGTGATGGATATTTTAGCCCAAAATCAAGTTCTAAACTATCAGGTACAAAAACTACAGGAACGAATAAAAGAGTTAGAAGGAAAAGAAGCCGAAAATTCTAAATAGATATCTTGGCAAAGAGATTAGTAAATAATATCTCTTTTTCCCTCACCTTCTCTTTCTCTTCTAAGTTATCAGCTTTCAAATCTTAATTTTTGATCAAGAGAAGTGTAAAAAGAGAAGGGTTATATATTGTACGAATTTAATTCAATAAGATACATAAATAAAGATAGCCAATGTAGGTTAGATAATGCAATACGAATGAAGCGACTTCATTCCGATATGTAACCTCTTTGGTTTCAGTTAAAAAAGAGAATAAATAACTTAGACTACTTATTAATTAATATTAAAGGTTGATCTGTTCATGCGTGTACTACATGTTCAAGGAAAAAAACTTGTCGAAATAAATAAGAAAAATGGATCCTTTGAATTCTTGAATGGAGATGTATACATCATTGATAATTCTGATGTTTCCGCTGGTCTCAAGAAAAAGGTTTTCATCTGGTTAGGGTCTCAAGCATTCGCTGACGATAGAGCAGTAGGTGCTTGGGCTGCAAAACAACTAGATCTTGCTGATAAAGAAATAGACATTGATACAGAAGTTGAAGGGAACGAATCTGATGAGTTTAAAGGCTTATTAGAATTTGTGGTTGTAACGGGTGATACTCCAGGCTTTTTAAAGCATGTTGAAGTCAATAAAGAAGATATCAGCTACGCTCTTTACAGAGTTCGTGATACTGATTTATCCGATGGTTCTTCCTCAGATGATATTGCTATTGAAAAAGTACCACTAAAAAGAGAGAGTTTTGTCTCTGATGACGTTTTTGTTGTAGATGCATACCATGATCTGTATGTATGGGTCGGAGCCAGCTCACAAATTGGTGAAAAAGTTGCAGGAAATCGAGTAGCCCGGAAATTAGATGTGGATCGCGATAGAACTCCGATGGTTTATCAAATTACCGAACACAATGAACCTGCAGGATTTTGGGAACTATTTGACTCAATAAGCTCTAGTGGATTGACTCGCAAAGATGATTCTGCAAAGATTGGTGCAAGTATGAGTGGATCTCTTTCTGATCTAACTGCTCCAATCGAACCAGCTACTCCTCCTGCTGAATTAGCTCCTCCACCAACCAGTAGTTCACCTGGAGATATTGTCGGTCCACCAACAGAAGAGGCTTATGTTCCAAAACCTCCTCCAATAAAAGATGAACCTGAACCAGCACCTGCTCCAGAACCTCAACCAGTTCAGACTGGTCTAGGAGTAGCTCCTACAGCCCCCGCTCCAACAAGACAAACTCAGTATACACTATATTATGTAGATGGAGAGTTCACTGAACTAGGTGGAAATGAACAGGCCACCTTAGAGATTAACGAGTCAACAAAGACCGCCGTTCTATCCTTTGCAGATGGATCAAGTTTAATTACCCAAAGAACCGCAGGCCGTCAGGCTCGTGGTATTTGTAAAGCAGGATTCGCAGTTAAAGCTGGTTACAGAATTGGTTTGAAATGCGATCTGCAAGAAGTACGTGGGGAAGAGGATATGGAACAACGTGTCCAAAAATATCGAGAAGAAGGACGAAAATACGTTTAAATATTCTTCTTCACTTTTTTCCCCTTTTTTTATATATTAATACTCCATTAATCATAAGGACAATATTATATCTTTATGGATCTGAAGCATTTCTTCAAGGATCAATGAAATGGTTTGAGGAACATCAGAGGGAACATTGGAAGGAATACACTTTTTTGCATTTACAGTAGCAAGTAAAATTTCACTTAAACCTCGGAGGATCATGTCAGGAGAAAACCATGGCCTTTTAGACGCCCACCATTGCTGACATGAATGAATTCCACGATCCAGGAACGTACGTGCATTATCGAAGTGTTGTTTTTGATCGGAATTCATTTGTTCATAATACTTCTGGAGTAGATTCACCGTGGTTAGAGCATACATGATAAACTGATGTTGTTTTTGATGTAACTCGTTTGAGGGTTCAAACCATAACGGGAAAGGAACATCTCTTTCTAGATCATAGGGCATAGTACTCCAACTTGAGGCTCTTGGTGCTTGTTTTGCCCCATTAGGGAATTTATCAACGATTTCACTAACTGTTTGTAACTGAATATCATGTCTTGAAGGTAATTGTTGGAATAATGGCCGTAGAAAATCTTGAATGGAATGTTTTACGTGGTGGCCAAACGTTTCTCCATCCATAGCAAGAATCACATAATAATCATGATTTTGTGATTTATACTTTAATCGATTGGCAAAAGCTTCTACATTATTTAATTTATCAAAT
This sequence comes from Candidatus Hodarchaeota archaeon, assembly GCA_016839815.1. Lineage (GTDB taxonomy): Archaea > Asgardarchaeota > Heimdallarchaeia > Hodarchaeales > Hodarchaeaceae > Hodarchaeum. Next base: position 15,499 of record JAEOTM010000089.1, read on the forward strand.
GCACAGTCAATTGAGATATAGTCGTCTCGAAAGAGAAGGTTTATCCCCGTTGAATGATGCTGAGAGATAGATGTTGTAGGAAATTCAGGAAGAGTGTTAGCTATTCCAGATGAGATTACCCAGTTAAAGTTCATTTTTTTGAGAGCGGGGAATAATTCATCATTTATTGCCATTTCAGGAGGAAAAAATCCTCTAGGGTTGTATAAATCACCAAAATATTTCTTATTTGTATCATGATTCAATTTTATCTGTCTGAGTACTTCAGGTTCTGGGAGAAGTGGTAAAAGGGGATGAAATTTTGCCGATCCAGTAAAATCTATCTGATTTCGAGATGCTAGTGTAATAAAACTTTCAATGATATCTGTATAGCCATAATCATCTAGTTGTTCTGTTAGTGTTGCATTAATATTTAGACTAATTTTCGCTTGTGGATTCTCCCTCAGTGCATCAATTAGTGGACGGTATGACTCCTTAACTATCCTTTTAACTACAGGAGCGATTTGGACTGGGGGTTGGTATATATGTAAAAGAAATGCAAAGTAGACAGTCATTGTAAATCATCTGCTTCATATAACAATTCTTTAGAATTTTTCAATTGCTTCTTTTAGGAGAACTCGTGTTTCGTCACTGTACCAACTATCCACAAACGATTCGATATGGGATTCTAATCTGGTCTTAATATGATTCACTACTGGCATTGTTAAATCAAGTTTGATTTTCGTGAATGCTGATAAGGGATTCGTGATAAGGGATTGACATTTTTGTAATGACTCAGATATTATACTCTCCGGAGAAATGACTTGATTCACTACTCCTAATTTGAGTAATGATTCAGGAGGATGAAAGTCTCCGCTATATACAAATTCCTTAGCTTGTTCTATCCCTATCATATTCTCTAAAATCTGTACTGCAGGATAAGGTACAGGAACACCCAGTTTGATTTCATTCAATCCCATAAGCTTCTTCCCTTCAGAAATGAATCTATAATCGCAACAAAGTGCAAGTATACATCCACCAGCAATAGCATGCCCAGTAATAGCTGCAACTGTGGGTTTTGGGAACGTATAAAGCTCAATGCACAGTTCATTAAACTCCATGTAAAATTTAGAGAATTCTTCCCTGGATAACTCATATAATTCAGGAATATTCAATCCAATGGAAAAAAATTTCGTATTAGAACTAGTAAGTATGACTCCCTGTATTTCATTATCTCTACTCAATTCAAAAAGCTTTTTTCTTAGTTTTATTACCAAATCAGAAGAAATAGCATTGGTTACTTCTCTTTTAAGTTCAATAATAACAATTTTATCTTTGAGTGTTGTCTGCAACATAACTGATTCCTCTTCTTCCCTAATAGCTCAGAATTCTGTACTTTACAAAAAGGTAATCATCCAAAGAACTAGCGAAATTCTTTTATTTTTCAACATTTAATTGACGTTCCTTCATAGTAATGTATGTTATTTGGTGAAACCTATGCTAACATTTAAAGAGAAAGCGAGTTACGGGATAGGAAGACTTGGATCATCGATTACATTAGATATGGCGGATCTTTTTACTGGTTTTGTGTATTGGGCTTATTTTGGATTATCTGAAGATCCATTTCTCGCCTTCCTTGGAGTAGCCATTGGAAAACTTGTGATTGCTCTTTCAAGCTACTTTTCTGGGTATCTGTCCGATCGTACAAAAACTCGCTGGGGACGTAGAAAACCATTCATTCTGATCGGTGCACCATTACTAGCTCTATGCTTCTTTATGCTCTATTCTCCACATATATTCCTCGGAGAAGAAACTGATTCAATGATTATCTTTTCATATCTTTTAGTCTTTAATTCTCTTTACCAAGCATTATATGGTTTCTTACTAACACCCTTTCAAGCCTGGCTTCCTGAGATAACAACTGAGGAAGAAAGATTAGAAGTAAGTGGTTACCAGAATACAGTCAACTTAATCGCATTTGTTATTGGCGCTGGTACTGCTTTTTTGATACCAGCAATAATAGGGGAGTCAGCCGAAGATTTTACTACTGCAGCATTTCAAGAAGCAAACGATATCCTTCCATTCCTTACCAATGGTCTGTTAATAACAGTAATTGTACTTATATTTGCCAGTTCAATTATTATCTTTTTCATTCCATCATTACTCGTCATCCAGGAAAAAGAAGTATTTATCCCCCAACCTCCAATTAGAGAAGAATTAAATGTAGTATTTTCTAATCGTAATTACATATCGTGGACATTGGCTCGGGGTACCCTCTCAATTATGATTTCAGGGCTGCTTGGAATCGTCCTACTATGGATTAAAGAAGTTCTTGGCTTCGAAACAGGTGATTATCTTATTTTTGGAGTTGTGTTACTACTCAGCATCTTTTCAGGCTTTATTTTTTGGGGAAGAGTTGGATCAAATCCAAATTATGGTAAAACCAAGAGTTACATTTTTTCAATGCTTTATCTTGCGTGTGTTATGCCATTTATGATGTTTATAGGGCAAGTTGAAGCTATTCCTTTACCTATTCTCATTCAAGGCGTCATTTTTGCCATACTAACCGCAGGTGGGTTATCAGCTTATTATTTACTTCCATATGCAATAGTTGGGGATATTGTGGAAAAAGATGAACGTGAAACAGGAGAAAGTCGCGCAGGAATGTACTATGGTTTTGAGTCTATTCCTCTAAACTTCTTCCAATTTATTGGTTACTTGCTTGTTGGTGCAATGATAGACTTTCTCCCTTCTATTACTAATTATACGGGAAGAACGTTTTCACAAGGATACTTACTATTTGGTCCATTCTCTTCAATAATCATACTCGTTTCTGTGTTCATTTTTTGGAAATATGTCAATGCAGATCCTCTGAAATAGCAGAGGAAATGTCTTTATAACAATATTAGGTTATAAAATTGTGAGGATAGAACGCAATTTCTTATTTGGAGCGAATCAATCATAAAACAATTTAATTGGTTATTTTCTCGCTATATTTAACTCGTTTACACATTCAAGAATTATTCCAATTCCCTAAGGTTAACAGTGATGATTGACATAAAAGTTTTCCGTGAAAATCCAGAAATAATCCGTGAATCAGAAAAAAAACGATTCAAGGATGTTTCACGCGTAGATAAAGTAATTAAACTAGATGAACAATGGAGAAAACTCTTACAGAAGGTAAATGATCTTCGTAAAGAACGTAATACGATTAGTCGGCAGATCGGTCCGCTTAAGAAAAAAGGGGAAGATATTACTTCTCTTACAAAACGAGTGAATAAAATTAAAACTGAAATTGTTAAAAATGAGAAGAAAAGTAATAAAATTCTCGCAGAACGAGATAATCATCGATACGTTATCGGAAATATTCTGCTACCTGGAGTTCCAGTTGCTGAAAATGAAGAAGGGGATGAAACCCTTCGTACCTGGGGTATGAAACCAAACTTTAGATTTCCGATAAAGGGTCACACTGACCTTGTAGAAGCACTTAATGGAGCAGAACTAAGTAAAGCTGCTGAAGTAAGTGGATCACGGACATATTATCTAAAAAATCAACTTGTTTTTCTGAATCTTGCTTTAATTCAGTATGCATTACAAACTCTGACAGATAAAGGATTTACTCCATTCTGGACTCCGCCGTTTCTTCGGAGAGATGTCATGGAAGGAGCAAGTGAATTGTCAGATTTTGAGGAGCAGTTATATCATGATTCAAACGAAAATGTTTTTTTCATTGCTACCTCAGAACAGACACTTGCTGCATTACATAAAGATGAGCTAATTGACATCGATACTTTGCCTCGTAAATATTGTGGGATCTCGCAATGTTACAGGAGAGAAGCAGGTTCACACGGAAAAGATACTAAAGGTATTTTTAGAGTCCATCATTTTGAGAAAGTGGAGCAATTTATTTTTGCGCATCCTGAATCTTCAGAAGAAATGCATGAGACGATGATTCAAAATGCTGAATTCCTCTTCCAGGGCTTAAAACTTCCTTACCGAATAGTAAATATCGCCTCAGGAGAACTCAACGCTAATGCAGCGAAGAAATACGATTTAGAAGCGTGGTTCCCTGCCCAAAATACTTACAGAGAATTAGTTTCATGTTCAAATGTAACAGACTACCAAGCTAGGAAATTAAATGTCACCACAGGTAAAGCTGGTGGTGAAAAAACCTTTGTTCATACATTGAATTCTACAGCTATCGCGACCGAAAGAACAATATGCGCAATTTTGGAAAATTATCAGCAGGAAGATGGATCGGTTACTATCCCTGAAGTATTACGGCCATATATGAATGGTCAAGAATCAATAAAAGTGGAAAAATAACCTCATCTCAAATATTAGCAATCCTATCTCATTAATATATTCTAGAGCTTCGAAACTTCTCTTAGCTAGAGTGGTACAATTTGCATTTCGCCAAGAATTGTATCAGAAAGCCTCTTATAGCTTAATGAATATTACTTTTCCCTAGGTGAGATATATATTGAGTTTTGAGGATTCAGAGGATGAAGCAGCTTTAAAAAATCGAAAAATGCCGACCATTACCTCATTTCCCTCTCCTGTAGAACCCTGTGAATTAACCCCCACAGAACAACGAGTTTATCTCCAATTATCTCTTGAGTTTAGTCTTATCTTAGATGATGCTCCTAGTTTCCAGATGGGAGCATACCAGTGGAATCTAATTCTTCCAATTCGTTTACAAACCTTTGCTTTAACAACGGAAGCATGGGAAAAATTGTCAGCGCTTGGTGATAACTCGGAGGAGCTGCAAGCACAATTAGCGGATTTAGTCGAACAACATAATTAAGCATCAAATATAGGTTTTGTCCAATTTCCCAGGTTGTTTCTCGTCATCGACAGCAGCGGTAGCTTGGCCTCTCATCGAAAGAGCTAACTGCTCTATCTTTTCAGCTTGAGCTAAAATTGGTTCAATTCCGACGCTCAGTGTTGGAATTAATTGATTTAAAACCTCAATAATTCGCGCTGCTGTTCTAATTTCTGGGTAATGCTGTCTTACTTCTCCTAAAAGGACAATTACTTCGGATTTATTGAACCATCCTTCATTCAGCAAGACTGCACTCAATCCTTTAATCACACCATGATTTAGAGGGGGAATCTGTTTCGAGTCCAAAATTGATCTACAAGATTCAGTTGTTCCAACTCCAAAAATCTTCATGGGTAAGTGTTGGGGAGAGTGCGCTTGTTCACTCATAAAACCTTCAATAGATACTATCCGACTTATTTCTTTTTCTTTTGCCCAGTTAAAGATCTTTCTTCCAATTTCACGAGTTATTGGTGCATACTGGGGAATTTCTGAAGCCAAAAGCGCTATTTTAGCATCTTCATTTTTGTTTGCGTAGATTCGAATGGGAAACTTAGGCCTATTGAAATACACCATACATACAGAAGGGAGTTGACTACTGTCTCCAACAGCCACTTGATCATAATTCCAGTGCTCTGGTCGTCCACCTGATTCAAGAATTATGTTTGCTACTATTAGAGCTAAGCTACTTGTGGAAGGGAAACACTCGATTAAGGTTCCTCCCGATAGATCCACATCTGCAATGTCACGGATTTCAAAGTCATGTACAGATTGCATACCTTACCTAATGAGGACAAGCCTCTAAAAAACCTTTACTTAAGAAGAGAAAAAAAGAAAATGGGGAGAGATTCGTTCTCTAGAGGAACGACACTCTTTCAATTTCCTCTTGCATGGCTTGTGTTCTTTCTGAGGAACTAACTCGTCCCGCTTTACGAGTAGATAAAACTTTTTGATACGCAGCTTCGAAGTTTTCCGCTTTCACCTTATAAGAAGTATAATCCTCTTCCCCTTCAGACTTTTGTAGAGAGGGGAGTGATTCTTCAATGCTAAACATAACTGCTTCATTGCATAGTGCAGCTAAGTCTGCACCAGAGAAGTTTTCAGTCTTTTTTGCTAATTTAGATAGGTCTACATCAGCAGCAACTGGAACTTTGGCAGTATGAATTTTTAAGATTTCTAAACGGGTGATTTCATCGGGTAAGTGAATTCCTATAATCTTATCAAATCGGCCAGGTCTCAGTAATGCTGGATCAATCATGTCAGGCCTATTTGTTGCTGCAATAACAACTACTCCCCTAAGTTCTTCTAAACCATCAAGTTCTGTTAATAATTGACTGATCATTCTCTCGGTTACACCTGAATCAAATGACTTTCCACGGACTGGAGCTATTGAATCAATTTCATCAAAGAATATAATTGCAGGTGCAGCTTGTCGAGCTTTCCTGAAAATCTCTCTAATGCCTTTTTCAGATTCTCCAACCCACTTTGAAAGTAATTCTGGACCTTTGATACTGATAAAATTCGCTTGGGTTTCATTTGCAACAGCTTTTGCAAGTAATGTTTTTCCAGTACCAGGAGGACCATATAAGAGAATTCCCTTGGGTTGATTAGCTCCCATATGAGAAAAGAATTTAGCATGCTTTAATGGTAACTCAATGCTATGTTGAATTTCTTTTTTCTCGTGTATAAGTCCACCTACATCACTCCAACTGACATTTGGTACTTCGACAAACACTTCACGAAGAGCTGATGGGTGAATGTCTAAAAATGCATCATCAAAATCATCCTGCGTGACTTTCAGATCGTTGAGTACACTCGCGGGAATCGTATCTTCCTCAAGGTTGATTTGAGGGAGGATTTTTCTGAGTGCACCCATGGCTGCTTCCTTCGTAAATTGTTCCAGATCAGCACCGACAAATCCATGAGTAATTTCTGCAAGGTGAGATAAATCAACATCTTCACCTAACGGCATACCTCTCGAATGGATTAGTAAAATCTCTTCTCTTCCATTCTTGCTAGGAATTCCTATCTCAATCTCCCGATCAAATCGTCCACCACGTCGAAGAGCGGGATCTAGAGCATTTACACGATTTGTTGCTCCTATTACGACTACATCACCCCTTTGGCTTAAGCCATCCATGTTGGATAAAATTTGAGCAACAACCCGACGCTCTACTTCTCCCATTACTTCTGAGCGCTTGGGTGCAATTGAGTCAATTTCATCAATAAAGATAATACTTGGAGAATTTTGTTTTGCTTCTTCAAAAATCTCCCTAATTCTCTTTTCACTTTCTCCATAAAACTTAGACATAAATTCAGGACCTGAAACGGATATAAAATGAGAATCAGTTTCGGTTGCAACTGCTTTCGCTAGCAGTGTTTTACCTGTACCTGGAGGTCCATGAAGTAGCACACCACGAGGTGGAGTGATTCCAAGACGTTTGAACAGCTCGGGATGCTTCATTGGAAGCTCAATCATTTCTCTTACTTTCTGAATTTCTTCTGTTAATCCTCCAATATCCTCATAACGGATTCTATCGAAGGTTTCTTGCTTAACATTCTTAACTGGAGACTGAGAGATCGAAATTGATGTTTGATCCTCCATTATAACAGCATCCCCTTGAGGGGATATTTTGGACACAACTAGGACTATTCGTTGATTATATACAGGAATTTGGATAAAATCCCCTTGTGTAAGAACGCGTCCAAGTAAGATGTGTTTCAGATGGTTCTCACCACCTTGAATCCTTAAATTTTGAACAGGTGCAAATTCGATCTTTGTTCCTGGTTTTGGCTCAATGATTTTGAGTTCAACTTTATCATCGATACCTACATCAGCATTTCTTCTAGTACTTCCATCCAAACGGACAATACCAGTTCCTCTATCATCAGCATAACCTGGCCAATAGATTGCAGCTGTACGTCGCCGTCCAATGATTTGTAAGGCTTGGCCAGCACTAATATTCAATTTTTCTGCGAGTTGTGGATCAATTCTGATGATACCACGACCAACATCACGAGGAGCTGCTTCTTTTACTAGAACTTCAATATCTGTCATTGTTCTTCTCACCTCTGAAACAGATTCTATTTGGTTGATCCTTTAGTTAATATCTACCCTAGTTTTAGGTTTTTTGTTTGCATACGGTGCTTTAACTACAAGAATTCCTGCTTTAAGGTGTGCATTCACTTTTTCTGGGTCAATGGGTTCCCTAAAATGAAAATGATTTTTATAGTCCTTATCTAAGTCCTCATTCTTGGCATTCAACCACAATCCATCAGGTGTAACTTCCAAGTGGATGTCTTCTTTCGAGATTCCTGGTATTTCAAAGGTGATTGTGAAAGCCTCATCGTTTTTTTCAACTTCAGGTCTTCCACTATATTCAAAATTGCTGAATCCGCGTGATTTGTGGAGAATCGGATATTTTCGTCCAGGATAACCTTGTAGAAAGATTTTAAATGGATCAAATCCACAAGAAAAGTGATATTCCTTGTCTTTTCGTTCGTTGTCTTTATTATTCATGTTCATTCTTCCTTTAAACATTTGTTTAAGCTTTAAAACTTTTTTTTTGTTTGATTTATTTTATTCACATATAGTATATATATTTATCGAATGTGAATAAATATACTAACAACAGTTTACTTGAATATTTAACGTAAAACAGGGTAGAATTTCCTATATTCACATTTTATAAATATTCTTCTTCTCCTAGTTGATACAAAAGCAATTTTGATGAATTAAAACCCATTATACCTCCCCTCCTCACAGGAAAAATATATTCACAATAGAATCAAATATTTATCTCAAGTGTTCATTTAACAAACGTCAATACATTCTGGTAAAAGAACCAGCCTAACAATGTGACCACAACTAGACCGATAAAATCAAGAATTATTCCTAATTTAAATATCTCTTTTACCTGAAAATATCCGGTACTATAAGCTACCATTGTTGGAGGTGTACCAACTATTATTGCGAAGTCTACACTTGCAACAATAGCTACAACGAGTGCAGTTAAAACGGGATCAATCCCTAACGTGACACCTAAAGGAATAACTATTGGAACGAGAATACTAGCGGATGCTGTATTACTAGCGATTCCAGTAAGAAAGAGACTAAGAAAACCCAAAAAGACGAGAATCAGAAATGGATGTATACCTTTTAGAAAACCTAACTGCAGTGCAACCCAATCTGCAAGACCAGTTTTTAAAATGATTGCTCCTAAAGTTAATCCACCTCCAAATGTTAGTAATGCATTCCAATTTATTCTCGTTAAATCTTCTTGCAATAAGTATCCAAAGGAATACAAAAGAATCACTCCAATTACTGCAATTATTCCTGCATGAATTCCATGGAATTGTTCCATTAACCATAAACAAAAAACTAGAATAAAAACCAGTAAAACAATGATTTGGTCTTTACTTAAGTCATGGAATTCCCTCTTTCTATTTATACTCTTTAATTTCGCAATCTTCATTGCTTCATCTGAAATTGAAGGTTTAAGCCGAAACCAAAGATAGAAAAACGTAATAGGTAAGAGTAAAGCTAGAACAGGTAACCCAAAGATGAACCATTCAAGAAACGATATTGTAATCCCATTAGATTTTTGTAATAAATCCACAGCAATATAGTTCGGGGGGGTACCTATCAAAGAACCTATTCCTCCAATTGTTGCTGCATAAGCAATCCCTAAAATCATCATTTTCCGAAAGTTCAAATATTCTTCATCTAGATATTCCAATAAACTAAGACTAAGGGGAATGAAGATCGCTACTGCTGCTGTGTTTGACATAAACATGGAAAAAATTGCACTAAGAACCATCATGGAAAATACAATGAGTTTAGTGTTTGCTGGTACAAAAGAAAGAATTGTAACAGATAGAAGAGTGTCCAATTTTACTCGTTTCATCGCTTCGGCCATAAGAAACCCAGCAAAAAATAACACGATTATTGGACTAAAAAATAATGATAAAGATCCAGTAGCTGTATCAATATTGAAGATTACAATGACGACAGGAACAAGTAAAGCACTTGTTGACAACGGAACGACTTCCGTCATCCACAAAAACGATACTGCAAGCAATAACCCGAGAGCAATATCTGAATATTTAATAATTTGAAATTCAAATAGCAGTTCATGGTTAATGATCTCTTTCGCAGAGAATTTCTCCCTGAAATTAGCTTTTGATATTGAAGCAAAAAAATCATTTATTTTAAAATCCTCTGTATCATTTAATGTATTCATAAGGGAGATTCTAAAAATGATTTTATTACCAATTTCTCCAGAGTAGGATTCAAACCAGTTCACTGTAATTTGATAGTTATTAGTGGTATTAGAGATTGATAGGGGTGTTTCTGGTTCATTAATACTAGAATTTAGTTTAAATGAGAAATTAATTTGAACTCTCGTATTATCTCGCTGATAGGTTACATTAACCTGATATACACCATCACTCATTGTTGGTGGAGCAATGAAATAGCCTAGCAAAAATAGTAATAAAGCAAATGATACAAACATAACTTTTTTTTGAGAAATTTTGTTCTCTGGGATATCTGCCATCAAATCTGACCTTGTGAACTCATTTATCCCTTACATTTAAAATTTTCTCGTGAAATGCAATGTAGCTAGTTGAGTAATAATCAACCGTGCTCAAGAAAAAGGAAAGTTTTGCTTTACCAACAAAATTGACCTAGATTTTCTTTTTGAATTATCCTAAGTAATCATAAAGAATCTTAACTTATTGATTTACACCTAAGATAGAGGCTTAAAATTGGTTTCAGAAACTTTAACTAAGCGTCCACTTCATTTACGGAAAGATTTTGACCAAATCGTGGCTTTACTTGAATTAGTATTTGCTGAAGAGATTGAAGCCCGCGGAATGGACATAAGAGCCGAGTTATTAACTTACAAGAGATTTCTCCCTCTATTCAAGATATTAGGCCTATTTTCAAAGATGTTTCGGTATCCTTTGGTTGGATTTGTCTTTGAAACGAAGGATAAACAGATAATTGCTTCCACTAATACTAGTTCAATTGCTAATAGATGGGAAATTGCCATGGTGGCTACACACCCTGATTATAGAAGGCGAGGATTAGCTAAAGAACTTGTTTCTGACGCTATCGCCTTTGTCAAGGAAAAAAGGGGTAGAATGTGTTCATTAGAAGTAATCGCAGATAACACTCCAGCATATAATCTTTATCGAGATTTAGGATTTATTCATTATGATAGTATAGCTGAAATGAAATTAGCTCCAGATCAGTGGCCAGAGATAACGAATGCAAACCTCCCAGAAAAATACTCGATTACTCCGTTGAAGCGGAATAATAAAACTGATTCTCAACGATATGAATTGAAGATCAAAGAAACCCCAAACGAAGTTCAAGACTTTGTACCCATTGACAAGAAAATTTATAAAACCTCCAAACTGAAAAAATTGCTACGTCCATTAATGATTCGTCTTGTTTCGCTTGATGTTACTTCGTGGACGATTTATTCTCAAGAAGAGCTAGTAGGTACTATTTTTGTTGAATTTAACAAATCTGGTAAGAATCCCCATCGTATTGATCTTGTAATTGATCCCGAACATCAACAATTTCTAACTAAACCAATGATACTCTTTGCTCTCTCAAAAATTAATGAGTCCAACATCCTAGATCAGAATGTATTAATTACCAGTAGAAGTACCAATTCCGAAGTGATGAATATTTTAAAGGAGCTTGGATTTACAATTATCGAAAATAATCACAAGCTTGGACTAAATCTTGAGTCTGGCTATTATTGGTAGTTAAAATTTTCTTTTGTTTATTTAAGAATTGTTTTGAAGAAATTGGATCCAATTCTTAATAGATCTTTCCTTCCTCTCTTGTCTGTCTTGATAATAGTAGTCGGGAAAATCAGGATCAGCTGCTATTTCTTCAAGAGTTTTCCCATTTTCGAGTTTCATTCTGATAAAAGCAATTGAATTAAGGAAAAATTCATTGATTTCCTGTAGATCTTGAATTGTTGCAACAGGTCCATGTCCGCTGACAACAATCTCTGGTTTTAAATTAATTAGATCTTCTATGGCTTTTTGCCATACAAGAATATTGCATGATTCATCTGCTCCATATGGTCCACTCTTATTAAAAACAAGATCACCTGCAATTAAAGTTTTAGTATCCACTTGCCAAAGATAGGTACTTCCTGTGGTATGACCGTCTACTTGGATTAATTCCAAAGATTTTGGTCCAAATAACTGCAATCGGTTTTCAAAACAAATGGTAGGATTCGTAAACTGAAGCTTCTTAATTTCATAACCCTCGTTTTCCCACTCTTTACGTTCTTCTTCATCAATTTTTGCCCAGTATCCCTCCTGAAATCCTTTCATCATAGTTCTAATGTCAGAACAGGCAATTATTGGGACATCAGAAAACACTTGATTTCCGAAAATGTGATCAGAATGATGATGTGTTAAGATTAACCCGTTTACTGGTTTTTCGAAATATTCTTCGATATCTGTTCTCCACTCTGAGGCCAATTTCCAGCTTTTTGTGGAATCCACAACAAAGACCTTCTCTCCTAAGTTAATGGCAACACTATTCCCAAATCCAACATCAGTCCAAATAATATGATCTCCAATGGTATTATACTTCATTTCTATTTTTCTCCTACAGAGATTGGTCATCATCTTCATAAATTCATTTTATTCCGATTTGAAATATGAAGCAATTCGATCCTGCTCCAATTAAATCAGAAATAACTATAGAGGATATAAATAAAATTGATATTCGTGTTGGCAAAATCAACAAAGTTGAGGATATCCCAAAATCTAAGAATATCATGAGACTTACAGTAGATTTTGGTGATCATATTCGCATTATTTTAGCAGGAATTAAACAGGAACGGAAAAACCCAAAAGAAGTTGAAGGAAAACAAGCACTCTTTGTCGTAAACCTCAAACCACGCAAAATGATGGGAGAAATATCAGAAGGAATGCTTTTTGATCTTGGCTACTCTGACAAAATCGCTCCAGTATTAGCTATCCCTGAAGTAGATGTTCCTAATGGAACAAGAGCAGAATGAGACTAATCCTACTTTCTAATCATTTTTCTAAGACAATTTTGACAATATCTGCATCATGCAAAACATGACGTAGACCTACTTTCTGACCAGGAAACCTTGCGGAAGTCCCCCATACGTTAGCAAATCGAAAATCATTTTTAAATCGTCGATGAAGCTTTAGACAAATATCCTCAACAGTTACGCCTCTGGAAACAATCATAGGATCATCTAGATCAGCTTTCTCTCCAGGTTTCCGGAGGTATATACGCATGAGACCAACTTTCTCAACTATAATCTCCTTTAACTTATCCAATCCCTTACCTAATTCAGCGGAGATTGGAACAATTTTTCTGCCGATTTGTTTTTCAAGACGAGGTAGTTTTTCATCATTAACCAAATCCATTTTGTTAACAACAATCAATGAAGGAATGTATCTGCGATTATCAGCTACGACATCAATAATTTGATCAATTGTCAAATTAGGATCATTCGGAAGATACACATCTGCATTTAGAATCCTATATGTCCGAAACACGTTCGCAATTTCATCATCTGAAAGGCCATAACGGAAACCTGAAATATTGATTCCCCCAAAATTACGTCTAATAACTTTAATCCGAGAAACCTTCTGATCTAATCGAATATTTGCTTTCCATAGTTCATCTAAAATTTTTGTAAGATGATCAGGTCGACGAACATCAAGTAAGATAACAATTAGATTAGCATTTCTAACTGCTGCAAATACTTCCCGCCCTCGTCCTTTACCAGAGGCACCACCCTCAATAATTCCAGGTAGGTCGATAATCTGGATACGAGCACCTTTAAATTTCCCATCATATTCCATCATACCTGGAATAGCATCAAGAGTAGTGAAATCATAAGCCGCCACTTTACTTTCTTTATTAGTAATTGCATTAAGTAAGGTCGACTTACCTACAGATGGAAATCCCAGAAGAATAACCGTTGCATCTCCATGTTTCTTAATCGAAAAACCTGAACCTTTTCTCTTTGATTTCATTGCTCGATCTACAAGTTCGGATCGAAGTTGTGCAATCTGTGCTTTAAGTGTCCCGAAGTGCGCCTGAGTTGCTTTATTGTATTGCATCTTTGCTAATTCAGCTTCTTTTTCGGCAATACGTTCTTCGATTTTTTCAGACATTAAGAATTCAACTCAGGATATGTTAGATGACGTTAGCAAATTTGAGTTTTGATGATTTTAAAATGCTAGGTTGGATTAAGATCCATTTAAAGTCAATTTAGAAGGAATTAATGAAACTTTCAATATTTTTCAAGATTATTATGGGTCGCAAAAGTGTCGTTTGACGATGTCGAAATCTCTTTTTTATCCAGAAATTTGTGTTTTTTAATCTCTATGAAGATAGAAATTATAAAACACCGCTAGCGAATTTTGAAGTCTTTATATGAAATCAATCAAATATACAAAATACGTATGTCAGAGGTATAGATCATATTGTAGTAAGTAAAAATCTGATTGAATAGGAGAATTTAAATGGAAAAGATTAGCGAGACTGTAAGAATTTTTCCAGAATTGTACTCCAGCATCAATAAAAAGTGGAATAGATTAATTACGCCGTCATCTGCTTTGATAAATGCTGAAGATCGAAGGAAATCACGATTGATTTCATCTCTTATACTCACAGCCATAATAATATTTTTTATTTATATTATTTCATTCCTATTCTTTGATATCTATGTGTTACGATCCGATTTTACTGGAGAAAGGCTTCTATATGTGGTTAGTGATTCTATATCACTATTCATACTGATTATTACATTTTTTATTAGTAAATCTAAATACTACTACGCTAGTTCTTTGATATTTCTTATTATTTGTACAGGGATATTAATAGTAAATATACTGATTGAAGATGAAATAATTTTCCAAATAATTTTTATTCTTGCCTTATTTTCATTTTTAATAATTTTTACAAGTTTAATGTACTCAACACGAACATTAATGGTAGGTTTTTTAACCTATTTTGCTTTATTTCTCTTTATTACGACAATAGTCAAACCACAAGAAGTTAATGTAATTTTAATCATGGGTAGTTTTTTTGTTTTTCAATTTCTTTTAACCATTCTCCAAAATCATTACTATTATCGACGAGTAGCAGAATTAGAGCTGGCTATCAATGAAAAGAATGATGCAAATATAAGAGTGGAATTCTTAAATTCCCTCCTTACACATGATATGGCTAATAAAATCACAAGAGTCAATGGATACTTATTTCTGATGAATAAATTGAATCTGAATAAAGAACAAGAGAAGCATCATGACCAAATTGCAGCTACATGCAAAGAAGGTGCAGATTTAATCACAAAAATCAATCATCTTCGTGATCTAGAGGATGGTCTGGATTACTCACTCCAAGAGGTAAATCTCAATTCGATTTTAATCCAAGCAGTTGACCTCTATAAAGATCAAGCCACTGCAAGCGGAATTGAGATTCTCTTCACTAAAGAAACAGAAGCTATTTCCGTTTTAGGAGGGGATCTCCTCAAGGAACTCTTTTCAAATCTTATAGAAAATGCTATTTATCATTCAGGTGGAAAAATGCTGAAAATTTCGCTTAGTGGAACATCAGAAAAGACTTCGGTGGTTATCGAAGATGATGGAGTTGGTATACCTGAAAATATTACCAAAAATCTTTTTGAAAGAGGAATTAAAGGAGATCAATCAAAAGGATCTGGAATAGGACTATTCCTTGTTAAATCAATCGCTAATAACCTTAACGCTAATATCGGGGTAACAAAATCCTCATTAGGAGGAGCAAAGTTCATCCTTGAATTTAAGCAGTTTAAGACTCTATGAATGGAATGTGGATCCTCTACTGCGAAGAATCATAACTTAAAATGAAAAGATAATCGTTTTCACGATGTATTAAAAGAATCGTTGACCAATCTTCCCTGCAAGAGGTAGAGTCAGTGTCATGAAATAAGTATCCTCGGAAAATTAGTGTAACAATCTAACCCTTTTCATCAATGGAAGAGGTTAAATATCTCTAGGAAAGAAGATGAGTATGTTGGGTGCTAAACATGAAATATATCTGGAATAGACAAGTGACTCAATCTTCCAGACTATTACTCCTGTGTTTTTTCATCTTTATAATTACTAGTCATCCTAATCAGGACATTGCTTTGACATCTGACAAGATAAATAGTGAAGAATGTCCTCTTGATGTGCAGGTGTTAAAAATTGTTTGTGGATGGTGTGGATATTCCGACAACGAAACAATGTGGGATGATCTACCACGAGAAGAACTGCATTATGGTTTTGCCAATCTTGACCGAAAAATTCATTCCATTCTCCAAGTAACGTATAGTGTAATGGCTTTGCGCACAGGTGGAAAATACATAGTCAATCTTTCTAGTTCCCTCTCTCTGCCGGTTATTTTGGCTCCTGGTAAATATTGGAAATGTATTTTCAAAGTTAACCCCCCCTGTCAGGATATCCAAGCCATACATGTAGAAATCGATGGGATTTGGTTTTCATTCAGCGCTGGAAAAACTTTTAACCCATTTACTACCTGGCCGAAGCACTGGACAGATGTGGAGAAATATAAAAGCAATCCGGTTCCTCTAAAGACTTCTTATAAACCATTTTTCTTGTCAGGACTTCTTTTTGTCTGCGTTTGGTTGAAGAAAACGAAGAGAAAGCGGTGAGAATTAGTTTTAGAAAGGCTTGATTGCATTTAGGAACCCATCCGAATTTATGTCCAATTGGGTTTACTTGTCACAGCCATGATCATTTTTGTAATAATAATGTCATTTATCAAAAATGGAATCCTAAAAAAGGAACGAAAAGAGTACTGTTAAGCAGTCTATATGCTCTGTAGTACAGTAAACAGAATATATTAGTTTTTGAGGATATATATCACTTAAAAATGGAAATTATCGCATCTCCGCCCATAAGAACTTCTTATTCACTTCGGGAGAAAAATCATCATCTCTTTCAGAACGCTTTTCCTTTCGGTGTCCACGCGACCTATTAGCGGGTTTCATATCCCGCGTTTTTTGCTTCTTTTCACTAATATCATTTTCTTGATTTATTTTTTCAAATTTAATATCACTGGATTTAATTTCTCCGCTACGACCTGTAGCTAATTGAGCGTGATTTTGAAAAACATTCACGTAGCCATTAGTCAGGTTATAGGTTTGACCAATTTTCAGTACATCGATTTCTTCATTCCAAACTGTTAATTGGATTGCTCCAGTATCATCTGCAACCTTGAAATTTGCTACCTTATGGGTGATATTAGGTCCTTTCTGTATTTTCTTGTTAGAAATTTGTTCAATTACCTGGAAATTTACATGGACATCTTTATTATAGGGTTTTAAGTTTTTTATAGGGATTATTGAGCTTGAGTTCATAATTAACACACAAATTTTAGGAAATTAGAATCCTGATTTATGGATAAAAAACGGAGTTTTACGATTTTGAAGCCAGATAGATTCTATTTTCAATAGAAACAATCCTAAAGGAGGTTTATAAACTTTATGGAAGGAAAATCAGTGTTTTTCCAGTATTTAAAAAATTGAGTGTGGTGGTTTACTTATCAGACAATCAATGTTAAAATCATTGTTCTCCAAAGTTTCGTGAAGATCTCCTCTTAATGATTTATCACATTAATAATGTGTTATAAGCAAAATTGGAATTATGCTTAAATTAGATGATTAACATAATTAAGGAGTAATCTCTCGTAAAAGGTACTTTAGGTGAATAATTATTAGTATTTAAGCAGTAATTACCTTAGTATGATCTCCAATAGACATATTTTATCAATTTAGCATATTGAATGAGTGTAGTAAGAGTGAGTAGACCGTCAACACGATCTTATATTGCCATGGCCATTGCGATTCTTGGTTGGGGACTATCATCCAGTATCATTGAGTTTGGTCTAGATTTTGTGGCTCCTCTCCCTTTTTTATTCTATCGATTCGGACTTGCTACACTTACCTTAACTCCTCTGGTTGTCCTTTTTCGTACTACAGAATTTCTAGAATTAATAAAAAATAAATGGACGTGGATTATTGGTATCTCTGAGGCTACAGGATTAACTTTACAATATTTAGGTCAAGAACGTGAAGTAATGGCAGGATTAGCTGCCCTGTTATCATTAAGTTTTATAGTCATTGTACCATTTATTTCTCCCTTTATAGTAAATGAGAAATTGGCAAGAAATCATGTAATAGCAATGTCTATTGCCTTTATTGGTGTAATTTTCATTTCGAGCGAAGGAGAATTGAATAATTTGGCAGGTAGTTCGATCTTGGGTATAATCTTACTTCTTGGTGCAGCCGTTAGCTATGCATTTTATATCATAACAACCTCAAGGTTAACAACCATAGAAAAACCAAATGTAGATACATTCACATTATTTTACTCGGTTTTACTGATTATTACTCTCTTCAGTCTAATAGCATCTCTTTCATTTAATGAACTCACACCAGTCCCCAGTAAGGGAATTCAATGGATTGTGTTACTCACAATATTTTCCACTCTGATCGCTTTTTTTGCATATTTCAGAGCACTACAGGAAATCTCCGCCAATGTAGCTTCGGTATTACTACCTTTACAAGTTCTCGTTCCATTTATCATAGATTTTTTTGTACTCGACAGAACATACTCATTATGGGTTCTTTCTGGTTCTTCCCTTATTATTCTAGCAATGGTTATCGTCGTTATCCAGCCATATCTCGAAGTTTCTTCTTGAGAAAACTGTTAAAACAATATTCTTTCATAAATCAAATATTCTACTTCGATTGAGGTTTGAAAACGGGTTCTAACAGTCGAAAACTAACTCTCGATATGACATAGTTATGTAAAAGAAGCAACAGCGAGGCTGTTTCTATTTTTACACTGAATAGACTTAAATCAAAATTCGCTCTCTAAAAATGATTTTAAAAGAGTAATAGCTTCTTCTTCCATTTCTAAGATTTTTTCAAGAGTCTTTTTCCCCATATCTCTCATTTCAGGCGTCCAGTCCACGGTGGATAACCATCTTGGTTCAGGATCAACATCTGGGTTGTAAGGGGGAATAAATGTTCGCATTTTTTCCTTATTAACCCACTGAGGCATAGGAAAATAAATCCAGTTTTTACGGACATATTCGGAGATCACATTGTACTTCTCTCTGACTTTCAACAATTTATTTTTCTGTTCACCCGAAAATAAATCCGCAATTGTTAGTAAATACATGTGGGCCGCATGTCGTGCGTCAAAAAGCAGATCGTACAACCACCCATTCAGATGCCAATGACTCTCATATTTGTCTTTATGGACTTCATCATCGTTTATTTGGTTGATCCAGAATTGGAATCCCGCACGGCCATTATGATATTGATTATCAACAAAAGGAACGTTGAAATTATCAAGAACTTTCCGTAACTGGTCTATTATTAATTCTTTTTTAGGTCTACTTGCGCCAAGCTCTTCTAAAATATGAATGATCCATGGAAATTTAGTCATTTCAACATATTCGTCTGAATTACCGTCGAAATAATCTCGGACATAAAATTTTTCCCCTTCATATCCACAGATTATTCCCCATTCTGGGATTTTTAAAAGGTCGATACCTATAACTGGAAGACCTGAATCTATACTACTTTTCATTAATTTTGTTGCTTCAGCTTTACTGATACCCTTGCCCTCTTCTTCTGATACCATATAATTCTTTGTTCGGAATCCGAGATGTTGAGTAACAACTGATCGATCGTACCAATCTCCAGATGAGGGACACCACTCCTGACTAAAATGCATCCTAAACGCCGCTCCTGATATCCCCATTAATTCATAATAATTAGTTTCTTTCTTCAGTGCCGTCATAATATTATTTAATGAAGCAATAAAACTTGTTTCTCCACTTACTTCCCATTTAAGGGGTGGAATATCTTTAATGAATACTTTTGACATCCTTATTTCCTCAACGTAGTAATTTGATTACGTATATTATTCAGGAATTACTTGAGTATTTATTACTAGAAGTAAATGTACTTATTCATAATCTTTTATACCAAGAATACTCAAATAATTATAATTCTAATGGTGAAATTTTCCTTGAATTCAGTTCTACTACCACCAAAAACACTTGATTGGTTATTAGAGGATAATAATCCTCCTGTAAGAAATCTCACCAAGTTTTTCCTGCTTAATGAACCTCTTTCAGAGAAAGAGCTTGAAGAGACAAATAACTATAAACCAATCAAAGAAATAATTTCCTTAATTAAACCAAACGGGAGTTGGAGTGACCAAAAGAACCCTTACAAAAAATATACTGGAGATTATTGGCAAGTAATTTTCCTCTGCGATATGAATGCAAAACCTGATGAACTTATTCTTAAAGCCTGTAGAAATATTATCTCCTACCAACTTCCAAATGGGGGATTTACTCACAAGCTAGGGTCGAAATTTCCATTGATCTGTTTAACTGCAAATATTATTCGCTCATTAATTCATTTTGATATAAAAGACAAAAGTATTAATCAAGGAATTGATTTTCTGACCGATAATATACTCAAAAATAAGGGAACATTCTGCTCTCCCGACCCATTATATACTCTACTCCCTGATTGTCAGATGACTCTCACTAAAGTCTTAGCTATGTATGCTATCCTAAGGAAGAATATGATGAGTTCAGAAACTAAACGCGCGGTAAACATTATTGAAGAAAAACTTGTAGAAAATAAAATTTTTAAATATATACCTAAAGGTTCCAAGGAGTATCAGAAACAGATTCGAGGGAAGAAAAGTGGGGAAATTAGAAAGATTAGAAAGGAATTTTTATCAAATCCTTCGAATTATACAAAACAAGAACCTAAGAAAAGTTGGTTAAAGTTTGGTTTCCCTCATTCATATACATCAGATATCCTTGAGACGTTATATTGGATTGCTAAGAGTGAGATTCCATATCATAAAGAATTTGACGAAGCTATTGAACACGTAATTAATACTATGAATCCTTCAGGTTATTGGATAAACCAGCTTGCTTTCAGAAATCCTATGTTAGTACAAATCGAGGAGAAAAAATCTCCTTCTAAATGGTTGACATTTAGAGCAAGCTATGTATTAAAGTATTTTCAGATGGTAGAATTCCAGGATTAGAATGTATTGCATCGTTCAGTCATTTATTTTGATTCGTGGATCTTTATTCTTCTCAGATAAAGTAAGAAGAATAAGGCAAGAAGTGAGAATACACTTGCTAAAAGAAAGATGGGTAAATAAGTACTTGGGGTATATGAGCGCAATACACCGACTATTATAGGACCTAGCGCACCCACCAGATTAGCTATCAACATGACTAATCCAAATGCTTGACCTCTATGTGTAGAATTCTTCGCTACAAGACTATTGGTACTTGGCCAAAATATAGCGTTCACAATTCCCAACGAAATGTATGCAAGAAATAATATAGGTATAACCTCAGCAAAATATATAACAATTAGAATTAAAACCATGGATAGTGAACCGAAAGATAAAACCCTATCCTCTCCATGTCTATCACCTACATACCCTCCTAATAACTGTCCTGTGGAGCCAATTAATGTCGAAATTCCAATAAATAATGCTGCATCTGTAATTTCAATACCTTTAACTTCTGAAAGAAAGGGAGACAAAATGAAGTTAATCATACCGCGATTTAATGACATTGCAATCATAAATGCGATTATCATTATAAGTGCTAACCTTAATCCATTCTTCCTATTGGATGACAAACCCTTCTTTTCATCTTTTAAATCCATAGATTCATTGTAATTATGATTCACGGGTTCAAATCGTGCTACAAATGTCCAAAAAGAAAGGAGCACAATAATAAGGGGAAAAGTCCAAAATAGGTAGATTTCTTGCCAAGAAAATGTTCCTAATAAGAAATATACAGATAAAGGTCCAATAGAGGCTCCAAAACCTCCTCCAATCCCATGCAGTGCTAATACTTGATTGTAATTATCACCATAGGAATGTGTTAAGGGATCTTCATATGCAGTTGTTACCCATGATAAGCCAGGGGGATGATAGAGTGATACTCCTAAACCAAGTAGAATTACTCCGAGTATCATGAGAGGAAAGTAAGTTCCAAAGAATCCGATTATCACTGTCCCAAAGATTGTAAATATCAAACTAAAAGTCATTAGAATCCCACGACGGTATTTGTCAGCTAATGTACCGAAAATAGGAGAAGGTAGCGCTGCGGAAAGAGTTCCGATTGTTCCGATTGCTCCTAATCCAATCCATTCAGATATAGAAGAATCCTGAAATAGGTCTGAGCCAACCAAGAGGATAATAACTGGAAATATAAAGAAGGGAATTTCTACAGACGCATGAATAATGAATGCAGTAAATAGGCTAACTCGTGGTGAGATACCATTTTGGGCATCAGGTTTCATCAGAAAATCTCCCTGTAAAAAGAAGGTTGACTTAATCCGTGAAGAAATTAAGATTTCTCATAAGAAATGTGAGTTGTCTTTACTTCGGGTTGTTCTCCTTTCTCCAACTTCTCTTGAGTAATTTCTTCAAAGAGTTGGAAAAACGCTTTTTCCACATTTTCACCATTCTTTGCTGATGTTTGATATGTGGGGAGATCAGGATACTCAGATCGTGGTAATTCAACTCGAAGTTCGGTTAAATCAGATTTATTCCCCAATAAAATCATAGGTATTGGTTTTCGAATATTATCCTTACATTCCTTCAACCATGCTTGCACGTTTCGGTAAGTTTGAGCATTTGTTAGATCGTAAATAATAATAGCACCACTAGTCCCAGAATAAAAACGAGAACGAAAACGTTTGAAGTGTGTTTGTCCGGACATATCCCACAAAACGAATCTAATAGGTTTCTTTGTTGTTTGGGTCACGGTGTTAAAAGGTGAGATATCTACACCTATTGTTGTCTTGTAAATACTGGAAAATTTCTTGTGGATAAAACGATTCACTAAAGAGGTTTTTCCAGCACCCCCATCACCAATTAAGATGACTTTTAGAGATTTACTATCTGTAGATTCTGTCATATGTATCATTTCCCTGCAAGAAGACGTTCAGCGAGTTCTATAGACAGGTGATGTTTTTTAATCCCTTCAATTGTCTGTGTAGGATCATATGAAACACGTATGAATTTCGTATTGAAGGTTTCCATATCGAAGAGAACATATGATGCCCGGTTATCTCCGTCTCTAGGCTGACCAACGGCTCCTGGATTACATATAATCCGGTTATCTCTTTGACGAATGAAAGGAATATGAGTATGTCCTAAAAAGAGAACGTCAATCTCAATCAGATCCATAAAATCGAAAGTAGATTGTATATCCTCTTCATCTTCAGGATACATATATTGATCCAATGGATATTCTGGACCTCCATGGATCATCATGGCTCTATGATTATCGAGATAAAGTGTATACATCAAGGGTAACCCATGAAGTATTTTTCGTTCGTTTACAGTCAATCCCTGTGTAGTAAACTCGATTGGAGGTTGAGTCACGTTACGGTAATAGAGGGGAACATCACCTAATGCAGCAGCCTGATCATGATTTCCTTTAATGACTACTTCACATCGAGCAATCGCAAGATGGATAGTTGGAACAGGTTCTGTATAATAACCAACTAAATCCCCCAAACAATATATTTTACTGACTTTATGCCTGTGAATATCCGTAAGAACAGCTTGAAAAGCACTTAAATTTGCATGAACGTCCGATATCACCGCAATTGTCGTCATTCGAAATACCATTTACCTATAAAGTAAAGAACAGTCCCCCAAGCAGATTACTTGACAAAACTGGTTCATATTTAAGAATATTATTTCTATCTGCATACATCATGAATATTAATAACTGGAAGAGGAGAGCTTTACTCGTCTAAAATGTTAAAGCACCTTCCTTCTTTTATGTTTTTTCTGTTTCTGTTTTTCTTTCTGCAGTCATTTGTCAATACAAACGGAGTTCCACCTAGTTTTTTATTGATAGCAGATGGAAATGAGAGTACTTCTATAGAAATCACTGATTCAGTCTATAACAGGTATTCACCAGATGGAAATATTTCAATTCTATTAGCTGTTGATAGCCATCTCATTGGAGCTGAGAACTTCTTTTCCGACAAAGCCGATGCTCAAAAAGTCTTTAATAATTGGCTTATTCCGTTTGAAAAACGGTTTAATATAAGTTTTCATGTCTTAAAAGTGAAAACATTTACACCAGGAGAAAATGACTCATTAGATACCAGCATTGTGAAGGTAGCAGAAGAATTATCCTGGACTTTTGCAGAGACCCAAGAGGATCCTTTAGTTGACGGGAATAATTACGATTTTTTGATAATCTATCAAGAGAATTATAAAGGAGGGCGTAATCGGGCAAATTCAGTGAACGGGAATGCTTTAATTATTGCTCATAATCAACCGTTTGACTGGACTACCCGACAATTGATTCTTTTACACGAAGTAGGACATATCTTCGGAGGTGAGCATCTTAATGAGGGTGTTATTCCCCCTGAATGGTTTGGATCATCCGAAATGAGTCTCATGTCATATGAGAATCTCTCTTACATGAGCATTTTTGGTTGGAATCGAGATAAAATTCCATTCGATGATCACAACTTTGAGATAATTAATTCATCCAAGTATCGGTTTGATCGTAATGATGCTGATCTTGACACTCTTCCAAACTATTATGAATTTCGATATGGAATGGATCCTACTAGTGATGATACATTGCAAGACCTCGAGGATGATGGAGTGACTAATATTGATGAATATTTCTCTGGAACTAACCCTATTGTAAGTGATACTGATGGTGATCTCTTTTCAGATTGGGCTGAGCTATTTTTTGGATCTTCTCCCCTCAATATTTCTGATTTACCTGTAATTAATGAACCAGTTATTTTTCCATTATCTGAAGATCAAACTATATTAGATAACCAAACAGCAGAGATTAAGTGGCGATCTGTAGCTCAAAACAAAGATACCTATTCAATCTACTCAAATGAAACTCTCCTCACACAGGAAAACTGGAATCAAGAAATTATCCAATTTACCTTTAATCCCCAACATGCTGGGATTTGGGAAATAACCTGTGTAGTTGAGGATGAACAAGGACTTACTGCCCAATCAAGCGTCTGGATCACGGTGCAAAGAGAAGGAAACCCAAAAATCACCTCTTTCTTCGTTCCTTGGCTGAGCTTAGTGATACTACTTCTGATTAGTAAATTTAGGTCAAGAAAACAGTAATAAATCTCCAGGATACAAAGCATTCACTGATCAAGTAGGTATAACACCTTCAGATGGCCACTAAGCTCTGTAAATACACTCCTCCATAATGACCCGATTCCAATCAATGCCAAAAGGTAGGAAACTTCACCATTATTATCTTCCACTACCCGAAATAGTGTATCAAGTAACCCCCCTTTGCGTACGTAGTCATTAATGATAAGTACTCGCTTATTCGTAAATCCAAACCTTCGGTTAAAATACAAAGTAGAAACCAGTTCTTGATCAATGAGATACGGATATTGAAAAATTTGTTCTGGCTTAGTAGAGGGAGGACGAAAGGAGATAGAGTACCAAGGAATGTTCAGGATCATGGAAAAGCCAATTGCTAGAGGAACAGCTTCAGAATGAGTTAATATTACGTCAAATTTATCATACAGGATTTCCTTATTGCTTAGAAAGTACGCAAGGAAATTAAGAGCTGGTGGAGAGCTTAAAAGCTCAGTTAAATCGACTTGAATAGGTTGAGCTTGAATATCAATGGCAATTCTAGGTATTACTAAATCAGGTACGATTTGAACTTTTTTCAGTATATACGACTTGAAAGACTGAAGCTTATCTGGGTTTAGCTTGGTTTCCCCTTTCAGATAGCGTGTAAATTGTGAATACGAAAACTGAAGCGACGAATCGGGATCGAGATGATCCTTAAATTCCGAATAAAATTTACGAGTAGATCGATGCTTTTCTAAAAGAAGCCTTAACCCGTAAAGAACTTGAGATTGGTCCCAAGAGGATTTTTCATTACTCATCATTTCTCATTCTGTATTGCATTTTTTTGCAATTTATGTTGTGAACTCTTGATTTCACTGTAGTTATAAATTTAATTGTTCATATTTTTGCAATATTCATCTGTAAAACATGTTGTTTTGATACAGAAACTATTTGAGAGGGATGTTTCGGGTAGGTGTCTGAACTGAAATGACGACCATTCAATCAACGGATAATGAAGTACAGCTTGTACGGCAAATTGCTTTGATTGCTACTTTTACGGCGTTAGTTTTCATGTCTACCGCAATATTTACATTCGAATTAGCTACCTCAGGATACTTTAATTTCGGTGAATCTTTTGTCTATATTTCAGCTTTAATTGGGGGTCCCCTAGTCGGAGCAATCGCAGGAGGTTTTGGCTCCTCCTTAGCTGATTCATTTTTAGGGTTCGGACCCTATGCCCCCGCAACACTTGTTATCAAAGGATTAGAAGGATTCACGGTTGGAGTATTGTTCTGGTTTAGTGATAAGGTGGGCCAAACGAAAAGACGGGTATTCTTGGTCTTAATTTCTATTTTCATAGTGATTTTCACTATTATACTTAATTTTGAAGAAGGAACCTTTACAATATATGGTGAATTCAATCTTGGTACCTATTATTTACCTGGGTGGATTTTAATTTTATTTGCACTTATATTAGTCTTAATCATCTGGCTTGTAGAGCTTAAATTAAAATATCGTGGTAAAATGGCTTTATCTTGCATCCTTGCGGGGCCAATAATTGTAGTAGGTTACTTCCTTTGGCAAATAACTGCTCTAGGGGTAGCTATTGATACTGCACTTATTGAAGTGCCTTTTAACATCGCACAAGTAATCATTGGAACATTAATCGCGGTCCCTATTGTTACATATCTGGATGAATTAGGTGTGCTTCCTGCACGAAGAGTAGATGAAACTGAAAACTCCGTATGAATGAACCTAAATGTTTGAAGTCAACAATCTTGGTGTAAAGTACTCGGGTTCAACCAGTTGGGCATTAGAGGATATATCCTTTCTAGCCAAACAAGGGGAGATCACACTCATAACTGGTCCTAGCGGGGCAGGAAAGAGTACTTTGGCTCAGACTATGATGACTCTAATTCCAAAGTTTACTTCAGGCGCACTGACTGGAGAAATTCTTATTGATAATATGAACATTCAATCTTTTCACCGATCAGAGCTTATAAAATTCTGCGGGTACGTTCCTCAATACCCAGCTGATTTTGTAACAACTTTAGCTGTTGAAGAGGAAGTGGCATCAATTCTAGAAAATTTGGGACTGGTACCCGAGGAAATCAATTCACGACTAGATGAAATTTTTCCGCTCCTTGAAATCAATCATTTAAGAGGAAAACTTCAAACTGAATTAAGCTCGGGAGAATTACAACGAGTTGCCATTGCAACAGCCATCGCGCCTAATATTCCAATCCTAATACTTGATGAACCCATGGCCCGAATCGACTTAAAATCAGAAGTCTTACTAGTAGAGCTACTGGTAAAACTCGCACAGGAGGGTAGAACTGTTATTGTTTTTGAACATAGACTTGAATATTTATTAGGGGTGTCCCATCAGGTCATTCTAATGGAAAACGGGAGGATTAAAGCACAGGGAAGCCCAAAAGACATAATTAATGACCTTTTACTCGTTGATCCTCCAGAAATATCTCAGCTTCAAGTTAAAGATTCCCCCATCATTCCAGTTTCTCTTCATGAGGCTCAGAAGCTCTTGGAAAAGCACTTATTGTAAGGGGAAGATTAAAAATGGACATTCAGTTATCAAATCTTCATTATAGGTATTCCTCTAAAGCAGTGGAAATCTTCCATTCGTTATCTTGGTTTAGCTCAACACCAGAGGTTATAGGAATATTGGGGGTGAATGGGTGCGGAAAATCAACACTTCTTAGGTTGATTGGGGGATTACTCACGCCTACATCTGGTGAAATTCGTATCAACGGAAAATCTATTACGAATATTGCATCAGCAATGAAATTCCTCTGTCTGGTTCCAGAGAATGCAAAACTGTTTCTCCTAGGCCCAACTTTACGCAAAGAAATCTCCAGATTAGAATTACCAGAAGAAGAAGGAACAACTCTTCTTGAAAATTCAGGTCTCCTTCATCTTGCAGAAAAGAAGATTTATGCATTAAGTGAAGGACAACGGAGATTAGCGGCCATTTGGCTAGCATTCCAACTTAATAGGCAAATTATTCTGCTTGATGAACCAACTATTGGGATGGACTCCCAAGGAAAGATTATTTTCTCACAATTATTGCAAAGTGCTGTATCTTCAGGAAAGACTGTCATTATTGCTAGCAATGATTCCCGTATCTTACCTCTATTTGATAGAATTGCTGTAATCCAAGATAATGGTATTAAATTAGATGGTTCACCAAAAGACGTGCTTTATAAGCTAGAAGCTACAACTCAGTTAATTCCTAACCAAGTCGTTCGTTTAATTACAGCCATAAATCGTCTAGGCGCGGATATTCCTCATTATACAAATATCAATCAACTAAATAACTATCTGACACAGGTTTCAGGGAGGGATCGCTAATTCCAGGAATCCTCGATAGACTCTATCAAGGGTTAGTATTTCGTCCTGATTCGACAAATTTCCACCCGCTATCAGGTATGCTGATACTTCTCATTCAATTTGTGCTTTTACTAATACTAAAGCCCGTCCCATTGGCACTTTTAACAGCTTTTATCCTCATCGAATTTTTCCTGGTAGGAGGAATACGAGCAATAGTCAATCTCTTATGGGGAATAGCTCCCTTGATTATATTTTTAGCAGGCACAACATGGCTTTTTTCTGGATTAACTCCAGCACTTGGAGTATTTTTACGGATAGTAAGTGGAGCTCTTGGATTTTCCTTCTATATTTCATTTACTAATCCTTCAGATTTAACCCGAATCTTGGAATCGTTCCGAATCCCTCCCCGTTGGGCTATCATTCCCTCACTAACTCTGACGTTCGTTCCCAGAGTGTTAAAAGATACTCAAGAAACATTGGAGACTCTCACATTACGAGGTGAAATTGGAGGAAAGTTGAGAATCCTCATTTGGCTACCCAAAGCATTAGCTATCATTATTGCATCCAGTCTTTATCGCTCGGAATTTTTGGCCCAAGCATTATATTTTCGTGGTTTTGGTCTCTCCTCTCGGACTCACTATCGTAAAGTGATATTTCAAAGAATAGATCTTCTACGAACAATAATCTGGACTTGTGTCTTATTTTTATTGACAGAAAATCTACTTGTGTCTTTTAGTTAAGCTGTATGAACACAACTCGCTCCTTGAATATACGAATATGCGCATAGCACCCCATATTGATAGCCATTACTGGAAAATGACTATCAGTAAATTTCTTACCCAATAATAATGATTGAATAATAAAAAATGATCCTCCATGTCCAACTAATGCGATCTGATACTCCTTCCCATCTCTTTTCAAGGCAAGTAGTTTCTCAAACCCCGAAGACACCCGATTCCAGAAAATTTGAAGACTCTCACCTTGGGGGAAGGCAAATTCTTTATGGGTGTTTAACAGCCTAGCTACAAGTGGTTCATGTCTTCCTACTTTATCCATAGGAAAGAATTTTGGATAAGAGGGATCTTCCTTAATTTCTGATTTAATTTTTCCAGCCCATATACCAAGATCAATTTCTGCTAACCATTCCTGTTCACTGAATACAGGTTTGTCCTCAAGTGCTTCATGAATGTACATAGCTGTTTGTTTGGTCCGAAGAAAAGGGCTGACAATAAATTCCGAAAACCTCTGAGTACGCAATTCTTCAGCAGTCGTTTTTGCTTGAATTATTCCTTCTTCACTCAAAGGTGAGGTAGGAGAAGTCCAATGCTCAGGTGGATTCTCTGGTTGTGCATGTCGGATTAAGAAGAGATCAATTTCTAAATTTCTTAGATCCAAAGCAGTGTCACCCTAAAAAAGGAAAATAGGAAGGAAGAAAATTCCCTTAAAGTTTGGATGCCTGACCGTAACTATTAAACGCCTTCAAGAACATTAGTGCACTAGTATATGCGGTAGAGGCCAAAGCATGTTCAGTAGTCTCGTTAACTGCATAGAGGTCATCAAAATATTCGATTATAGCCATTTTGCTGTATTTCAAGAAAGTTTCATTAACAGGAATACCTGTTTTGTGATAATTATCACTTGTCCATTTGAAAATAGTGTCAAATAGTTCTGGTTCAAAGATTTTTAGAACATCCCAAGCTACAGTCATCCAATTCGTTCCAACATTACCTTTTCCGATTACATCTTTAGGGAATCTCTTTGCAATGATATCCAGTGGAGTTCCAGTAATTCCATGTTGAGCAATTTTCACTCCATTTGGTTTGATGGCGTTACCAATATCCGAGGTTAGTTGAATATCGATTCCTTCCTGGCGTATTGGATTTCCATGCTCATCATATTGAAATCCATGAACTGAACCGTTAGCAATTGCGAGAAAATGTGGATGAACATCTTGCTCTTTTAACGATTCAATGAATGTAGTCGCTTCACTTACAGTGGTCATAACTAGGCCGGTCTTAGGGTCTTTTTTCCCAATTTCACCAACTTCAACTTCTAATCCGAAGTTTTTATGGCCTATTTTGTCTTCAATGAAATGAGTTACTTCAGTTGTTGCTGCAATATTCCCAGCCAGACGCTCTTTATCATTAGAACCCGATTCATCATATAGAAAACTTGCATCAATAGCGAATGATGTGTAACCTGCTGCGATTTGGGCAGAAATTAATTCCTTTACTCCAGGAATGTCATCGAGTTTTCCAACTTTTATATGATCACCGTGAATAGCGTAGTTAGAGTATTTAACCTCAGCTGCTGCTTCTGTGACAAATTTCCCATATTTGGCTGGAGTAAGGCCTGTATAGCCCCCATTCAAATCTGACTCTGATTTTGCTAATTCAAAGACTATAGGCGAGTTTGTATCTTTTGCGGCCTGTAAAATTCCTTTAACCACTCCCCTACCAATTCGAGTATTGCACGCCATAATAATACTATTGGTAGGATGAATCTTTTCGTAAAAAGGTTTTCCCCACATCGGTTTATAATCAGACATAATATAAAATCCTCAGAATTCCTCTATTTAGACAATTAGATCGTTTTAATGTAGTATTTAAAACTTGATTGAGTTGAGAAAATGTATTTCTCACCCATATGAAAATTTACTAATTAGCATTTTCCAAGGTTCACCCTAAAATTTACCCAAAAATATTTTTATTCTATCCAAGTTATCTGGGGATCTAATTCTTAGTAACATTCTTTCTTGAGGCGTTGAAGAAGGGAAGAAAAATATGACTGATACCTTATTAAAAAAGAATCTAGGTAAGTACATTAGTAAAGCTACCCTAATTTTGTTAATTAGTACGTCTTTTTTCATTGGAATTGGATTAAATAATATAAATCAAACTAAATTAGAAGTTAAAGGTAAGGATGAAACTGTACTAACTAAGTTAAGGGGTACTTTATTGGATGCGACCCTGAACAATGTTGATTCTTCCATAAATGAAATAGCGCATGAATTACCTTCTACTAGTCAATCTAGCACAGGGGAAAATAACATTCATCCTATACCTAGCTATCCTCTACCGAAAATCTCTAATTCAGATACAATTAACATAGCAATAGTTGGACCTGATAATTATTCAATCAACCTTATCAGTGATCACTATGAAAGAATTAATGGTACTCTAATTGAAACAGTGGTTCGCGGAAATTCATCAAGCACTGAATTTACATTTGAATGGATGAATACATTTGATATGATATTTTTGTTACATGCGGTGGACCTTGGGTGGACTAGGAATGAATTACTGAGTCTAGAGGACTATTTCACAAGTGGGGGGATTGTAATAGATATCGGTGGATGGACTGGAAGTTTTACATTTAATCGATACCTAGCAAGACTTGGGATTGAATACCAACAAGAAAATCCTCTTCCAAATTTTTATACTTCAAATTTCAATTCTATTGAATTTAGCGAACTATTTACGGGAGTGAGCTCGCTAAATTTTGACTATCCTGTTCCCTTCAAGTTGGCAAACCAATTCACTCCATTAGTGTGGGATCAAACTGATACTTATGCTGTAGCAGGAGTAGTAGAGAGGATTGGCTATTATGTGATGATAGGATCCAGTTTTGAATATTATATAGCCAATGGGGATAACAGTATTTTTCTAGATAACTTACTCTCCTTAACTAGTAAGACAAACGAAGGACTATTCCTTCCTTCTTCAGCAGTACTAGCAAACTCCCAAAATCCTAGTTTTTCATGGATATATAATCTCGAGGGTACTACAGTAGAGAATGTAGATATTTGGGTAGACAGCGTTTACCAAGGGAACACAAGTAACTCATGGTACAATTTAAGTAGTCTAAGTGAAGGATCTTATAATCTGACATTAGTGTTAACTGATAATTCAACTCGCACATTTACTACATCGGAAATTCTTAACGTAGATTTAACTAAACCGGAAGTTATAGATATTTGGCCCACCAATGGAACCGAAATTAATGAAATATACGAAATTATTCGATGGGTATATGACGATCCCGCTGATATTCTCACAACTCAGTTATTCAGACAGTTACCTGCAACAAATTACTATAATAGGGTTTATGTAGACGATTGGTTCCATAATAACTCACATCAAGTATTCAAGGATCGAGGAGAATATAACTATATTTTACGATCCGTAGATTGGTGTGGTAATGTTCTCAATGTTTCAATAACCTTTACTGTCTATTATTTGGCAGCAGGAATCATTGCATCTCACGGGGAGGTTTCATTATATCGCATCAGGAATATTTACCAATCTAATAATTATTACGCTGAAACATTATATTCTGGCAATCCTTTCTCCCCTGAATGGTTACAACGCTTTGATGTTGTATTTATAGGCTATGGGGGATCCGCATGGAGTTCAGAAGAAATTGTATGGATAAATAACTATATTGAATCGGGAGGATGGGTTGTTTATATTCATAGAGCGTATTATTCCGACGTTTTACTCCCTTGGCTGGAAACTGATTATGGCATTATAAGAGAGCATACTGGACCTGGTAATCATTTTACATCTACTTTTGTTCATTCAACACCTTTAACTGAAAATTTATCTCAGATATATTTCTATGAAGCCTTTGATACTTGGCAAATACTAGGAGATCTGGCCACACCATTTATTTGGAGTCAAGATGGATCAAATACACTTGGAGCAATAGTAGAAAGTATGGGAAGACTAATTGCACTTTCAGGAGACATAGCTTATGATGTTTATAGTGCAGATAACCAGCAGTTCTTACTAAATATTATCAACGAAGCAGCACTATCTCCAAACGAGGGTGTTGCTTTAGATTATAATTCCTTAGTCTCAAATATCTCAACACCAACTGTAGAATGGATATGGAATCTAGTTAATACTAGTGTGGATCATTTCGAAGTACTGCTAAATTCTGTATATGTAGGATCTACTAGTAATTCGAACTATACTCTATCGAGCGTTACAGAAGGCGTTCATAACATAACTATAATATTGTACACCAACACCTCTACTGTTTATAGTCATAGCCGTGATTTAATTGTTGATTTCACCCCACCAGTCTTTACAGAATCAAATATCGAAAATCACTCGGTTCAAATACGATCGGTCTTCGATTTCTACTTTAACGTGTCTGACAATTTTTCATCTTCTATAGAGGACTCAGTATGGTTTAGTGGTGGTGGAAACATTACATGGACAAAACTTGACCCGCTTTATGGTCAAGTTCGGGCTTATGAACTACATCTCAATGAAAATGGAGAATATCAACTTAAAATTGTATTAACAGATGCAGCGGGAAACAAAGGGGTCTATTATATTGATTTCACATTAGATATACCGAGGATTGGGTTTGTTGAAAATCACAACGAAAATAGCCTTAATAATTTAAAGAACTACTTTAGTAGCAACGGGTATTATCACGAAGTGTTAATTTATGGAAATCAAATAACGAGTAATTGGTTAGAGAGTTTTGATATCGTGTTTATAGGCTATGGGGGATTTCCATGGAACTTAGAAGAGTTTGAACTGCTCAATAACTACATTGAATCTGGTGGATGGGTTGTTTATATTCATAGAGCATCTTATTCTGATGTTGTACTTCCTTGGTTAGAGAGTGATTATGGAATAGTTAAAGACTCTTCAGGACCTGGTGATCAATACACTTCAACTTTCATTCATTCTATACCATTAACTGAAGGTGTATCTCAACTTTATTTCTATTATACTCACAACTCATGGCAAATACAAGGAGATTTAGCAATTCCATTTATTTGGAGTCAAGATGGATTTTACGAAATTGGTGCGATTGTAGAAGCTATGGGAAGTCTAATTGCACTATCAGGTGATATCGATAACTACCTTTATTATACCGATAACCAGCAATTCATATCTAATATTATTAGTGAGGCTGTGTCAACTCCAAAGGATGGAATTGCTTTAAAATATACCTCTTTAATTACTAATACCTCTTCACCAACAGTAGAATGGATTTGGAACTTAGAAAATTCGTCAGCGGATCATTTTGAAATTTATTTAGACTCTATGTATATTAACTCTACTAACAACAACAATTATACACTTTCAAGCGTTTCAGAGGGTATTCATAATCTAACAGTTGTGTTGTATACCAACACATCAAGTACCTATAGTCATAGTCGAAATCTAATTGTTGATCTTACTAAACCAATCATGACCGAATCAAATATAGAGAATAACTCGGTTATAAGCTATTCGGTGTTTGATTTCTATTTTAATGTATCAGATAACCTATCAACCTATGTGATGAATTCAGTATGGTTATCAGGAGGTGGAAATAGTACCTGGACAAAGCTAGATCCATTATATGGTGAGGATAGGAGGTATGAACTACATCTAAATGAAAATGGTGAATATCAACTAAAAATCATCTTAACGGATGCAGCAGGGAATGCCGGTATTTATCTCCTTTTCTTCACCCTCGATTTTCCACGAATTGGCTTTATACAAACTCATGGGGAATACGACTTGAATCATCTAAAGAACTTCTATGCCAATAGAGGAGCCAGCTATGAAGTATTGAACTTTGAAAGTCAAATCACACTATCTTGGCTAAAACAATTCGATCTTGTGTTTATTGGTGATTCTGGTGATAACTCATGGACTACAGCGGAGTTTGATGCTCTGGATGAATATATGAATGAAGGAGGATGGATTGTATGTATACATGGTTACAGTTACAATGCTTTACTCATGGATTGGTTAAATACAAGATATGGAATAATAAGGGATGATTATGGAACTGGAGATACACATACGTCCCTTTTTTCAAGTATCCATCCAATTGTCAAGGACTTAAATCTAGTGTCTCTCGGTTGGACTTATGATAACTGGAATCTCGATAATAGTGACGCGGATCCATTAATATTTTCATCCAATGGACAATACATAATTAGTGGGATTTTAGAAGAAATTGGAGGACTTGTTGTATACTGCGGTAGTCTAGGCTACTCTAGTACGGTTTATAGCTATGATGGTCCAATTTTTTGGGAAAATTTAGTTAATTACGTGAAATCTCGTCAAATTAATGGTATTAACCTAGATTACAGCTCATTGTATGCAAATACAAGCTCCCCAGTAATTTCGTGGAATGTCAATCTTGAAAACACGACACTTGATCATATTGACGTATTCGTAGATGAAGTGAATGTAGGCAGTACGAATGAATCAAGCTTTCAGTTAACAGGATTAACAGAAGGAACATTCAATCTAACTGTCATTCTTTATGATAATGAAACCAATTCGTACAGTGATATTGAATCGTTGCTTGTAGACTTAACCTCGCCTACTATAAATATTCGTGATCTAGTTAATGGTTCTGTAATTAATTCTAGTCGTATTGCATTTGTATGGGATTCAGCTGATGCTTTTTCTGGAGTCCATCAAGAAAAAGTGTACTATCTTGCTCCTGGGAATATTACGTGGACAGAGATATCGATTGACCCCTATCCAGATCCCTATGGTACAACACATTGTTACCTCAACTTTGTGGAAAGAGGGGAATATCAACTCAAAGTCAGTGTTTGGGATCGAGTAGGAAATAGAAGGGACAAAATCATCAGTGTAGTTGTTGACTATTTCAGTATTGGAATCATCCGGACACATGGTGAGGATGAAATCTGGATTCTCGAAAACTATTATGAATATGAACGTGGGTATTTAGTTTCATATATTTATGAGGAAATTACCCTTGAGGTGCTAATGAGGTATGATCTCGTATTTATAGGTGAATATGGATATAATTCATGGACCACCTCCGAATTAGATGCCCTTACGGATTACGTTACTTCTGGTGGTTGGCTTGTGTATGTCTATCGAAGTGATTATAATGAAATGGTGATTAATTGGCTTAAAAGTGACTACGGAGTAATTAGAAATGAACAAGGGCCAGGTGATTTCACTACATCAAATTTTCTATCCTCACATCCATTATTCGATGAAATTACTTCATTTTATGTGGATGATGCTTACAATTCGTTTTCAGGAGGTATTCCTTTGCTATCAACTGAAAGCGGAGAATTTACTACGGGTGTCCTTGTAGAAGAGTTAGGTTCTCTAATTGTCCTAAGCCTTGATCCTTATGATTCTTTCAATCAAGATAGCTGGAAAAAGTTCCTAGAGAATCTGATTAGCTTAGCAGCAACAGGTCAAACTTCTGGTGTAAGTATCAAGTACTCAGGATTGGTAACAAATTCATTAAATCCACATGTTTCATGGAATTATTACTTAGAAAATACTACAGTTGATCATTTTGAAATCTTTGTAAATGATGTATATTTTACAAGCACTTCTTCTAGTTATATAGATTTTAGTGATTTGACAGAGGGAATACTTGAAATTACTGTCATTTTAGTTGATAATTCCTCGACAAACTATTCTGATACAAAAAACCTCATAATTGATATTACTCCTCCAATGATAGTGGATCTTTATCCTTCGGAGAATGAAGCAATAACATTCACGCATGGTTATATCTCCTGGAATACTACTGATAATTTATCAGGTATAGCATCAACCAAAGTCTATTTACAAAAACCCTTGACTTACACTTGGGAATCATTATATATTGATATGTATAACCCTAATCAGGTAATTGTACAGTTTGAAATGAGTGGAGAATATAAAATAAAATTCTCATTAGCTGATAGGGCAGGTAATCATATTAACCAGACAGTAGTATATATAGTAGATTTTATAGAGGTCGGAATTATTGTCGCTCATGGGGAATATCACCTTGGAGAAATTGGGAATGTCTATCAAGATTATGGCTGTGTTGTTAAATATATAGAACAGTCGGAATATCTAATACTGGAATATCTCCTATCATTTGATCTCATTTTCATTGGACGGGGTGGGTACTCTTGGACCACTGAGGAACTGATAGCCCTTGAGGATTATGTCAATATGGGTGGTTGGGTAATCTTCTCTGATTATCATCCTGAAAATGAGCTAGAACAATGGTTGTCGGGAAAAGGAGTCGGGACGGTGGAATACACCGAAGAGGATGACTTTGTTACTAATAACTTCTTGAATACTCATCCTCTCTTTGATGGTGTAACTGAACTAGTCTTTTATAATGTGAATCACTATATTACTAC
>JAEOTM010000090.1 GCA_016839815.1 Candidatus Hodarchaeota archaeon
TATTCTTGCTTCTGATGTGATACCCCTTGACGAGATATAATTTGATCTCCTTCCCCTAATTTAACGTTGGCAAAACGACTAAAGACAAACAATAAATCTGAAAGTCTATTTATGTACCTAAGGATCTCAGTATTTACACTCTCTAAGTTCATAAAACGAATAATATTTCTCTCTGCACGCCGACAAACCGTTCTTGATTGATGGAGAAACGCTGCTGAAGTACTACCACCTGGAATTACAAAATTTTTTATCTGAGGAAGTTGATTCGTTAGTTCATCTGCAATCCTTTCTAATTCAACCACATCTTCAGCAGTTGTCCTTTTAATGCCCTTTACAAGTACGTTTTTTTCCTCAAAATGATGGATTGGAGTAGCCAGCTCAGCAGCAATCATGAATAAATGCTCTTGAATCTGATGAATATAATTCGCAAGAATTGGTTTCGAAAATACCTTACTTACCCCCAAACTGGCAATTAATTCATCTACTGTTCCGTAAGCTTCTATACGTGGGTCGATTTTTTCAATCCTCTCACCTGTTAATACACCTGTTTTTCCTTTATCCCCTTTTCTTGTATAAATGCTTCTATTCATATTAGTTACCTTTAATTTTCCTTATATTCTATCTTGATTAGATTTATCTTATGAAATTTATAATATAATAAGCAATTTCTTCTCCTTTCTCCTCCTGTAAAAAATGGCCAGCATCTCGAATTATTAATTCTGGTTGATCTTTGGCAGTGGGAATTAATTTTCTAAAGAATTGATTAGCACCTTTTGTGATTGGATCCTTATCAGAAAACATAACTAACGTCGGTTTTCTCCATTTCTTCAGTTTTTCTCGTGTTTCTAACATAACTTCGGCTACTGGATCATCAGGGGTAATGGGGACTAGCAATGGCCAAGCTCGTGCTCCTACTTTGTATTCTTCAGTTGGAAAAGGAGCTTCGTAAGCTTTAACTACCTCTGACGAAATGTTTTCTCTATTTGCTAATCCCATTTCTATTACCATACCTATTGGTAGATCAGGATTATTTTTTACAAATTCTCGCCATTGTAAAAACGCTTCATTAGGTTTAGATCTTCCTGACGGTAGTCCTGTATTCATAATTACCAGATTTGAGATTTTATCTGGATTATTTGCAGCATAGGGTAGACCGAGTAATCCTCCCCAATCCTGAACTACAAGTGTTAAATTCTTTAAATTTAAATTTTCAACAAATTTAGATAACGTAGTATAATGCATATCATACGTATACTCATCTAACTCAGTATATTTATCAGATTTACCAAAGCCAATAAAGTCAAACGAAATAAATCTTTTATTAGCTTTTAAAAAGAGTGGAATCATCTTACGGTAAAGATATGAATACGTAGGTTCACCATGTAGACATAAAATTATCTCACCCGATCCTTCATCAATATAATGAACTCTAGCATCATTAATCATAAGATAGTGAGGCTTATAAGGAAAATCGGGTAAATTATCAAAATTATCTTCTGGAGTGCGGATTATTCCCATTTTTCATCCTTCACGATTTGCTTTAGAAACACAAACAGAGTACCACCTATTAGTTTTGGCTTCGATTTCTATATACTCCACACAAAGTACTTCCGTCATGCAAGAGATATCCTTTCAATAGAAACCATCTATAAACGCCCTTACATTCTTCCCAAGGACGGAATGATTGTACCCACCTTCGAGACATGCAAATCGTCTATTTTTTCCATGGTCCTCACTATAAGTCTTTAAAATCGAACCGATGGAACGATAGTCATTAGTAGATAGAAGACCACCCCAATCTGCTTCATGTCTATCAAAACCAGCAGATACAGCTAAAAAATCTACTTCACTCATTTGAGCGAGAAAGTCGATCAGATTAGCAATGAAGTCATTGGGAGTAGTCCCCTCTGCTGCATAATAGGTAACCAGAGGATCATTCCTGAATGTATTATTGGATCCATCTCCAAAATGCAAATCGAAGTCGACTATTAATGCATTACGAAGCTGTTTCTGTATGCAATAATATCTAACTGCAATTGCTACATTGTTAAAATAGCAAAATCCCCAGTATCCATCAGGTGAAGCATGATGACCTGGAGGACGAATAGCTGCAAAGATAGGTTGTTGATTGTAAGCGTAATCTGCAGCAAGAAGTGCTCCACCGACTGCCAATAAAGCACACTTATACACTTGATCATAATCGTTTTGGACTCTGACGAGATGCTCTTCAGAATGAACCAACAGTACATCTTCGATGGTTGCGGGAGATGGGGTTATTACTGAGAAGTCAGTCAATTCGTCCATAATCGCTTCCATCCTCCCTGTTTTTGCAGCTGGATCAGACGTATATTCCAAATAGTAACCTTCGTGAAAAATGACCTGTTTAGACATATTTTTTCTTCCTTTCAGAGTCAATTTGGCTGAATCAGGAGTAATCATCTTAATAGTTTTCCTAAACGCCATTCGATCTCGAATCTGAGTGTCTGATGGATTTTTTCAAGTATTTGGGGTGATAATTTCAGATACTCAGTACAAATGAGGTAATCTAATTCTTGTTGGATTTCCGAATATTTAGTCTTTTCTCCAAATCGGGGAATTGGTAGGTGCATTAATTGCTCAATACATACATTTATTTGCTTTACCAATTCATCAGAGACCAATCTCGGATCGAGCACAAGTAAATTTCGACATTCGTTCAGTGATAACTTCAGAGAACCTAATCCTAAAGTTCTAGTCCCTTGAATCTCACGTAAAAGTATTCCCAGGGTTGAATTCATGAACCCAAGTAAAAAATTTGTCCAAAGGTGTTCTTTTGGCCAGAAGCCAATCCACTGTTTATCTATGTGGAAATTTTCTTTATTGTAAGCCACAAACAGTCGTAAATAGGTCATATTTGGAATAATTATCTCTGGTTGAATCTTCGCAATACGATACCAATTATTCTTTGTTTTATTCTGAAAATAAGGCCGGGAGAGAGCTTTATCCTGGAATGAATCAAGATAATACTTTAAATTTTTATCTTCTTCAAAATCAAACCCCGATGGGACATACAACAATGACAGAGATTTCTTAGGAGATATCCTACATAAACTAATGAAGTCTTTAGGTGATTTCGTCATGGGTACTAAATGATTTTGTGAAAGATTGTGATTTTTAATACCTTCTAGAGTTAAATAGAAAAATTTGTTTGCCCCAGTGGTGGAACCCAAGCTCAATTTTCCTAATTGAGTCAAGAGGCAGAATTTTTCCTTATTTGCTTGAAGTACTTGATGAAGGAGGAAAGGTGCCATTGTAACATAGTCAAATCTTAGAACTGGAAATCTATCAATCATTTCATTAGAAAATAATTGATGAGGATTAGTAATCTTACTGATCCGAAATTGTCTTTTTTCTAAGGATTCAATTATTACATCAGCATAAATTTTGGAACGTAACTTAGTTTGGTCATTGACAAAACTAGATATTGGTTCACCGATTTCTAACAGGTCTGAGATTTTTTCTTTCCAAACTATTACAGCGGTGGATTCTGGTTTGTCAAAAGTTGAAACTCTGTGTCCAATCACAATATTAGTAATAATTTCCGCTGATTTCCATGGTTCGAATGGGAGCTCTACCACTAAATCAAGATTCAGATATTTTTCTCCAAGCAAGGATTTAATTGGAGCGATAAATTGAGAAGAATACCAAGATCGTGACAAAACTAATCCTACGACTCCATTAGGATTAAGACTCAGCATTAGCTTGATCCAAAAGTAAAAATAAAGATCTGCTTTAGAATCAAGTAATCCTTTTTTCCCTGAAAATACTGATTGATAATGAGGCATATTTGTGAGATTTTCAATAATTTTTTCTTTATCTATATCATGATGACGAACATAGGGGGGATTACCTAGACATAAATCATATTTTGAATCCATCAGAGTTTCTTCGACTAAAAAATCTTTATGTTTAATGTTCTTTAGTGATTCAAAAAATTCTACAATCTCTAATCTAGATTTTGTTGTATCAGACACTCCTACTTTGATCCAATGATGGAGAAGTACAAGTTTTGTAATAACAACATGATCAGTATTTATGTCATAACCAGTTAAACTTTGAAGAAACGAAGAATGAACCGATTGGAACCTAGGAACGGAAATTAAATTTCGAATTTTCGAGAGAATAAAAGCAGAAACCTCAATAATCTCATGTAAGAAAAGTCCCATGCCACAACTTGGGTCGACTATCGCCATAGATAACAATTTTCTATGTAATTTTTCGCAGATGACAACGTTTTCTTCTGATACTTTACCTTGAAAGATTATTTCGTACAAGATAGTTTCTTTTATCCCTAAAGACTTGTCAAGAGATAAAAACTGGTACAAACTGTACCGACTGATGAACTGAACCTGTTCTTTAGGAGTAAAGTATGATCCAGTGCTTTTTCGCTTTTTAGTCTCTGAAAATTGTTCATAGATGATGGATAGCTGATAGATATTAACCCCTTTCTGACTTACCTCACTTATGCTTACCCACCACCATTTAGTTCTCCCTAAGTAAGCAAGGACATTAGAATTTATTGGAATCTTGAAAGAATTGAAAATAAACTCAAATTTCTGTTGAGAATTCTTATTTGAAATAGCCTTGAGAAATGAACCCCTTTTTATAAAGCGAAAAGGTTCAGAAATCGGAAAAACATAGTAAAATGTAAAAATGCACTTGAAAAAAGGAACTAGCTCAGGAAGAAATTCTGATTCTTGTTTTAAACGTTCCAGAAAATTCTCAAGAGGGAGATCCATCAAACCACCCAATTAAACATAGAGAGGAGTTGACTTAAAATATATCTCAGCAGTGCAGAGAGATGTATTCATCAATTCAGGAATTACCTTTTTTCTCTTCCTTATAAAGGAAGATTATCACTTTCATTCTTCCCACCCAAAAGAAACAATAAATATCCCAAGAGTACAATTTCAAAATATATTATATGAAAGGTAGAATCCTACTAATTGGGAAGGTAAAAAGCATATGAGAATTTCTTCAATAATTCCAATCTCGGAAGTGAATGGCCCAGGACCTCATTACACCATCTGGGTCCAAGGCTGTACTTTGAAATGCCCTGGCTGTTTTAATCCTCAAACTCATGATCAAAATACGGGAAGAGAAGTAAAAATCTCTCACTTACTGGAGGATATTAAACAGTATTACCAAAAAAAGCAAATAATTGGAGTAACACTTTCGGGAGGAGAACCTTTTCAACAATTAGCAGAACTCATTGAACTAATTGCCCTGATTAAACAGCACACTAAACTAGGGATCATTAT
This sequence comes from Candidatus Hodarchaeota archaeon, assembly GCA_016839815.1. Taxonomy (GTDB): domain Archaea; phylum Asgardarchaeota; class Heimdallarchaeia; order Hodarchaeales; family Hodarchaeaceae; genus Hodarchaeum. Next base: position 5,301 of record JAEOTM010000090.1, read on the forward strand.
CTTGACAGGGTATACTCTAAAGGAGTTAAAAAATTTTCAGGATCTCGACTCTGTAGTACAAAATGTGGATTTAATCATTGCAGGTCGATTTAACCAGAATCTTAAACTCCAATCAGGTCTACGAGGTTCCAGTAATAAGAACTATTGGTTTACTTCAAATTTCTACAAAAAAATGGATTTAGACTGCATTCCGTTATTGGAAGTAATTACTAACCACGCAGGGGAAATGATTATCTCAGGAATTGAACCTGAGGGCTTATTTGATTTATTGAAAGTGAAATTAGGGTCTCATTGAGGATTCATGTTAATTCATGACTGATCCACATTCAAAACAAACTGAATAGCGACTTCTGCGGCATTGACGATCTTTGGTCCAGAAAGTTTTTCCGCCGTATCCTCTAAAGTATGCCAGTGTGGAGGAGTCCCCTTTTTTGCCAATCCAAAGATAGTCGCCGCATGTAATCCTTTTCTAGAAAAATTGGCTGCATCACTTCCCGCAAATGGTAGAGGGCCAATTCTAACAGGAACATCAACCTGATTGGCAGCTAGGGATGCAAAATCGACTACCTTTTGGGAATGTTTTGCTAGAAACATTGGTTCTTGTGTTGCTAGTAAGTATTCATCTGCACTCAGTGTTTCAAAATTTAGTAGCATTCCATCACGTGTTAGGAGTTCCTTTTTATGTAGAGAGACAAAACGTTTTGATCCTCGCATATGTTCTTCCCCCGCAAAACTTACTATCCAAATCTCTGTCTCTTTGGGTCTATGTTCTGAGAGATATTTTCCACATTCCAATATTGCACCTACTGCTGATAAATTGTCATTGGCTCCCATAACCACTTTATTTGACCTTAAAAAGAGTGTAACGAGGGTGACAAGGATAATTCCAAACATAAATAACACTATTTGTGTCATATCCAAGATTGAAACAATATTTTGTTCAGTGATGAGCGTTCTTAATAGACCTAGTAAAATATTGACAACTACTATACCTACTGTCGCATAAATAAGATAAGCTGATCTTTCTCCTAGCTTACTAAATATTGGAAATTCAAAAGCTGAATCATGATGACCAGAAAGTAACACGAGCTTTTTGGGAGAAGATCTCGGTTTTATCTTCCCGATGACATGAAAAGTAGATATTTCGGGAAAGAGAAAATCAACAACTTCATAGAGAAACATTTGTTGGATTACATATATTGCTAATCCGATGAATAGAAAGATTGATGTAAGAAGAGGAAAGAAAAAGTACGAAATTACTCCAAAATAATAAAAAAGTGCAGTGATTCTGATAAAATCTAAAAATCCTCCAGGTCTACAGTTAAAGTCTTCCTTCTCAACAGTATCACAAAATGAAGTCATTTCATCATAGATCACTTCTCCAGCCGCCTTTTCCTCCCTTGAACCACTTATTCTCGGACCTATATCATCACAAATTGCAGTAATAAATTTGATTATTGTCTCACCAGCGGGATCGAGTTTTCTCAGGTTTTTATTTGACATTCTCATCATTCACAAGCAATTACTGAATACAATAACAGTGCTACTATCATGAAATCTCTAAAATAAAAAACCCTAGGACTTCCCACACTAGTTTTTATAGAGCTGAACTTCATTGCGTAACGTTGCACAACGTTTATAAGGGTTTGATCAATATTGATATACGATGATATTTGTTGTTAATTGTTATTGAACAAGAAATTATCATTCAATGGAGACATTTTAAATGAAAAAATTAGTAATAATAGGTGTTGTGATTCTTGTAATAGCATTATATGTTGGTCAAAACCTAATATTGGATGTGAATAACAAGAAATCATTTGAATCTGGAATAAAGGAATCTAGCATTGTTATTTCAGATGATTTGGTCATAAGTATTGCACAAAATTCCTCAAGTTTAGGAATTCATTCAAATATAGCTTTCGACATATACATGTACAATAATGGAACATATACTGTAAATTTTGAGAAGATTTCAGTTAGTACGACGTCTACAAATATTGCAATCTTATCAAATAATGCTGATCAACTTACGAGTGTAGACATAGGTCAAAATATATCCTTTCATGCAGAAATAACTGCAATTGATTCTCAACCTGTCCAGACAGTGGATCTAGTATTAGTAATCGATGTTTCTGGGAGTATGGGGGAAGAACTTTCGGCAGTACAGAATGAGCTTACGAACCTCATTGATACTCTAGCCGATGAAATCCCAGATTTAAGAATCGGGGCAATATTTTACGGTTCTACACGATATTCAGAATATCCCACAAGATCTGAATCTAATTATCTAGACTTAACGTCTGATTTCTCTAGAGTACAAACCTTAATCAACTCTTTTTCCGCAAGTGGTGGCAAAGAACCATGGGGTGATGCGTTATACCTTGCAAAATATTTTAGCTGGAGAGTTGGTTCTCAAAAATTAATAATTCTGGTTGGAGACGAAGATTGTGATCCAGGTGATTACGTAGGAACAGACAGTAGCGCATCTATGTATAATGGTTCGGAACTCCTTTCAGTTGTTACAGATCTAAAAAACCTTGGCGTAAAGATTAGCACTGTCGTTTGTGAAAACCCAGATCGATATACAGCACATCAATTTCAATGGATTTCCCAATATACTGGTGGAAAATCCGTTTATTTACCCGATTTAGAACGTGGAGAAGATCCAATCTCATTACCAGCTCTGATACAAGAATGGACACTCGAACTCTCTCGTGAGTTCTCGAACTGGTTCTTAGTAAAAGCTGAATGGAAAGATCCTACGGATACGCTAGTTTCAGCCGAAGCTAAAACTCATCTCTGGTTAGATTTTGCTGCTCCTTCTTTAATCTACTTTGAAAAAGTAATCCCAAAAGGAAGTGATATCTTTGATGTGTATCTTTACGCAGAAGTGTTAGATTTTTCACCAATCGAAAAAGTATTGGTCTATCATGATGGTTCAGGTGATGTTCTCACGAGTTCAGTCATGGAGTACGATAATTCAAGCTCCTTGTATTATACACTGATTCCAGGTCTTACAAGGGGAAAAAATCTGTCATTCTTCTTTAAATGTTCTGATATTTTGAAGAATGCAGAATTTTCCCGAGAATATTGGCTTTCAGTGAACTTTCAGGAGAAGATGCTAGGTCAAATGACCATAATCCCTGTAAAGCCAGAGGAATCGGTTTGTTCTCTTCTCACAATACAGGAGGAATCTTCTGTTAAACTTTGGTTGTCAGGAAATTCTTCCCTTACGGAGATATCTGTATTCTTATTTGACAATGAAACCCAAACAACTAATTATACCTCATCAAGAAGTTCCAGTTTCTTTAATGAAAGATTAGATCTCTGGTATCGTATTTTGGAGTTTGATCTGAATAGTCAGACCTATCTTCTCAATGTTACAATTCCTTCATTAAATACGACCTCCCTCAGTACGCTGGAATATACATGGATTTCCTCACACTCAATTTATAACCACTCTGTAACTGCTAATATGACCGAAATAGAAAGGAAACATCTTTACAGATGGAATGTTGAAGAAAATCTCAATCTTTACTTTGATTACACTCCAACATCAGATCTAGTTGTCAGAGGCGATGTCTATTTTCTTAATTGGACATATATTGGATCGTTTACCGCATTAGAAGCAATTGAACTACAACCAGGTACATATTATGTCATTGTTGAAGGACAACTAAGAACAGGGCTTTATCGAGTAATACTCTCTGAAGATACACCTGAAGTAACAGATATGTATTATGGCGCATCTGCTTCTGGGTTTGACTTTCTGTTGGCAATCATTCCATTAATTTTTGTGGGAACTGGAGTCCTAGGAATAAAAAGATGGAAACGTACAAAGTAACGCCTATCCATATGGTCTAGAGAAATAATGAGGGAGTTTCTCTAACCACTTTCTTCTTTAATAAAATCTGAAATAAAGTCTCGTTTGTATTTATATCCATGTGATTTTGCCAATCTCGTGAGTAATTTACTCACTGCGCTACCAAATTGTGTAGCTTTATTTTTTCTCATCGCAATTTCTGCAGGTAGACCCAATGAAATTCCAGTTTGTCTCCAAATGTATTTTTTCATTTGATTCTTCACCTTTAACTCTAGAGGAATACCCATGGCTATCTCGAAAAGAACAGAGGAAATAAACGGAGTTTTTATGTCAAGATTAAAATGTGAAGATAACCGATAGTTTCTATACATATCTCGAGTGTAGATTGAAGTTAATTTATCCCTCATGATATCAACTAGTGGTTTATTTTGCTCTAGGTGACGATCTTCAAGAGAAAAACCAATAAACATTTCCTCTGTTCCAATAGCTGATAAAATGACATCACACAACGCTAATGAAGCCTCTTTAATTCCAAAATACAAAACAATGGCTACTTCTAGCGAAACAACTCTAGGAACCGTAGAAGTAGTTGAAGAAAAGAGTTTAGTTTGAATAATATCATCAATTTCGTTAATATATCGCTCAATCATAGCTTCATTAACTATAACCGTTTCTAGTTGGATATCCAAAACTTTAGCAACATTTTGAGCGGCGAGAACATCGGGAGAATTGCTACAGCCAACTACAAATGCTGTAAATGGAATGTGATTTTTTTTCAATATTTGTGCAATGATTGAGGAATCTACTCCTCCTGAAAAAAAGAGGCCAATTTTCTTGTAAGACTTTATTGAATGTAAGACAGCCGATTCACCTACTTTTGATAAAAGATCGACATATCCCAGCTGATCCTTGAGATCTGAAAAAGGAACCAATTGGGATTTAGCTCGTAATTTAAGTGTATTATTGGAGGAGTCAATTATCAGATATTCACTAGGATTTAGAAGCTTAAACGAATTTTTGAATAGAGAATTTAAGTCTGTTGTCACTATAAAACCGTCATCTGACATACTGTAAAAAATCGGAACTTTACCATGACGATCCGTGATCACCACGATGTTAGGTTTTACTAAGGGGTAAATAAGACAGAAATCATCCGATATACTAAAAAAATCGTCTGGAGGAGTATTAGTCAATGAATAGGTATCAGCAATAAGACTAGTAAGAGAGGTCTTCCCATTGCCAGTGTACAAATAGATATTTTCAGAGAATGTTCCCTTGTTATAAAAAAGGTTAATAGAATCTGAAAATCTCACCCGTGAAAGTTTGGGGAAACTTTCAGTGAAATCATTTGTAGTAAATATTAAGAAAGCTCCCACCTATCTAGCTTGTCTACAAGCAAATATCATATCTTGTGAAGAGGATTCATAAAAGGATTTCTTATGATAATCCCCATATAGTGCTATTTCTATAAAACCTGCGTCTTCCAATAGCTGTTTCATTTTATGGATAGTTATACGGGGAATATTAGTCTTGCCAGTTGTCATTAATTCGAAATCAGAATCAGATGATGCACGAAATAGAGTAACAATTTCTGGTTGAATGAAATTGGGAGTAGTAGTAAATCCACGTAAAAAGATATATTCCCCGTCAACCGTCTGAATATTTCTTGGTGGGGACCAACCATTCCTTTCTTTCATTGTATTGAGTAATTGGAAAACTAGAATCCCGCCAGGTTCAAGAATACTGCTGAATTTCTTTATTATAGGTTTGTAGGATGTGATTGAAGCCGCAATTAAGCCAACAGAATTTCCGAGGCTATAGATAGCATCAAAAGTTCTCTCTTGGATCATTTTTGGATCAAGAAAATCACCAACAATGAATTCAGCCTTTGGAAAGAGCATTCTTGCTTTAGCAATCATTGTTGGATCAAGATCTATTCCTAACAAAGAAGACTGGTAACTTTTACTTAATTCACCTAGATGTCTTCCAGTTCCGCAACCAACAGAGAGAATTGAACTTTCACTTGTTAAACGATCCGAAAAGAAGTCAAGAAGAAAGGGGACCTCATTCTTTAACCTTTTATCCCAATTTATTAATAAATCATAATGGCTCCCACCAGATAACAATGATTTATTCATAAGTATTCGTTTTTCTCCTCATATCAAATAGATTTAGCCTTTAGTAAGAGAAGCTATTCAACTCATCAAAGGGAATTTTCAAGATTCTTTTCCTGCATTTCTTCTGAAAAACAGCATTCCTTTATCTAAAGAATAAGGAGAAGTTACAATCTTACTTCACTAATTTCTAATTGGAAGTGAGAATTCACACAGAATTGTCCTTCTAAGCCGAATTATCGATTAATGCAAGAACAAAAATGCTGGTCAATCGTGGACATTCTTCAACAATAACCATCATTCTTATTTCTTGTTTAAACTTCTTATTAGGTTGCATTTAAGTCTGTGATTACTTCTAAAATCCGATTATTCTCTAGAAATGCTTCTTTCGTATCTTCATTCAAAACAATCATTCTATTGATGACTACTCAGGTAATCAATGAACCAAATCTGAGATTAGAATTCGATAAAAATGAAAAGAAAATAAATAAGTTTTTAAGCCGACTTAAATCATACATTTTTAAATAAAGAATAACTTTGTTCTTACTACAGTAGTTATCATATAGAGTCACTTCAAATGCCATTCGACTCATTCTTCAGAGAACTAGAAAAGACCGACAATAGCGGAAACGAAAGAATACTCTGTTATTGTCATCATCCGAAGGTGGGTCAACTGAAAAAACAATCTGATGGTAACTTCATTTTTGAAGGGGAATGTAGCACCGATAAAGCCTGTTTCAAAATCCAATTTGATTGCAGTCGAAGTACATCACGAAATCTCCAGATTTTAACAAAAGTAAGTTCTAAAAAGAGAAGAGAGTGGGAAAAACGCCCCACATTGGATAAGTTCTTTAAAAAGGATTATATATCCCGTGTAAGTAAAAGGGACATACCAAGTCCTCCTCCACCGCATAATGTTGATAATCCAACGGATTCCTGACGTTTTATCATCTCATGTAACAGAGTGACTGTAATCCGAGATCCAGTACAGCCTACTGGATGTCCCAAACCAATTCCAGATCCATTTACATTAGCATTCTCTCGATCAAAGCCCATTTCACGTTCAGCCGCTAAATAGGTAGCAGCGAAAGCTTCATTGATTTCAATAAGGCCAACGTCATCAAAAGAATATTCAGATACCTTAGAAAATAAATTTTTTGTCGCAGGTACTGGACCCATGCCCATCCGATCTGGTTCGACTCCTCCAATACCATATCCAACTATTTTTGCTAAAGGTTTTAGACCCAAGTCATCAGCTTTTGTTTCACTCATAATTAAGACAGCAGCTGCTCCATCATTAATACCTGAAGCATTTCCTGAAGTTACTACCCCATCTTTTTTGAAGACAGGACGCATTTTCGAGAGCTGTTTGATTGAATAATCACGAGGGTGTTCATCTGCTTCAAAGAGAGTAGTTCCTTTACGGGATTTCAGTTCTATTGGTACAATTTCATCTTTAAAACGTCCTGAAGAGGTAGCTTTTAATGCATTTTGATGACTACGATATGCTACTTCATCTAATTCCTCTCTAGTTAGCTTAAACTCCTCTGCAAGAATCTCCGCGGTCAATCCCATTAATTTATCGCCTCCAGCCTTAAGGCCTTCCATGACTCCATCAACAAAGACTTTATCGAAATACCGAGATCCCCAACGCATGTCATACGAAAGGTATGGAATTGTACTCATTGACTCAACCCCACCAGCAAGAACAATATCACTTGTGGGGTCAGCTTGGATCTGATGCATGCCAGAAACAATGGCTTCCATTGCAGATGTACACACACGATTGATGGTAGCTGCGGGAACCTCTTTAGGAATTCCAGCTCTTAAAGCTGCTATCCTGGTTACATTCATATACCGATTATCTTCGACACAGCAACCAAATCTGACATCATTGATCTGCTCCGCTAAGTCCTCAATACCTGTTCGTTCAATTGTAGCCTTCATGATAATAGAAGCAATATCAGGAGCATGCATATCCTTTAAGGTACCTCCAAAGCTTCCAATTGCAGATCTTGCAGCTTCGACTACTACTACACTTTTCATACAAATTTAACTCCTAGAAAAAGAGAAGAGAGATATGATATTCTATCTCGATTTATTACTATACCCAAACGTTGCTGCTATAGCAGGTGCCACACTATATATTAAAACAAAGAAATAAGTATCTAGTAAATAATCCAAATCTAGGGTAACGGTTGAGTCATTAATTAAATCAAAAATTATAGTAGCTATTACTGTTGCTAGAGTAGCAATTAACAATGTAATTATGAAGGTAATCGAGACCATTCCAGTTCGTTCACCAGAATCAATGAACAAAGTTGACCCCCAATAAACTACAAAGAGAAACACGAACCAGACTATAGCTGAAAAAATATAGTCGACTCTCGTTACAGTAAATATTTCTAGTATTGCCTCTGTAGGAAGTATTTCATCAAGAAGATCATCCACGAATAACTGTACAAAGTATCCAACGATCACAAAGACAAATGTTCCGACATAGTATGCCATCTTATTGTTTTCTGCCATTAAAGTAAAACTCCTTATCAACCAATGCAAGAGATTTGGATAGAAGTGCTTTATAGTAGTTTTCTCTCTTATAGTGGTTTACAAACAAAAATTCAATCAAAATGAAAAATCTTTCTTGCATATAGGAGCGAACTCTTACCTTAAACCAATTGGAAAATATCAACTTTTAGAACCTTACTAACATCTTTTCCATTTGGGAAAATAAGGATCCTTGGAACTTTCCTTAAACCGAATTTTCTCGTCCTTAAACTCTGCAGCAAACTTCTCATTATGCTCTACTAAGTAAGCTGCAAGGGGTAAGTATTTAGATAATGTTTTAGCATTAGGAATCAAACAATGTCCTCCTACTGCTTGAGCATAAGGTAATAAACAACGATCTCCGGTTGATTCGATAAATTCGGTAATTGTCGTAAGATTTAAGTCATTTTCTTTTGCTAATTTTGCTACAGCTTGTGTAAATACAATTAAATGCATATAAAAGGTTGTATTCAAATTTTTAGCAAACTCAAGTGACTTCGGATCTTCAACTACAAGAGTAACGGGAATTTTCAAGTACTCGAACAATTTGGTTACTTCTTCTCCTACTAATGGATCCGTTGTGGCAACAAATTTCTGAAAATGAAGAATATAGGGTTTTAGATTCGGATGTGTCCCACGGATTGGACTGTATGCTACACGAGGGAAGAAATCAGCAATTTTCTGAGTCGTTCCGGGATTGATGGTAGAATGAATAATTAGTATTGAGTTGGGAGATGTATATTGATTTGTATATTCCTGGGTATACTTAGCAAATTCTGGTGAATCAGGATAGCAAATATGAAGAAAATCAAAGGTTGAATCTTCATGAGGCTTAAAATCAATATCTAGAACGTCAAATTTATTTCCTGAATCTAGAATAATTTCTTTTATCGCTGTACCTACCTCACCCAATCCAATGATCAAATGTGTTGAATTTTCCATAAAAATTCCTTTTTAACCCTAGTAGCAATTAGTTCTGCATCCTTAGAAGTAACTTCAAGTATTTTTGTGTTCATCGGAGAAGAGAATCCGAAAAGTAAGAGAAAGCCATTTTATCAAAAACAATAAAATGTGAAAAGAAGGAAAAATAGTGTAAAAGGACACTAAATTTTTCTATTCTTCAGGAAGAGAACACAAATAGCAATACCAGAAATGGTCCAAATCCAATGGAAACCAGGAGCGCTACTGCCACCCAAATCTGGTTCTTTAGTCATGACTAAAAGTTGTGTGGGAACACGTGTTAATGTGATATTCAGAGATGAAAGTTCTCCGGGATATAATGGATATGTATACAAGATTATATAAACAAAATCTTCATCAGTTGCTGCACCAAACCCTGTAGTTACATTGCCTATTTCAGTATAATCACTAGGCATATCCCATTGATCACTGACTAAGTAATCAACTTCATGACTTGTAAGGCCAACACTTCGAATATTCTGAATAATAACAGGAGAAAAAGGTAGAGTTAAGTTGGTGAAATGAAGCTCCACATCAGTCCAATTCATCCATTCAACAGGAACTTTGATAATCCAATTAGGGGATTCAGTAGTGTCAATGAGAAGATTTGTTTGATTAACATCATTTTCAAACCATATGTCTTCGATATATGAATATGCTTCCTGGTCGCTTGTAAATATATCATAATAACAGAAACTTTCATAGGGTAGAGTTACTGACCCATTATCAAGGCTTGAATCTACAGTCAGATAGTATTGACCAGAAGAACTCGCAAAAGTAGCTTCTACAGGAATGGTGAATACTTTCTGTTTATAGTCGGAACTAGAGGAATATACCTGTGTTGTTATATGTTGGGCTACATGCTTAGGAGTACCATCAATTATCGCAAACAAATTAATAGCTAATTTATGATATATGTTTTCTCCTGCATGTTGTGCCACCAAATCATTACTAGCATTAAAGGCAAAACCAACTAAAGCATCCCAGAACAGTTGTTTTTGATAAAACAAATTAGTATAACTAAATAAATGTCCTTTTGTTGCACCAGGTAAATCTTCATAAATATCAAATGTTAGCTGGTCTGAATCAACATAAGCATTGGGAGAACTAAGACTATAGGGTGGGGTCATATCTCCTGCATCTCTTAGCTCTCGAGATGCAAGCGCATTATTCTTAGCAACAGTTATTTCAAACCAAGCTTCCTCTGAAAGACTATTTTCAAGTAGTAGATAGGTAGTTGTCTCATACACAAACAGGTTGGTGAGCTTTGTATTAGTCCCCTTCAAATTTGATTCCAAAGTAACATATGGTTTATGGGGATATCCAAGTACATTTGTTATTGTAACTCCATTGGACTCAGAAGTAAGTTGTACCTGGACACTAGTGGGAGTTGAGACATTAAATTTAAAAAATTCTTTTTCATTTACCCTGAGTTTATCTGAATGATTGATATTAAGGTAGAGAGATTTAGCAGTAAATTTTTCAACTCCAAGTAGGTATCGTGCCGTTCCTTCATGAATGATTAACATATATTCAGGACGTTTGGAATCCTGGGCTAAATTTAAACCGAAAGAGCCAGAGTAGCCAGTATTGTTCTCGTTTGGAGCAAAGTGAGCATTGTAAGTGGAACCTCTAATATTCTCAAAATGATGGAAAAGAATATCTCCAGCCTTAGGAGAGTATTTATACCAATCAAAAGTAAGTATTGCTTCATTAATTTCTTTTTGGGAAAGCTGTGAATCAGGTGTACCGATAATCTGAAGTTGTAACTCATCATCAACATCTAATACTTCTGGTTTATATGTAGAGGTCTGAATGTTAAAGAAAAGCTTTTGATCGGTGGGTTTGATGAGGACTACGTACTTGCCTTTTTTCTCAGCAATCAGAAGAAAATATTCATCATCACCTTTAGTGTATTTACTATATTGAACAGGAGCTCCATTAGGATCAAGAATAATAAATTCCTCATATCGTGAGCCCATTCCTGGGTCGGGGAAAACATTTAATCGAATAGAAAATGGGCCTGTGGAACTAATAGATATTTGTAAATAAAAATTGAATTCGGGATCGACTTCGAAGAGTTCATCACTATTATCATCCATCGCAAAAGCAGTATGGTTTGTTGAAACCTGAAAATCACCAAATGACTCAGAGGAAACATTATCAAAAAGCAACCAGCTAGTTGTTCCATAATCAATTCCTCCGCTCCCTGAGAACGGAGCAGTTGGTACAGCATAGTTTATTGGAAAAGCATTTGAGGCTTCCTCTATGTCAGGGATTGAAAAACTCTTCATTTTATCATTAACAATGGTCCTATGTGAGATACTTACTGGACGAGAAGATGAAAGAGTCATACTAGGCATATCAGTAGAAGGAACAAGAGCAACAGCTTTCCTAGGATGATTTACGGATAGATCTACTGAAATAGACTCGTTTTTATCAGAACTAGCTCCCAAGGCTAGTGGAGTGACAAACGAAGTCACAAATACAAGCATAAGAATAAATGGTATTAAATGGTTTAACGATCGAGTTTTTTGCATTACATTAACTCTCCATTATATTAGTCATTGAAATAAACCTTGAAGGATATTTTAAGAAGGTATCCAATTAAACTCAGTTAATCTTCGAGAATGAGCAGAAAGATCATGATATATATCATCCATCAGCTCAAAATGGAATTATACTAGTGTTTAGACAACAGTTTCTTGAGTGAAGAAATAAGAAATCAGAGAGGATCTGGGAAAATCGCATTAGGAAGAGCAGAGGAGCTTTTGTTCCAAAAATCCGAGTTCAAGAGGAATTATTTCGCAATACTTTAATATAACAAAACCATTAAAAACGATACAAGTAGAAATTACTTAAGCCATTTAGGTGAATCGATTGCTAGAGAATGACGATGCTGAAATTATGGATAGGTTGGCAGAAATTGAAAGAATTCTGAAAGACGTACAAAGTAGAATTCCAGACCTAGAAGGACTTGCTGTTGTAACAAGAGATGGGTTACCTATTGCGAGTGCCCTCTATACTAATACTGATGAAGATCGTATCTCTGCCATGACAGCAGCTAGCTTATCGCTATCAGAAAGAGTGGTTGTTGAATTAGAGAGAGGGATCATGGAACAGGTGATTATTACTGGATCAAATGGTTTGGTTATCATTCGTGATTCAGGTGAACATGCAGTTCTAGTAGGTATCGCACGAATCGATGCAAAATTAGGGTTAATTCTTTTGGATATGAAACGTGCAGCTAAAAAACTAGCCTCTATGATTTAGTTTTTTAATCCAATCAGTATTGACGGGAGTTAAATAAACACTCCCTGTACAAACATTTTTATAGTTTTAATCCTTTCAGAATGGTTATCGCAAACACAAGAGGAATGTACTATGCAAAACCATCGAGGGATTATTCTAACCATTATTTTTTTTTAAGTGTCCTATGGATCCAAGACAATTTAAAATCAATAGAAACATCAGTTCAAGCAGCTGACTTTGAAATCTTAATACCCTATGGACTTGATCATCCTCGTGGGAAAATCATTAAATCCATGATAGACAATAGTACACTGAAAGACGCATATGACTCAAGCCTGGCGTATTCCCGTACGAACCAGTCTTAAAGATAAACCATGGATCTCTGCTTTTGATAACCGATCTAACTTTGCTACTCATATTGAGTCACAAAGTTACGCTTTCCCATGGGGTAAACAACATCCTGAATGGCTTACTGTCCACTCTGATGTTATGATCCCTGGTTATCTGACAGGACTGAATAATGTTACCTGGAACCAAGAGTACTCAGATCAAGTGTATATGCAGATGGCACAAAACACCTTAGATGAGATAGCATGGACTATCCAAACTTATTACCTTGGTGGTATTTTAACAACAACTGAAACTCCTACAACAAGCGACACTACTAGTAAAACTAGTGATACTATTGATACTTCTACAATCATTGCTACGGTTGATCCTTCAACAAGACCTACAACTCCTACTATTACCTCAATTACTGGTTCACCAATAGTTTTATTAGCAGGTCTTATTTGTATATATGGAATAAAAAGAAAAAGAAGAAGGAAATAACTATTTCATATTATTAATTTTCTCAAGTTTTTTCTTCCGAGTAATATTCATCCGAGAGGGGGATTTTCAGAAATCATTATCTTTCGTCTAGTAATAACTCCAACTAGGAGAATAAACCCTAGATAAGGAAGATTCTCAAACCCAGGGACAAGCTTAGAGGAAGTGGAAAATTCAAACTCAGAGAAAGTAAAAGTAGAATTAGATTCTTTCTCATAAAAATAGAAGGCCCAACCAGTTTTCCAGTAAGATTTAGATTTTAGTTCATATGCAATACCTGTCTCTTCAAAAGTGGTGTTCATTGAATAGATTACTATGTTTCCTTCAAGTAAGGTATTGATTGTCCAATTATTACCACCGAATGAATCCTCAATACTTCCAGCAGATTCTTCCCAATAAGTTCTATTGGTAGTCGTTTTTAAGACAGGAGCCCAACTCATATGAAAATTCCCTGTATCACACTCAATTGTCTTCTGCTGAACAGTAAGTTCATTATTATAAGTCACGTTGAGCAATGCCAAGTGTGATTCGAACCCGATTATTTTAATTGTTATAGTAGAACCAACCTGTTTAGTAACGTTGAAACGGTAGCCATTAACATCATAGAGCGGAACTGTATTGGAATAATAATCTCCATTGCCATCAAAATCTTCATAATCATAATACTTGCTATACCTGAAGGTTTGGGAATCTCCAATATTTACTTTCCATTCAAAAATGTCAGAATCATTTTGGGCTACCGAAAGATTGAATGAAAGAAACAATAAAAGACAAAAACCAGTTAAATACACTTGCTTAAGGTTCAATGAGTTGAAAGCTCCTAAATGTGAAAAAATAATGGAAGAATGAAGTATATTCCCTATCCTTTCTAATGATTTAAGTTTTATTATGAAACTCTTTCTAAAAGAACACTTTCAACAATAACTGGTCTTAATTTAGCAATTAATCCTCTAACTTCATCTAAGGCAGAATCTGAAGAAGCGTAGACACGAAAGACTTCCTCTCCTTTCCGAACTGATTCCTTCTTTGATAAAATTTGAATTCCAGCTAAAATATCTTCGGGAGCTCCTGCAGCTCGAGCTATCTCCTTCAAGGCATAATTATTCCAAGTATGAGGCCATCCATCTCCAGGAGCTTGATAAGATAGATACGGTTTATCCTTAAGTTGGTCCCGAAGTTCCGTAGAGGTAATATCAGGATTACCACCTTGCCCACCAATGATTTCTCTCATCTTGTTCAAAGCTTTTCCACTTGATAAAATTTCTGCAGCATATGGTTTACCAAGTCCACGACCCGTCATACCAGCTAACTCAAAGATTATTCCTGCAAGCTCACAACTTTTTTCCACCAAGGATGTTGGACCTTTTCCCGCAAGAGCATCCAATGCCTCAGCTGCTTCCAATGTAGGCCCAATACTATGTCCAACAGGAACATTAGCATAAGTCAAACCAGCCTCGGCCTTAATCCCTAAACGAGCGGCAAGACTAACAAACATTCTCGCTAATGCTCTTCCATCTTCTTCACTCTCTACTTTTGTCCCTCCTCCAACTGGAATATCCAAGCACATGAAATCGACCCCCATGGCCAATTTCTTTGCTAAAATGCCTGCTAAAAATAGCGATTCAGGATCAATGCCTAAAGGAAATGCGGCTTCTTTAATAATTTTATCTACTACAGGTGCTATTCCCATATCCCGACCAGAGACGATACATCCCTTGGTTTTTTTGACTAGTTCAAATACTTCATCAGCATTTAATTCCACAGGGGCTAAAACAGACATTGTATCAGCAGTTCCACTTGCAGAAGTAATTGCGTGGGTAGAAGTCTTGGGAATAAGTAATCCTGCCGCAGCAAGTATTGGAACAATCAATAAAGTGATTTTATTACCAGGAACACCTCCTATACTGTGTTTATCAAACACAGGAGCCGCAAAATCATGAATTTTCCCCGATTCGGCAAAAGAACGAGCCATTGCTTCTATTTCATCTAGGGAGAATTCCGTAAAGTGTTGTGACAAAAGAAAAGCAGAGGAATGGGAGGGAGAAACTTCTGCATTCATAAATCCTTGTGTAATTGAATCCATATCTTCTTTATTGAGTGTTTTTCCCTTAACTTTATCGATAATCAATCTATGTGCCACTGAATCAAAAGATTTTCTTGTTTGGACATCTACTTCCATCCCTTCTGATAATCCATATTGTTTATGTACTGATTTAGATAATCCAATCTCCCCCTTAGCTACATATTTACTAGTTAAATAGGCCTGTACTGGAAAATACGTACTATCATATGATATTCGTAACTGACAGGGATAAGTAATGGTTTGAGGAAAATTTTGATCATTTACAAATGCAAAAGGTGAATCTAAAGGTATTTCTTTCAAGGTTAATTTCAAATATTGTACCTCCTATTCTATAATGAATGAAGAGAGAATTCACGCCCTTAGAATACTAAATCTTTCCCAATATTCTAAAAGATAATTATTGCTCAATCTTTGGTTGATTAGAGAAAGATTCATAGAAACTGGTTGTCTATTGTGAATACTCTTTACTAACTTATTATTTTAGTAAATCATTAACCTTTTTTACAGCTTTCTTTTCAGGTACTAACAAAAAAGAAGAAGAAAAAAAAATTTAACTATACTCTACCCATTAGCATTCCTTCAATGGTGATAGGATTAAGTTTAGCAAATTTACCTTCGGCAGCGGATAATCGAGACTCAGAAGAACTATAAATGCGGATGAGAGATTCACCGCGTTTTACTGCATCTTTTTTCTTCAAGAACACAATACCTGCACCTTTGTCTTTGGGACAACCTGCAGTACGAGCAATTTCAGCGATTTTCGCATTATCTATCTGTACAATCCATCCTGAGGAAGGAGCTAGAATTTCTACCGAATATTGACCAATTGGAATATCATCAGGCATCATGTTCCGATCAGCAGATTGTGCTTCAATAATTTCACGAAATTTATCTAAGGCTTTTCCACTGTAAAGGACTTGCTTGGCAAGTTCTCTGCCCTGACCTCTAAGAGCTTTTCCAGCCATCTCCAGTAATATTCCTGATAGTTCACACGATTTCTCTACTAGGCTTGATGGCCCTTGTTTTGGATCAATTAGGGTCTGAAGTGCTTCTTGCGCTTCCAAAGCGCTACCTACAGTGTGCCCAACGGGTGAAGCTCCAAAAGTAATTCCACTTTCCACTCTAATCCCCAGTCGTCGTCCTAATTCTGCAAATTCTCTACCTAATGCTTGTGCAGTTCCAATATCAGATATTTTAGTGCCCATTCCAGTAGGTAAATCCATCACAAGGAAATGAATCCCCGTAGCTACTTTTTTAGACATGATTGATGCTAACATCATTGAAGTGGGGTTTACACCCAGTGGGAATTCGACATCTTTAATCAGAATATCATCAGCGGGTGCAAGATTGAATCCTCCACCCCACGCGATCATACCTTTCGTCCTTTTTGAAATTTCTACCAGTTCTTCCGCTGTAAATATAACATCACAACCTAGTGCCTCCATGGTATCAGCAGTTCCTGAGGGACTGGTAATTGCCCGACTACTGGTTTTAGGTATTAATAATCCAGAAGCAGCAATAATTGGTACAATTAAGAGGGTGACCTTGTTTCCTGGCACACCACCTGTGCTGTGTTTATCGAATACTGTGTGCTGTCCGAAATCTATCATCTCCCCCGTTTGGGCCATGGCCTGGGTTAATTCTTCAATCTCATCCATGCTAAAAGGTTCAAAAATTTGTGATAATACGAATGCAGCCTTTTCTAGTTGGTTTAGGCGATGATAGGCGATATCATTAACCACTTGCTCTATCTCATTTTTCTTGAACGGTCTTCTTTCCATCATCCGCTTCCGAATTAGATAATAAGAATCGGGAGGAGTTCGGCTTAGAGGCAATACTTGAATGGTATCTCCATCCTCTGCATCTAATTCGCTAAGCATCTCACTTGATATCCATATCTTATCCACTGGTACATGATCAGAAATGACTATATGCTCAGTAAAGACAGTTTGTGTAGGAGAAATTAGTTGAATCTGTGGATTTTTAAAACTCCCCTTAAATAATCCCGTTTCAGGTGATAATATTACTGTGTGTTTGGGATACACACTTACATTTTCTGCTTTGAACTTCAATGCACTTGATTTTTTCCTTGGGACGGGTATTTGTGGACTTGTCATTTTTCTAACAACTCTTAATTCTGTTTCTCGTACATTACTGGCTTGTCAGTTATTTCTTAATAAACCATTTGTTTTACGCAGTGAGGAAGATCCATGCCTTAGAGTAATAGATTCGGAACCTCGTTCTAATCATAGTGGTATTCTAGGCTAGATTTTTGGATTTTATAAAAGAAAATATTTATTGATGGAGTTTCTGGGCGGTTATTGGATCGGTACTCACAATGATTAACTGGAATGAAATTACAACTCTTCTATTTGATTTAGACAATACTTTAATTATGTTTGATGAACGAGAGTTCATTCCGTTATATGGGAAAAGCATTTATGCGTATTTTACCAATGAAATAGCTTCTTATGAGGAATTCATGAACTTATTTTTATCTTCTACCCACGCGATGTTGGAGACGGAACCTGAAGGGCTTACAAATCTTGAAAAGTTCGCTGTGCATTTTAGTCCACGAATAGGGTTACCTTCAGAAGTGATTGTTGATCGATTTCTACACTTCTATAGCAATGGGTTTGATCAAATTGCTCAGGTGATTTCCCCCGCTCCCTACGGCCAAGAATTACTTCAGTTAGTATCAAGGTATTTTAGTGTGGTTGCGGCTACCAATCCTCTCTTTCCAAGAATTGCCACCGAGAAACGTCTAAATTGGGGGAAAATTGGATTATCGGAGATACCATGGATAGAAGTTACTGTAGCGGATGAATATTATACTGCAAAGCCATATCTCTCGTATTATGAAGAGGTTTTACAGAAGATCAATAAAACTCCAGCAGAGTGTGTCATGATTGGAAACGATAGGGTTAATGACATGATTGCTGGAAAATTAGGAATAAAAACGTATTTTGTCGAAACTAATACTGCTCCTGACAAAATAATTACTACTGAGCTTGATCGTGAGCAACCTGAATTTCCTATTGATGATTCGGGAACATTAAAAGACCTCTACTTTCAACTCAAAGGATTTATTAATCAAAAATTTGATACAAAGTAGAGCGACGCACGATATTAAGAGTATTATTGGCTTAATTTTTATTCCTTGGTTATATGGAGAACAAACACGTACGGTGATGCTTCTCTCGTCTCCGTGGCATTGGGTTTATAAAATTCGAAGACATTCCCGCACTTACTCAAATTTCAAAAAATTATACCCCGATTCCCCAGAATGTCAAGATTTATGACAGAATCTTCAAGGAGTTCTTGTTACTTTACCGAAATAATAAGAAGGCGTGCCATCGGTTAAATAAATGAATTCTTCGTCATAGATGATATGTCTTTGATCACTGTCAGCACTAGAATACTGCTGGAATTGAATTTTCACAATAAGTGATAAACTTTTTATCAGTGAAAGATCCCTCATACTCTCTATGAATGAGAATCAAAAGTTTCAAAAGATCATTCATCTAATAAAAACTGCTGAATACAAGAACGCACTTGAGGTTATTGAAAAACTAGAAAA
>JAEOTM010000091.1 GCA_016839815.1 Candidatus Hodarchaeota archaeon
AGTAACTCGCAATTACGAGAAGAACAAGGATTCCGAAACCAACATTTAGATCGATTAATGTTGGTTGTTCATTCGTGAATATCTCTATATTCGATTCTAGGAAGAAACCATATTCACAATAGGCAAAAATCATGACTAAATATGTACTATCCAGAAGAGAGCTTACATCGGATATATACGCAGCTTCACTTAATCCACTTTGAAAGACATCCCAAGTGGCCTGGTCTTTGTTTTCTTTAAGGAAAACCGCATAATTGATTTTATGACCATGAACATCTATTGGTTGCGTCCATGATAAAGATAGAAGCTTGTCTCCTGTATCATAATCAATCTCCAAAATCAACTCCCCTTCTAACTGGTTTGGAGTTGATTGAGGGTATAGATCTATACTTGACGCACCACCAGAGATCAGGTAAGATGAATAATTTGAACCCCAATAATTTAAATTAAAGACACTTGTATGATCATCATTAAAGGCTTGAGAATCTCCATCGCGATTATTATAAAGAAGATCATTACCAAAGACTTTGGTTGCGTATGCAGCACTCTCTAATTTAATTGCATAAGATCCTTGGTATGAAAATGAGTTGGTCAGGATCGAATTATTATAAGATCTCCAAATAAAAAGGCCCTCATTAGTGTTATAGTAATATGTGTTATTTACAAATGTAGAATTGCTACTCTCAAATACATCTGTTCCCATTCCTGAATTGTGTCTAATTATATTCTTAATAACCCCTATATACGAGCATCCATAGATCTGAATCCCTTCTTCCCATTGACTAATAGAATTTCGTGAAATAATGCTTCTATTTGAGTTTTGGATGTCTATCCCTGTTGTCCCACCATATCGAATACTATTGGAGTCAATGCTAATATTGTATGAGTGTTCAACTAGGATGCCATTATTTTCACCAAATTCAAGGTAATTACCATGAACAACAATATTGTAAGAACTATAAATTCTAATTCCATTATAAGAGGTTTGAATAACGGTATCAATAATTTGTATTTCTGTACATTCTCTTAGGTAAATTCCATGTGCTAATGTATCACTAATCTGTGTTTCATTGATCAAGATATTACTGGAATCATAAATAAAGATCCCATTATTCCCTCCTCTAAGTGTACAATTTGAGATGAGTACATACATTGTTGTATGCAATAGTTGTATTGCTGTGCCAAACTCTAAGGGAGGCTCATCTGAAATTACAAGATTCTCGATAACAAATGGATTGTTTACTGTCCCATTCCCTCTCCATCCCAAAATCTCTGCTGTTCGTTCCAGATCTATATCGCCATTAATAACAATAGGCTCGTGAATTTCATCAAATTCGGTATACATGTAAACTCTTGTGGTATAAGGGTTCAACAAAGCATCTAAAGGATCAAGGAACTGTGAAAAGACACTAATAAGAGAAAGAGTGAAGGTGGAATTTCTGTGGTAGGTGTGAAAAGAAAAAAGATTGAAGTCAAAAGAAAGACGATGTGTTCCAATAGATAGTTCCACATAATATGGCTCTAAATAACTATTAAGTGACCATTGTGATCTTAGGGTAACTTCAAAATAGTATTCACCCTCCCTTTCTACTTCAACATCAAAAGAAATTCTAATCATATCAAATTTCCCACTTCCGTCAGAGTCTACACCCTGATCAGAGAAATTTCCTTTAAGCCACGCATCGGGTTTATCAAATTCTTGGTAAAAATACGTCTGGGTAAGAGCGTAGACGGCTTCGGAAAAAATTAAACCCTGAATAAGTCCAGATATTCCGATACTTACAGCAAACGGAGTATCTAACCGATATCTAAAGAAATCCGAGAAATCGAAGTTTATCTGGATTATGTACGTTCCAAGAGTGAGATTTGCATTCGAAAATCCAGGGTAATAAAGCGTTTCACTATAGAGTGATACTTCGAATGTATACTCATCAGGAACAGATACATTTACGTAAAGGGTTATTAATATCTCATCAAATTTGGAATCACCATCAGTATCAACCCCTGTATCCCAGAAATCCTCAATGGTGACAGGGTTAGGGGACGAGGATTCACTTATTATTTGGTTTGTATTCAAACTTGAGAGAATTGTAAGGAAGAATATTGCCAAGATAAAAACTCGATTTTTCACCCTCATCTTGTTCTTTTAATTGAGGAGTTTCATCTCTTATAATATTCTTACTGTTGACATACTAATGTGAACAAAGGATCTTTGTGATTTTTTTACCACAAGTCCTTTCTTCAATCACCAATTTTGAAAAAAAACAGATGAATTTTGGAAAAGAAAAAACTTACTAAATCAAAATGGTAGAGAGATTCTTTAATGATACAAATATTCCTATTGGGCATTTTAATATATTTAACTATCTTAACACCGGCATTATTGCATACAAACCAATATGAGTTCATTGTAGAACGATTCAGTGTTGATCTACTAAGTGCATCTTATTTTGACACTGCTCTATATGCTTCATACCTGATCATAGGAGTGTTAACGGCTGTTTTTTCAAATAAAATTGGGAAAAGACGGATTTTTGTATATGTAGGAGCATTTGGCTCTGCTGTATTCTTCTATCTACTTACTCTGACTTCAAATTTTCCTCTACTGCTATTATTCCGCTTTATTCAAGGTGGTTTCACTGTCCTCGTATGGCAGACATTAATGACTCTGGTTTTAGACCATTCGACCGACAAAAACAGGGGAAAAAATATGGGAATTTTTGGTATTTTTCTAGTTTTATCCATGGGAAGCGGACCAGTACTGGGAGGGATTTTAGCTCGTTTAGGTGTTTTAGTTCCTTACTACGCAGCTTCTATACTGAGTATTGTAGTTTTTCTACTATCAATTTTTCTACTTCAAGAACCCAAAGAATTGAGATCCAAACCTACTCTCAAAGATAATTTCCTAATTGCAATGAATAAACCTCGTTTAATTATTCCATCTATCTTTAATTTCGTTGATCGATTGCATATGGGTTTTATTCTCTTCCTTCTCCCTCTAATATTGCAAATTGAACTTGAAGTTAAACCAGAATTGAGAGGAATGGTTCTAGGCCTTTTTTCTCTTCCATATATACTTCTTCAATATCCTGTGGGCAAATGGTCCGATAGAATTGGGCGATACAAACCTTTAATTCTAGGAAGCATTTTTACAGGAATTATTTTGTCATTGATAGGCTTCCTGAGTAATTTCGGCTTATTCGTGATTATTATCGGTTTTGTTTTTCTAGGAATTGGAAATAGTCTCTCAGCTCCTCCAGCTATGGCTTTAGTAGGAGATATGGTTAAAAAGGATGAAAATGCAGTCGGAATGGGATTTTTCAATTTATTTGGTAATTTAGGAATTATATGCGGGCCATTAATTGCAGGATACCTAGCAAATACGACCGATTTTGTTACTTCATTCGTTGTGGCTGGTCTAATTGAATTTATTGCTCTAGCTGGAGCAATTTTTCTATTAATTTTCGTTTTTAAGGAGACACCTCAGATAGTTAAACCTATTCAAGACTCTGATGAAATCCCTGTCTAGAGATTTGATATTTTATTTCTAATTATACTAAATCTCGTATCTATCTGGATTACTTGTCCGTCGCACAACAACTGTCCTAGTCATAGCATCTTTACTTACAAACAGTGATATACTAACTGACTTTTCTGTTAATAGAGTCTTCCAAATTTCCATTAAATCTGTTGTATCTAGCTCGAAATTAAAAGTCAAACCTGCAGTTCCTTCATAAACTCGTATATCACTCGGATTGAGACGTATCTTTTCTATCGGATTCACCTGTGCTTTTAAGATGATTACAGAAAGAATTTGAACTATTTAAAACTTTAGTTTGCAGACTATAAACAAAACATTTCAATGATCATCACTAGCGATTTTGTTAAAAACACGTAAATTGAATAGTGGATAGTAGTTCCCAAGGATTACCATTCTGATTTGAGTAAATCCATTATTATAGTACCTACGTACTGACCATTGTTGAAATAGGCCTCGCGGAGTCTTCCTACTTCCTTAAAACCTACTTTTTCATAACATCGTTTCGCTTGAGGATGGTTTGAATATAATTCCAATTCTAATGAATGAAGGTTAAGAGTACTGAAAGCATATTCTACAATGAGCTTCATTGATTCTGTTCCAAGACCTTTGTTCCAGTAATCTTTGTTAAATATAGCTATCCCTAAACTTCCTCGTTTAGATATTTGATCCTTGATATCTAACTGTAGATGTCCTATGTAGAGATTTTTCTCTTTAAACACTATCGCAAAGATATATCCTTTACCCTCACTTCTGATCTGCCATCCATGTTTGATCCACTCAATCTCTTCTTCACGAGATTGCGGCGTTTTATTTAGAATAAACTTTCTATGTTCTGGTTCATTCCAATGCTTCATTAACTCATCTACATCATCGAGTTCTAGACCACGGAGGATAACATTAGGTCCTTCTAACATAATAAGCAACACTCACTCAATTTGTTAATTTATCAAGATTTTGTTGTAATTCATCTGGTGAATAATTACATAAATTACGAAGATATCTTCGAAAGGATCTATCTTTTCGTAAATCCTCAGAAATTTCTTTTATGGATTGTTTATACTTCTTTTCTACAATTGTAAATAATTGCTTTTCTTGTCGGTGCATTTGCTCACTAATTGCACTCATCACACGGATTGCAATCTTCTTTGCTGTTGGAAAGAAGTCTGGGTCTTTTTCTGACCATCCTCCTTCACGTGTATACTCGGAAAAGTGGATTGGATTTCCAAATGAGACGGAAATATAGGATTTATATCTTGGAAAAATTCCACCACGAGCAAGAGCTGCTCCCGCTCCATGAATGAAAAGGGGTACAACTGGTAGTTTGCCATTCA
>JAEOTM010000038.1 GCA_016839815.1 Candidatus Hodarchaeota archaeon
AATAACAACACAATGAGAAAAAATAAGCCAAGACGCATAATTGTAGAATCGAGAGAACTCCTGGTTTCCTTAGTGGTTTTTGTTGTGCTAGACGGGGGATCTGTAGTAGTCGTCTCAGAAATGAAGTTGTAGATGTCACCTGCATTATTATAGTTCAAAGTGTTGTTAGTAATAGTCAAGCTATGAGAATATTCAGGTCTGATGCCGTACTGATCATTGTTGTTGCAAGTATTGTTGGTTAGATTCGAAAGACTCGAAGCAACAAGGCAGATGCCATTTTGACTATTGTCATTACACATATTGTAACTTAAAATCGAGGAACTAGAATTATCGAGAATGATCCCATCCTGTCCATTGCTGTTGCACGTGTTGTTGGTTAAAGTAGATGAGGGTGAAGTGAAGAGGTCAATGCCTTCTTTAATATTATTATTGCAAGTGTTGTTAACTAATTGGATTTCCTGACAATAGTACAGAGCTATTCCTATGAAGGTGTTAGAACAATTCAGGTTTGTCACAAGCAATCTCGCACAATTTACCAGGATAAGCTGACCATATGAGATCTTACTTAGCATCCCATCACTTAGATTTTCGAAATAACCCAGAGGAAAACCATTAACTCGGTTATTAAAAACTTTATACGAGAGTAATTCTTCCTTAGAGGATTCTCTTGCATCAAGTCCATCATTGAAGAAGTCGTTGTTGATTATCCTTGAAGAAACTGAATTTCGAATCATGATACCCGCTCCATAATTGTTTTTGAAGAGATTGTTTGTGATAGATGAAAAATAGGAGTTATAGAGGTTGATCCCATTCCCATTGTCGTTGCAGATGTTGTTAGCTAAAGTAGAAGAACTAGAATTGTAAAGAGAGATACCATTCTCATTAGTGTTACAGGTATTATTGGCTAAAGTGGAAGAACTAGAAATATATAGGAAAATACCATTCTTATTAGTGTTACAGGTATTATTGGCTAAAGTGGACGAACTAGAAGTAAAAAGGTAGATACCATTCTCATTAGTGTTACAGGTATTATTGGTTAAAGTGGAAAAACTAGAAGTAGAAAGGTAGATACCATTCTCATTAGTGTTGCAGGTATTATTAGCTAATGTGGAAATGTGAGAACTCTGTAGAAAAATACCCCACTTATTATTCTTGCAGGTGTTGTTAGCTAACGTAGAAAACTGAGAATCGTAGAAATCAATACCATTTCCGTTATCGTTGCAGATATTCCCAGTCATGGTTGTAGAACCTGATTTTGAGAGGTGAATCCCAAAATCATTATTATCATTGCAGGTGTTGCCAGAAATAGTGGAAGAACCAGAATTGTAGAGGTGAAGACCCATATCATCATTCTCGTTGCAAGTGTTGTTAACTAAAGTGGAATGGGCAGAATGATAAAGGTAGATGCCATTTCCATTGGAGTTACAGGTATTATTGGCCAAAGTTGGTTCATAGGATGTGTAAATATTAATACCATTCCCGTTATTGTTGCAGATGTTGTTTACTAGAGTTGACGATGAACTAGAGTCGTCAAGAGTGATACCAGCTCCATAATTGCTGTAACAGGTGTTGTTAATAATCGTAGAAACTTTTGAATTCCTAATTGTGATACCAGTCTCAGTATTTTCGTTACAAGCGTTTTTGATTATTATAGTCGTTCCTAGTGCCACATCATTAACTAATATCCCATGATTGTTTGAATTAGTAATCCAACAATTTTCGATTCTAAAGTGCTTAGTTGTTCCTGTGATGTAAATTCCATGGTTTGAAGAATCCGTAATGCTCCAACCTGCAATAATATACGGATCATCAACTGCCCCCGTACCACTGGTGGCTACTGCTGCTAGTTCACTATTATTCCTAACAATAATAGGAGCATGGTAAGTATATTCTTGTACAACAGACATTTTGACTGAAGAAAATCTAGATCTTGTATGTTCCAGCCTTTTTTCAACTGTTGGTGATGGCATTAACCCTCCCGAGCTTCCTAGAAGTAATACAACCACCAATGAAGGGAATAGGCGTCTGTTCTTCATCATATCCATTTTCACGGGTAATTATTCTCTTGTATTTCAGAACTGTATTTCCTTCGAAGTTAAATCTACTATTGATTTATAAATTCATAAGTTCTGTTAGTATCCATCTCTGTCTACATACACTGGGAATAAGAAATAAGGCACTGACTCATTTGGGTTTAAGTAGTAAACTTGAGAAGATTTCATGAAAAAGTCTTATAACGCACTATTCGCTTCAATCTTGGTTTTAACTACTATTTTCACCTTTGAAATGAGGAAGGATTCCACTAGTGATCAAGAAATTGTCAATGATAATGATAATAATCTTCAAGATAATAGCAATAATACTACTAGTAATCCTCTGAGCTTACCCTTTGACCAAAGTTGGTACTTTAATATTTCCCTGAATAAGAGTGAGTATTCTCTGGGAGAACATCTCTATCTTACTGTGAATTTAACCAGTCTTATTGATCATAACTCCAGTTATATCTTAGGTATGAATCGTGATATTCAGATAAAGAACTCCACAGGTGATATTGGCTGGTCAGCTTTTTCTGAACATTCTAATATTTACTATGAGAATCACTTTTTTCCCGCAGGTTATGATATGTCTAAGGTGATGAAGTTGTATCTGTCAGAAACTACCAACCGATCGTCCTCTGATGATATCATGTCCTGGATCCCCGCGTTACCACTGGGTTCCTACCGAATATCCATTCGCCCCCCATATGGTGAGACTTTTGATTCAGTTCCTACCCTTTCCCTTCCATTTACGATTCAATAAAAACTATGACCCTAGAAGATTAATCAGTCAATCTTCTCGCCTGATGATTGATATTTGAACATCCCTGGACCATCCAAGGGTCGTTTCTGGAACCCATATGCCTGATAGAAATGCCAAAATCCTTTAGCAGCCATTAACCCAATAAACGCGGTGGAATCCGCGTGTTGCTCTAAATAATTCATGATAGCGTTCATAATTTGTGTTCCCAATCCTTTTCTCTGGTATTTGGGGAGAACGACAACATCTTGTATGTAATAATAGATCCCTGCATCACCAATCACTCTTCCCATAGCAATGGTTTTGTCGTTGTGGATAATACATACTGAATATAGCGAATTGTGTAATGAATGAGCAACAGCTGCATCACTCACCGTTGACCACCCAACTGAGTTACGGAGTAACTGATATTCTTGGACAGTAGGCGCTCGTTCCAGTAGAGTATATTCTTTTGACATCATTTCCATCAGCTCCCTCTATTCCCAAACGAATATTTGAGGCTACTCAAGTTGGTATGGTCGGCCTAGAGGAGCGGAGAGAGTAAAAATAAAATGTGGTTTGGATACACTCTTTCCCTTCGCTTGTTCATCACGGATCATTTCGACGAGTTTTTCATGGAAGTGTTCCAATTCCACCCGATATTTCGAGTAAACAGCGTCACTGACCTGTGTTCCGAAATAAAATAGCTCATTAAAGGGAATGTCCGAGATTTTTCCTGAGGATGGGAGGCGTGACTCGAACCATATACGTTTCAGATCGCTTGTTGAGAGCGTCTTATTCGTCAAGATCTCTTTTTCTATAGCATCTAAATAGGCTTGAAACACGGTTTCTACTTGATGAAGGAAAAACATTGACATTTGGTGCATTTTTGTCGTGAGGAGTAACATATCTTTTTGATTTTCTTTAGGAAGCTCGTGAATGTTATGAAAACTATAATAAGGGTACGGTTGAGGAGTTAACTCATAATATTTGGGTTGGAAGGTTTGTTTTTGATTTTTTCCTCTTGTTTCTAGTACTTCTCGCACGATTCCCCCTTTGATCATTATTTGGAGGTGATGATGGACTGTTGAGCGACTTTTTTTGACAAATTGCACAATTTCACTGAAGCTTAACTGGGGATTCATCCGGAGAAACATCAAAATTTGTATCCGAGTTTCATGCTGAAGAACTTGACCCCACTTAAACATCGCTAATAATTCTTCTTGAGTCGACTGAAATATCTTTTTTGAATACTGCTCGGATTTCATACTTTTTTATCCTCAATATTTTGTTAGAGATAGGCTGAAAGGGCTTTTCATCCTAGTAGGTTGGTTTTTGCCTTTTTCCCAACGGTTTTAAACCGCTTCGAAAAAGTCGCTATTCGATCGAATAGGCGCTACATCGAATGGGGATTTTAAGTCTTTCGTTAAAAAAAACTGAGGTTTGAATTTCTCGCAGAAGTAGTGCTGGTCTTTACTTGAATTTGATGTTTGAGGGTATTGAGAATAAAATGAGCAAAATCAAAGGGAATTCTCTGGGTAAGAGTCCAAATAAACAAGCGCTTACAGCTAATAATGCTAACAAGGAATTTTTTCGGTTAATGCAGACCCACTTCATCAGGAACGATCTGCAAAAGCTGATGTTAATAATAGAGCTCCTAAAAGCCCAGAATCCTTCTGAGATTGGGACACTCACTGATGATATGTATCGTATATGCGAACGAGCACAACAGAAAATGGATACTGTTTCACGAATTCTCCAGATCCTTGAGTCTCTCCATAGAGGCAACCTAGAAACCGAGAAACGCAAGACCACCTTGGTCGACATTTTTAAGGATATTCAAAACGAGATGACAATAACTCTTGATATTGATTATGAGTCACTTGATTCCGAAATCATCGTGGATAGATTCTTCCAAGTGTTATTTAAAGAAATTCTTAAGTTTATTCAGTATAACAATGGTTTTTTTGCTAAAATTATTGGAAGAAGAAGCGTTAAGAACCCCGATTATTTCATTGTGAGCATAATGGAACGCAATAATTCCCCTTATTCCATGGACTTCTGTGATAAATTACTAAAGGGAGCTAATGAAAAAAACTGGGATTTTACGGGAGAGACCATTGAACTCACTCTTGCGAATTTGATAGCTAGTAATTGTGGTGGAAGACTCCTTATTTATCCCCTTGAGGTCAAAGGCAATAGTTATTGTATTTTTCTCCCTTATTCAAAGATTGGGTAAAATGTTAATCGTCTTCAACTCTAACCCTAACGTTCGTTTGATTGCTCTTATAAACCATT
Organism: Candidatus Hodarchaeota archaeon; assembly: GCA_016839815.1. Lineage (GTDB taxonomy): Archaea > Asgardarchaeota > Heimdallarchaeia > Hodarchaeales > Hodarchaeaceae > Hodarchaeum. The sequence continues at coordinate 5,074 of JAEOTM010000038.1, forward strand.
AAGCCTCTAACATTAGCTATCTTCTTGAGGTACTTTCCTCTAGACAATGAGTTTAGAGTCTTGAAGTACTTAATTTCCTATATATTCTGTAAATACACTGGAATGATCTGATATGAATAGAAAGATTTTCATATTTATTACATTCCTCTTTACTCTCACATTTTTCTCTCATTCACTAGATCCAGTCATATCCCAGTCCTCGGGGTCTTTCTATGGGTTTGATTATGAATATGGAGAGCAAATGAGGAATTTCACAAAAACGGTTTCGTATGCTCAATCTTTTTCCGAGTCGGAATCGAACACGAAGTCACGAGAATTTACCATCCAGGCTCCTATCCGGACGGGAATGGAAGTACTCGATGTTTTTTGGCAACGGTGGACTAATCGTACCAAAGCTGCCCCTAGCTCAACCTGGGATTATCCTGGGGCCCCTCAAAATTGGCGTGGTTATCGTCCTGATGGATTTCTCACGAATGGAACCGATGCTGGTGGCGCTTGGTATCGCTATCATGGTATAAAAACCCTTAATTGGAATACCTTCTCCCAATCCCTGAATATTTCGTGGTTTGGACGACAAATTGATATTGGCCTTGCAGAACAATGGATCAGCCCCTCTTGGTTGACTTCCTACGCTGTTTTGGCTGAAGTAGGGTCTCTTGAAGTGCCTATGCAAGATTGGTTTGGAACAGCCTATGATACGACAAATATTTCCATCTATTACATCGCTTATGTCTTTGATCAAGGTACACCGCTTGATTTTGCTGATGATGAAGTAGTCTTTCAGGAAATATTAGTTCCCCAGTTTGTCTATATAAAAGTTCTAACCACTATCTACGCTGTTGACGTTAGTGAAACTAGCGCGGTGTCCGCTTCTCTTTCTGGACAGTTTAACTTCTCAGGTTCTTGGACAGAAAATTTGTATGGGCAACATGTCTCAATCAAAGATGGAGTGAATTATGGGTTCGATTATTTTGCATTGATTTCTGGTAATGTGGAATATGATTATTCTGCAGGATTCACGTTAGATGGCTCTTTATCTACCAATGTCACTCGTGAAGTTACCTTTGCCAGTAATGGTAGTCTTGTTCCCGAATCTGTCCGACCGCTTCATCTTCAATCCTTACGGTTAGTCTTGGCAGGATTTTGGGATTTCTATGAAGAGGAAGCAGGAGTTCTCCATGGAGAAGGGGCAATTCAAAGTATGATTCAGGTTCTCCTTACAAAAGCTTCTACCGAGACCTCTCCTAATCTTGCGGTCTGGGGAAATTTCAATCCTGGACGGGTGATTGGTTATCGCGATGTTGATGGAGACACTATTTTATCGGCTTATCTTAATGAATCCTATATTGCTACTCCCGATGTGATTATGGCTGTTGGTTTTCCTGAAGGTGCACATATCCAGGGAACTTATTATGGCAATGGGAAAGCCAATGCCCACGTATATACCTCTCTCGGTGATTGGATTATTGCGGATAATGAAACGGATGTTACAGGCACTGTTGATCGTTCCTTCGAAGAAACGTGGGGGTATGATCCTAGACGTCCTGATTTGGGCCCCAAAGGTGTAGACCTTAATTGGGAAACTCCTCGTCAAGAAGATGGTAAAGCCATCTTTTCGTGGGAAACCACGTATGATGATATGCCCATGACTTGGTGGGCAAGAAATTCTTCCATGGAACGTGTGAGTCATGATCTGACTGATATCAGTTATGGGTATTCTCTCTCGATAGATCCTGAAGCTGGAATTTCTACCTTAGAAAGTACCTATCAGCAATCGGGTGTTCAAGATCCTCAATTAAAGGCCATGATGAGCACACAGGAACTGAGTATGGCTTCGTATAGGCGTGACTACTATCTTTCAATGACTCAGATAACTCAAGACGCCTCTGGGTCTTTTGCTCGGCCAGAATCACAATTTGACCAAACAGTCGCTGGTCAGGATCTATTTTCCCAGAATTTTGGTGGTTCTAAGGAGAAATATTATTTGATAAATGATCCTGGGACTACCTATAATTCAGGCACGTCAGTTATGAACCTACTTACTGCAGAAGGTTTTTCGGGAGAACCCACCAATCAAACATCGAGAAACCCGTATTCCTCCCCCATTTCAAAACGAATTGCTGCCGCTCTCACCCAATGGTCTGCTGATACGCATACTCAAGACATTTCTTGGCTTTTTCGTGAGAATCTAGTGATTACAAGTTATCCTACTTGGAATGGAGAAGGTATTGTTCATGATCCCGTCTTTTCAGCTTCCTATCAGGGCACTGGTTCTCATGAAGATACGACTTCAGGAGAAAGGACTACAACTGAAGGTGGAGTTCCTGGCTTTGCTTTCCCTGTAACACTCATACTCTTGGGTTTACTTGTATTCAGGCGAATGAAGCATCGAGATTAAACCCACACGACTTTTTAGTCGTGGTCTTCTCTTTTTTCCTTTTTCTACGTAATTAAACTTGTTTCCATTTTCTACAAGTTGGTTCTGTCTGTAGAAAGTTTTTTGAATACTCAAACTCGTTAGTCCTAAACCCACTACTCGGATTCAGAAGGTGTTTGAGGTTATTTCCCTGTATAAAATCATCTTGATTGGATTAACCTTTTCCTTTCTTCTTCCTCCACTCATCTCTCAAGAAAGTGTAACCATCTCTTCCACTAGACAAAGACTTGAAAATGACTCTATTGAAGTCATAAGTAAGATCCCTAATAGTGGAGAGGCAAGATCAATAGCTATTCAAGGAGATATTGCGTGTGTAGCTCATGTATGGGATGGTTTATGGATTTACAATATAAGTAATCCTCAACACCCCTTTCCTCTAGGTCATTATTACGATGGCGATTGGCCTCACGCGGTTGAAGTCAGTGGAAATCATGCTTTTACGATCTCATGGGATGATCCTATAAAGATTATTGATATTAGTAATCCTCGTAATCTGACTAAAGTGGGCCAAATTCAAACTAATTCTCGTATTCATGATGTTACCGTTCATCAGGATATTGTCTATATTGCTGCTGGAACGAATGGATTAGTTGTTGCAAATATTTCTGATCCTTCTGATCCCCAAGAAATTTACCGACATTCCTTTGGAACCTTCCCAGTTACTTATCGTGTTTACGTTGTTAACCATACGGTGTATGTTATTACCGAATTGACGTTACATATTTTTGATGTTAGTAATTTACAACAACCAGTTATTCTTGGTTCTTATAAAATGGCTGATTCTTATAGATCCAACGATTTAGGTTTATTCGTTAATGATGAGTTGGTTTTTGTGGCAGCTGAAGGTCATGGAGTAATCATGCTCAATGCTTCGTCACCAGATAATATCACCCAAGTTGGTCAAATAACCACTGATATTCAGACCCCGAAAGAAGTTGGAGTAAAGGATCAGATCTGTTATGTTGTAACTGGATCCAGTCAATTGAAGGTCTTTGATATCTCCAATCCCAATTCTTCTATTCAATTAAATTCTACGCTCCCTGATAGCTCGGGATCTTATTTGGATATTAAAATTAAGGGTTCACTCGCTTATACTGCTGTAAAAATTCAAGGACTGGTAATTATTGATATCAGTAATCCCTCTAATCTTACAATTGTGGGTTCTTATGCTGATATTGGTAGCACCGAAGGCATTTTTGTTGAAGAAAATCTTTGTTTTGTTGCAGAGGGAGGAGGAAAATTTGATATTATTGATATTTCCAACCCTTTCTCTCCTACAAAGGTATTTTCTTCCCCAGAAATCCGATGGGGAGGTGCAGTTCTTGTTGCTGATGGATACCTATTCCTCGCTGCTGGTACTGATGGTCTGGAGATTTATGATTTTCAAGATCCTAGTAATCCTGTTATTGTTGGTTTGGTCAAAGATGGAGGTTTCTTTCGCCGTGTTATTGTTAGAGGCTCGTATGCCTACATTGCTGCAGGAGCAGATGGAATACGTATAATCGATATCTCAGCTCCAGCTTCCCCTCAAATTGTTTGGTCATGGACTGATTCGGGTACAGCATATGACTTAGCTATAGAGGGTGACTATTTGTATGTTGCAGATGGACAAGATGGACTAGAAGTATACGATATCACAAATCCAGAGACAACTAGGGAAATCGGTCAGTTTAGAGGAGGGTCTGCTCGGGATGTGGTCATTCATTATCCACTTGCCTTTGTAGCTGCAGCAAGTTCCGGTTTACTTGTGGTAGATATTCAGAATCCGAAGCAACCGACCAATGTTACCCAGTTTCAAGACAAAACAACCCTTCCCAACTTCTATGTTGATATTTTCTTGAATGGTTCCTATGTATATGTTATGGACAGCAATTACCGTTTATTAAAAATTATCGACATTGCTAATCTAATAGATATTCAAACCATTGCGAAGTATAAGATCTGTTGTAGTCATTCATCAAAGGCAGTTGTCGTCCGCGATGCTTATACATTCGTTGGAGAGGGATCTCACGGAATTACCATTCTAAAAACTCCCTCTGCTCCTCCATTAGACATTAATTCTACATATAAACCACGAAAAACAAGTATTATACCTGTTTTGTACTTCGACTCCATAGTAGGCATTGTTATTCTTGGTTTCTGGGGAAAAAAGTACAGAATTACCCCATCCAGAAAGAAGAAGTGACTAACTTCTTCCTTGTTTCTTATAACCTCGGCGGGTAAAGATTATTAATACAAGTATTCCAGGGATTATTGGGGAGAAAGTAATTCCAGTAATTTTAGAGGTTGGAACGATCGGATTCCAATCTGTAATTCGTGAAATGGAGGAGGCAACCGTTAATTCGTAAAAAAACTCTCCTTGCTTAAGTGTTTGAATCCGAACATTTATTGGGTCTCCATAGACAAAATTTTTCTTCACGATAAACTCATATCGCATGTCTGTATTTAGTATGTAAGTAGGAGGAGAAACATTCAAGGGACCTGTGAAGTAAAAACCCATTACTTTCTGCCAGAGATAAATATCTGAAATATTACATGTAGACTCTCCTTGATAGGTCACCCGAAATACGACACCAAATACTCCTTGAGAATCATACGTACATTGAACACCTGGAGGGCATGGACCTGGAATAAATACTCCAATGGACGTTGCCCCTACAATTTTTAAGTCTAAAATTGTTTGTTCTGAATGCACACTTAAACTGAGAGAAGTTTGTACAATGGTAAGACAGAATAGTAAGATTATTATTTTTGTTACTAGTTTCCGAGATTGCATATTATTTCTCCATAGAAAAGCTACATTCTCTCTTATGAAATTAGGGAATAGAGCCATTGAGAATTTGCTTAGAGCTTTCACTCATTGTCTTTGTCGATTTTAACCGACTTTCCTCGCTTAAATATTTTCTCTTAAGTGAAGATTTTGAGTCGACTTAAGTTTAACAAGTGGGATTTCAAAAAATGACTGATCTTCTTGAGGCACAGAAAATCCCATTTTTAAGTTCTTCAGTTCATCTGTTCAGATTTTTCTGATTCTCATGAATAATTTATAATAATGCGTAAAAATGTTCAATTGTTCAGGGAAAACATCAACATTATTTATTATTTATGAGGAAAGACTTCTAATTGGCTGATCAACATTTTAAATCAAACTCATCACTGAAACAATTTATCCTGGAGACTGCTCCTGAGGTGTCTGACCTTCTGAAATCAATCCAACATCCTAAACGGCTTGAAATCTTAGCCTATTTGGTTGAGGAACAGCAGGACTTCCACTCATTAAAAGAGTTGACTAAATTACCCAAAAGTGCATTGGGTAACCATTTAAGTGAGTTGGTTGCAAAACATCTTATTGAAAAGGTTATTCGTGGAATCTATCAGATAACACTGGACGGAGAACAATTCATCGCTAGTCTTTCGCAGAATTATCTTAATGCGAAAATTAGAGAGCAAGAAAGGTTAGATCGGCAACGCGAGACGACTCGTACCATGATATCAAAATACACAGGAAAAGATATCGAGTATGTTGAAATCGTGGAAAAACTTCAAATTAAACGGAGTCTTACCGAAATGGAAATTGAAATTCGAGAAAAAAAGAAATTTATTGTTATGGGGATTCAAGATCGAGGAACTTCTGGTCCAGATTTTATTCCTCCCTTGTGGAATAAATTCAACGCAAGATTTGACGAGATAAAGAATCTAATTGTAACAAAAGAAGCTTATGGGGTGTGTTTTGCCTCTAACAAGGCTTCTAAAGAGTTTAATTACCTTGCAGGTTTTGAAGTCAATGAGGGTGAAAAGCCTCTTGATAGTATGATTGTTTTTACCGTACCCAAAGCTCAATATGCCGTTATCACCTGCACACTTCCCAAGATCTCAGAGGCCTACAAATCAGTTGGTAAATGGATTCGTGATAATGGATACCAAGAAATTGGGAACATGGATATGGAGGTATATCCTGAATCATGGGATGATGAAGAAACAGACCTTATGTACATTTACGTCCCTATCGTAAAGGCTTAAAGAACCTCCATTGTTTTCTTTTTTTCCTTCAACCGTAAAGCATTCTTTATTTCTTGTCACAGAGGTTCCACTGAATTTCTCATTTGAACTTGTACTTATTGATATTATGCTGTCTTCTCATGCAAATCGGGTAACTTTGCGTGCTTCGCCTTCAGCTTCTTCTTTAACCTGCCGAATTTGTTTTAATGCCTGTGAATCGTCTTTTTTGACGACTAAATGTCCTTTCGTAGTGATAGTGTACCATACACCGGTTGGAGCTAGAATTTCATCGATTTTTTCAAGAAAAGAGATTATTTCATCTGTTTCTGGATATCGACTCCATTGTAACGCAAAGTCAAATTCTCCAATCAATGTCAGGGGCTTATTATCGATGATTCCTTCCCGTAGCAAAGGAGTCTGATCCACCAACCTGTTCATGGCTTGGATCGCTTCGCTGATACTGGGTCCATAAAATTTCAAGAGGGAATAGGCAATATTGGGGGTAGTTTCAATGATTTCCTCAAGATTTGTTATTTCTTTATTCTTTGTGGTGATTGTATACCGAGTGAGTAGTCCCTCAAATGAGTGATCAATTAAAAATACCAATTCCATTAGGTCTTCGATCGTAGGGGTTGATATCCATTCAAAAGTAAAGTCTATCTCACCCATGATGGCTTTTCCATGTGAATACACTTTGGTTTTCAACGAACTATGTTCTTTTAGTGTTTCTGATAGTTGTGCGAGTTTTTCTATCGCTGTATGGATTTGTGGTCCTAAAAGCTTTATCTCACTAAACACATATGTTCCTCCCCTTAACTTATGTGCTTTCTCTGTTATAAACCCCTCCATCCTTTAAAAATATAATAATAATAATACGACTGTGCTTCCCATCTCATTTTTCATATTGAAAAAAGAAAAAGAGGGTAAACGAATAATCTTGCTTACTGGAGGAGCTTTGTGAGATTTCCACTGAAACGAGATTCCAAAAAGTTATGCCAACGTTCACCTAATCCTAACCAATACCCTGAACTTGAAATAGCGAAGAATAGTAAGATCCACATCTGAAGAAAATGCTCTTCGATAAATGGATTGAATTCGGGAGGAAAAGCTGAAAGCCATACGGAGAAGAAAAACAAAGCTGTTGATAACCCGCCTATACGTACCCCAATTCCACTAATTAATGTAATCCCTCCAATCAAAAGCATCCCCATATACATTAGATCTACTAATCCCCCAAGTTCTAGTAACAATGCGTCTGGCCCATTGAATATAAATGCGAAGGGACTTTCAGGATTTGTAACAAACATTAGGTATCCTTCTGTTTGTTTTGCTCCTGATAGGAAAGATGCTTCTGGAGCAGTAGCTATTCCTAGACCGAAAAATCGATCCAAAAATGCCCAAAGGAACTCAAAACCATAAAAAATTCGTAAAAGTCCCAGTAGATATTCCTGTACTGCGTATTTGCCAAAAAAAGAGTTAATTGTACTCATATTTTTTTACCTCAAAGAATATATGTGAGAATAAATGAAAAAAAGGTTAGGAGAATATGAATGTTCTATTCCGAAAAAATGACTTCTTTATTGATATTCAATTTTGGAGATCACCGAGAATTCTGTGGAAACATAATTCTTAGACGAACTTTGTGCTGTTTTTTTTCAAAAAGGCATAAAGTATAAAGAAGTAGGTGTGGATGTTGGATTCTATCTTGAGGATAAACTATGAAACATAATTCTATGAGCAAAAAGAGTGGCTTTCTCTTTTTCATCCTCTTAACTTCATCATTTCTCCTGTTTCCTAGTACTGCAGTGATAAAATCACCTTTAGTTTTTTCAACTGATCCTAATGTAGAGAGTTCTCTTGAATTTACTGCTAGTACTTCCTTACAAACTACTTTCCCTCGTCTACAAGTATTTAATGATATTCTGACCCTTCAAACCGCAAATCTTATGCTTAAATTTGATCTTACGACCTATGGGTCCTTAACCTATATGAAAAATCTCCTTACTAACCAACAAGTTACTTTTCATACTACTAATCATCCCTTCTGGCGTATTGAATTACTGGAACATTCATCAATTGGTCCGTCTGATGCAATTTATTTCGACTATACGTATACTCAGACTTCTACTCTCTTGTACTATCAATTTTCTATTGACGGTGATCTATTAGAGGTTTTTCTCACTATTCAACTTGATTCTCCTCATGTTGGGATTAATTTTAAGCTGGAGACTATTGGTCCTCCTACTCTTCCTGGGATCTATCAAGTGTACCTTCCTATAATCGATGATATTTCTCGTTGGGCGTTAATTCCAGGTGCTGAAGAGCTTGCTGTCCCTGAAAGAGAAGGTTGGTTGATTAAAGATGCCATTAATACATTGAACAGCCATTGGTTTGGTAGAGACTATCCTGGAACTCTATCTATGCAATTTCTAGTGCTGGAAGAACCTGAGGTAGGAGGTTTTGTCCTGTCTGCTCGTGATAGTGCCAGTCGACATAAAGGGATCACACTACACTCGGGTGTCCACATTGATTTCCATCATTATTCTAACAATATGGTGTTCAATCACGGGAATAATTTCACCATGGATTATTGGATGGTTTTAAATGGTTATCAGGGTATGAATTGGGCAGCTGGTGCCTCTCAGTATAAAGATTGGGCGCGTGACCAATGGTATATTGACAAAGGCCCCATTCATTCTCGAAATGATATTCCGACTTGGCTTAAAACGATTGATTACGTCTGGAAGGGCTCTTCATACGTCACCGACCACAATACGGGAAATTTTGTTCTTGAAGGAGAAACGGTGGATAATATGGGACTGTTTCCTAATCACCTCACGCAAAAAGGCCTATCATCTGACTTTTTATTAGAATGGTGGGGTTGGGGACGTGATGGATTCGATCGGGGATATCCTGAATATTATCCTGCTCGTGATGGTAATGACAAGCTCGTGACTGGTATTAATGCCGTCCATACTGCTTCTTCGAAAGTAATGCTATATTTTAACGGTAGATTAGTAGATATTACTACAGAGACTTATGCTCAAAATCTACCATACATGACGGGGTGGAGAGATACTGTTTATACTGAGACTTATACTCCATATTTGACGGGAGCTATTGCCGATCCTGCTTCTGATTGGTGGCAAGAAACAGTACTCAATTTGTCTGTAACGGCTGTTCGTGATTTTCAAGTCGATCTGCTGTATTTAGATCAAATTAGTGTGGCTCCACCTATGTTTGATTATCGTGATGTCCCCTCTCATCCACCGGGGTCAGGTTCCTGGTGGCAGGTTGCAGAAAATCAGCTCCTAAATCGTACCCGTAATGCTATTCACGTCATCAACCCAGCAACGGGATTGGCGTCAGAAAATGTAATTGAGACTTATCTGAATACCATTGACTTATTTTGGAGTTACCATACTAGTTATCAACCTGGGAATTGGTTTCCTACAGGGAAGAGCATTCCCCTTTTTAGTTATGTTTATCATCCCTACCTTCTAACTAGTGGTCGTCCCGATATTAATCCAGTTGACTTTACTCTCTTTTTCTGGGGTCTTTCAGAAAGTCTTAAGGATGGTTTTATTCCAGGTGCTGCTACTTTGATCTCTCCTTCTTGGCTAAGTGTTTCTAGTAAATCTTATGATGCATTAATTGCAGCCTATTCCACCCGTAAACTTGATAATTATCAGTTTTTCCGCGATGGTGACTTGTTGTATCCTGTTTCATGGAGTAACTCTCCCCAAATAACTCTTCCTGCTTATCCAGGAACTTTTAATGTTCCTCAAGGAGTTATTCAGGGTTACCAAAGTCCCCTGAGTAGTATTGCTTTGCTATTTGTTAATCGTGGGAATTCTGATCTCACTTGGAGTGGAAATTTCTCCCAGCTTCTCCTAGATTCTGGTATCGCTTCATCCCAGATACGTACCATAGAAGATATTGTGACAGTCAATAACGGGATTGAGACGTCTATAAGTCCATTTCCATCCACTAATATTGATTTACATATTCCTGCTTATTCGTTCATCACTTTTTTAATGAATTCTTCATTTCTCACAACATCATTACCTACCATAACACTAACTTCATCCCCTCCTTCCAGTACGACGCTTATCAGTACAACTTCCCACAAATCACCCTCGATTTCTCTTTCTCTCTTTATACTCATCCTTCTCTTAGTATCTATTGTCCATAAGAAGAAATCTGAATGACTTTCTCATAGAAAAGCTTATAGGGAGGAATTAACCCAAAATATTAAGTTCTCCTCTCTCTCAGTATATCCTTATGATCACAGACTCTTTCGATGATATTAACAGTAATAATTGGGAATGGGCAGCGTTTCTTCGATTATCTCCGTTGATTAGTCTTCAGGAGAATTATATTTGAAAAACTACACGACTAGTTTTTTAGAATACATGGAGAGAGGAGAGTACAAGTTGAATGATAGATTGAATTAGGAGAAATTAAATTATGAAATATATTGTATTTTGGGAATTCGCATCCAAAGACTTTGAAGTTTGTACAAAAAAATATGCAGATCTCCCTGAAGGGATGACTGTAAAATCTCTCAGTGAAAATTTTGTGATCTTGGGGGAAACTCGCGGTTTTCAACTACTGGAAACTGATGATCCCCGTGATATTGCAAAACTGGCCCTGTATTATGCGCCTGAAACCGAGTTTTCTGTTCAGCCCATTATTGAAGCAGCACAGGTTATGGAGACATTTCAACAACTGAAGTCCTAATTTCCAATTTTTTGGTCTTTTCAAAGTCTTCAATTCTTTTTTCTTCACACTCTGGTGTTTAATTGCCATTGTTGGCATTTTTATTTGACATTCTCCTGATTAATTGCTTCTACTTGGACTTTCAACTTATGCATAGAAATTCTATATGAAAACCGATTGGTTTTCTTCCTAGAGACACTACTCTTTCTCAAGGGTCTGGATATAGGTAAAGGCTTCTTCCACCGTATTGAAAAAAGGAGGGGACTTCTTGTCAGTAATATCCTTTTCTGTATCCTCTCCTAGAAATATGGTTGATATTGCTTTTCTATTGTCTGGGCCGACAACTATGGCATAAGGTCGCCATTCAAAAGAAGATGTAAGGATATCAAACATTTTATTTCCCCAAGTATAGGCTAGTTCGGTTAAATCTAGAATCACTGTGCTTGATTGCCAAAGCATGATTGCAGTTTTTATAATTCCGATAATAAAATCTGCATCTGGATTTCCCCGAGAGCCCTCTCGATAGACACCAGTAAATTTCACGATTATCGTACTAAACCTTGTTTGCTTATCCCTCGCAATTTGGAACGAATAATTAACTGTCGGACATTTCTCCTCAAACTTTACCTCTAGAAGTTCCATTTTTTATCACATGTTTCATGTACTTATTTGTCGTAACGCTTCTTGCTTAAATGATAGGCATTGATTACTTTTCTTTCTTCGAGAATTTAGACTCCATTAATACGGTCAACATCAGAAATTCTGCTTTTTTCACCTGATCATACTGTGTAGATTTTGCTATTTCCTCTTTTAAGGTAAGTAATCGTTTAGATACCTCTCGGGAACCTTCTTGACCAGATATGTGGTTTGTAACCAGTTCTAACAGCTTTTGTAGGTATGGTTCGTCGATCTGAATCATAAATTCTTCTTTTAGGTCTATTAATGCCTTTTCTACATCAGGATTGGAGCGGGAGGTATACACCATTAACGTAGCTGTTAATCCTTCCTCGATAATAATATTATGTTTAACCTGACCTTCAAAGGCTGACAAAAACGATTTATACGCCATATTATACCACTTATAGCGGAAATACGAGAACCCGCTGCTCTTCCAATCCCGTATCGCGTTTTCATACTTCTGAAGTTTTTCTGATGCCTCTCCTCGCCAATAATAGGCATCGGGATTGTCAGCAAGTTCAATAGTTTTGGTGAATTCGCTATAGGCCTTGGCATACTCGTTTAACTTTAAGTAGATACTACCCCGATTATGATAGGCTTGCATATAACTCGGATCTAAACTGATCGCTTTTGTTGCATCTGCAAGTGCCTGTTGATATTCTTCCTTGGCTTCATACGCAATAGCCCGGTTGGAATAAGCCGCAACATTTGCAGGTTTTAGTTCCAGAACTTTGTCAAAATTGGTAATTGCTTCATCATACTTTTTCATTCGCAAGAATACTGAACCTTGATTCAGGTACGCATTCGTATATTCGCTATTGATTGCGAGTGCCTCTCCATAATCTGCTAATGCTTTCTCATCTTCGTGTAATTCTCGCCAACAGTTTCCTCGATTGAGATAGGCCTGTTGATCACCAGGATTTAATTCAATAGTTTTAGTAAAATCAGGAATTGCTTTTTGAAATTGCCTTGAATAGAAGTAAGCATTCCCTCGGTGGAAGTATGCTAGAAAATCAGAGGGATCTAGGTCAATACATTTATTAAAATCGTCCTCTGCCTTATCAAATATTCCTTGATGTAAATAATTCAATCCACGACTACCCCAGGCATCTGTTCGCATAGGATCAATTTTAATAACTTTGGAAAAATCCGAATTTGCCTTTGTTATATCTCCTATTCGAGTGTATGCATGTCCTCTTTGCATAAAAACCTCTAATTTCCGTTGATCTTTCTTACGTTCTTTTTCTGGATATTGTGAGAGAATTTTCAATGCACTGGAGAATTCGTCAATCGCTTTGGGATAATTTTCTAGTGCGAAATAGCAATTGCCCCGTCCTGCTTGACTGATCGCTGCTAGTGGGGTTATTTTTAGTGCTGCAGTATAATCCTCAATTGCTATTCGATATTCCTGCGCTAAATAGTGTGCAAATGCACGAAAGTGATAATGAATCCCATTTTTCGGATTTAATTTAATCGCTTGTGTGTAATCTTCAATTCCCTTTTGAAAGTCCCCTAAACTACAATATGCACAGCCTCGACTGTGATAAACCTCTGGTGTCTCTGGTTTCAGTTTTAGTACTTGTGTATAATCGTTGATGGCATTGGGATATTCTTTTAGTTCCATATACGCATGTGCTCGTAATAAGTATAGCTGAGGATCTTGTGGGTTTAATTGGATCTGTTTATAGTATTCTTCTATTAATTGATCATAATCAGGTTGTTTTTGGATTTTTCCTTTAATTCTTGATAACACTCCCTTCTTTTTAACCATTTTTTTCCACCTCATATTGTATATAGCCTAAATATCTCGAAATTAGGGAATTATGTTTGATAATCTTACTTAAACTCTTCTCCTTTCCAGCTTTACCCCTTGAATTACCTCACTAGTTTTTTTCGAGTCGAGAGCTTCGTCCTGAATGGATGTACCATCTTTTTCCTCTTTCCAGAACTATAAATAATTAATTGTGCTGATACAAGGTAAATTGTTCTCAGTCAAAAACAAACTTTCATTCTTTCTCATCGTTTTCTTATTCCCCTTTGTGACTCATGTTACCACAGGTTCATCCACATCTGACTTTTCAGGTTTAGAAGCTAAGTTAAATGCGATTAAAGAGTCGTATAATATTCCTACAGTGCATGTGGCGATTACACGTAATCGAGAGGTTCTCTGGACTAAGGGAATAGGGAATCAAGTTTCCCCTGAAACGGTTTTCTTGATAGCTTCCATCCAAAAACCATTTGTGGCAACTGCAATTCTTCAATTATATGAACAGGGATTAGTGGACTTAGATACGGATATTTCTGACTATTTACCCTTTGAGGTCCGCCACCCTTCCTATCCTGAGGAGGATATAACTTTGCGGATGCTCCTAACCCATACTTCAGGGCTTGCTTCTGTCTTATATTACGAATTTTACTGGGACACCGAAGGGAAGTTTTCTACTTATAGAGGAGAGTTTAATCCTTCTGTGCTTACTATGGATCTTGGTCAGTTTCTGAATGAATCATTTACACCAGGAGGGGCAAATTATTATTCAAGTGTTTGGATTCATCGACCTGGGGAGCGGTATTCCTATTCTAATCCAGGTTTTAAGTTGTTGCACTATCTAGTGGAATGTGTAACTCAAGAATCTTTTGAAGACTATCTTCAAGAAAATGTCTTTACCCCTTTACAGATGGTCAATTCAGGTATTAATGCCACAAATTTCACTAGTAATCATGCAACACCCTTTACCAGACGATTTGGGGTTATAGAAGAACTTGAAATTTATTCTTCTTGGCAGATTCGTTCTTCTGCTACCGATATGGCTCATTTCTTAATTGCTCATTTGAATAAGGGCCATTATGAGGATCAGCAAATCTTACAGTCCTCATCTGTGGCTTTGATGCATTCTGAAACCATCCGTTATTCTGAACATAGGAATGATCTCTTCCAAGATGTTAATAATTATCGATTCTATCAACATTCCTATGGTTTGGGTTGGAGTTATTTTCATGATGAATTTGAGGGCCATGGCGGATCTACCCCAGGTTTTATTTCAGTCATGGCTGGCCGTAGTTCACCTGATGGTAGTAGTGTGGGAATTATTCTGTTTATGAATCTCAATGCTTTATTTGGCTCGTCTGATGATATTACCGAGGTTCATTCTGCATATTATCAACTTGTTAATACTGTCTTATTTGATCTAAATCTGATCCCATTTGTTAATCAAGAATTTGTGGATCTGTACATTTTCTTTGCAACGATTTGGTTAACCTTCTGTCTGATCATCTATACAACTGTTCAACTTCTTGATAAGGAGCCCATTACTACCCGGTACTATTCTTGGGGGGGTAATAGTCACTTTAAAATCCTTCCTCTTGTTTTTGGGTTAATTGCAGTAATAATTGGGATCAATTTCTTCTCTTATAATGATTGGAGGCGTGTTCTCCTTTTTGTCCCCTCTGCTG
This sequence comes from Candidatus Hodarchaeota archaeon, assembly GCA_016839815.1. GTDB lineage: Archaea > Asgardarchaeota > Heimdallarchaeia > Hodarchaeales > Hodarchaeaceae > Hodarchaeum. The sequence goes on from JAEOTM010000038.1 coordinate 20,360, forward strand.
GTTACTTTGGTGTACTCTTCATTACTAATATCTTTTTCAGCTCAAATCACCAAGATAAATTTTCTCCTCTCTTCCATAATTTTAAAAGTATGAATTCCGTTTTTTTGTTGAATTCGTGGATAATTCTCAATCTTATTGGTTTAGGCTTGTATAATTCTTATTATTCATTTTTTTTTCCCCTTATTCCTGGTATTCTTTGCATTTGCTCCATTTTACTAATTTTATTTTCCACTCTTTATTGGTTAAAAGAAAAAAAGAGTCAGGTTTAGTATAGTAAGGAACAATTTAACTTTCCAGAGGATTTGTTTTGAGAATAGCTCGGTCGATTCTTGAAAAATCGGGCCAGAGAATCTTGTATTTTTAATTCTGTTTTATATTAGAATTCTTCTTCTGAATTAGCAAGAATTTCAATATTTTCGTCTATCTCGGGTAGGATTAACTTCATATTACCTACCATAATAATAGGTCGTGTAACAATCTCATACAGTGTAGTATCAGCTGGAATATTGATTAAATAGGTTTTACTCATAAAATAATTTACTGTTAAACCTATTAATACAAAAGGTCCACCAAATAGTATATATCCCCAACCACTCACTTCTAAAAACCAAATTGTATATTCTATAAAACTAGTTGGATTTCTAGATACGTTAGACAAATACTGAAGAAACTGGAATGCAAAATAGGGGAGAAAGGTCCATTTCACAATTTTAATAATCGATAAATACCCAGGACTCGAAGAAGAATAAGAATTATGATTTTGGGTCATAGTTTACTCCTCCTCTGGTGAGTAAATCTTTGATTATAATAAATCCTTTGATCTTCGTTTTTTCATTCTTTGGTAGGATTTTCACAATATCATTTCTTACTGCTTGGAGCAAATTGTTTTGCTTCTTCAGCATATCCAATCCATGATTCCAGTGAACTAGGAGGGATGATTACCCATTCTTTCATGTACTTTCCTGTACCAGGATCATAAGGTAAACCCTTACCTGTATCTATGAGTATATTTACTCTTTCTTCAGGTAACTTTACCACAAATTGATCGTTCTTAGTCCACATGGCAAACATTTTCCTATTCTTCTTTAATGAGTTCCCCTGTTTTTTAACATCAGGTATTTGTAGAAAATGATCCATTAATTTCATAAATTTATCTTGTGCTGACATTTAATTCACTCATCAGAGGTCTACATCTGAAATTTTCCATCTTCTGCAATAATGGCATAGTAGAAATGAATGATCAGTGATCGGTCAAAGTACAGATTTCTTGGTTTATTCAGTTGGTATTCTGTATCTGTTTCAGGATGTTTAAAAGGTTACGTATCTATGTTAAGAAAATATGTCCCAGCCTCCTGATTCCCTCATCTATACTCATTTCAATATTCTTACCGAGACAGGAGATTCGTATACAATAAATGTTCCTTATTTCTGCCAGGGTTGTGGAAATTGTTGTCGAAATACATCTTTTCCAGATCCAGAGCACTTTGAGTCATTAATCCATTCTTCTGCTGAAATAATGGAATTTTTACAGAATTTAAATCAGAAAATATCTTCTTTTCTTGATTCAAACCTCCTCACGGATTTAAAACGTAGAAAACCTTGTATATTTCTAACGAATAACTCATGCTCAATCTACCCTAAAAGACCTTCTTATTGCCGAAATTGGTTTCCTAGATTGGAGGCAGACTGTGGAGCGTTTAACCTTCATCTGGGCATGAGTAAGGCCCTCCTTTATGACCACAATTATCAGATTGGAACACGAGAAGTTATATATATTGGACAAAAGAATCCACATTCCTCCTCACCCTTCTACCCTCATGTTAAATGTCTAGAAAAACTCTCTAGAGATTCTTTAATTGGATACCAATTTCCCAAGAGGAGTGAGGCTGCTAAATACTGGAATATATTTCTCTCCTTTAAGCCCAGTAGACTTGGGAAACAAATATTCCTTGTTCTTAATCCAGGTATTAAGATTGGTATCGAGTAAAGAAGAGGAAGAAGAATAGCTCATTTTACTATAGCTTGTAACTCTACTTGGCAAGTTGGACAAATCACTATTGAAGATTGGACTCTGTAGACCACCCCACACGACGGACATACTGCTAAATATTGAATATCCTGTACGTTTACTGTGGGTTTGAAGGAATAGCTATACTGATTTGTTTTTCTATACGCTGATTTGGTTCTTCTTCTCATGATCCATAAGCTAATACCTCCCACTATTGCTAATCCAAATACTCCCATTATAATCATATCATAGTTGTCCGTTTGAGGAGTCGATGAAGGAGGTCGTGGGTGATTAAGAGGTTCTACCTCAATAATCTGTCCTGGGGATATCACTTCAGATATATTACTAGGTGGATCCAAATCTGAAAATTTGACTAGATAAGCTAAGGGTGTATCTTGAAATGAGTATTGCCAGTTACTTGGTTCAATGATTGATAGTTTAGCTAGACATTCCCACCTTTGAGTAGGTAGAAGTGCCTCAATTTGCTGAAATAATGCCTCGTATGGAAGATCTAAGACTGTAAACTCCAATCCTTCCCTGAACTGTTGACTCCACTTTAGCACAAAAGAATCAGAGTGATCGATCATTTGTAACTGAAACGTTACTGTTTCTAACTCAGGAATATCAAAAGCGAGAACAAGCTGGATATCATCGATCTTAGTATTATTGTTTGCATCAGTGAAAAACATATTTGCGCATCCTATGAACTCAACCAATGCATTGGATGTTGAATATGTGGCTTTCAAATCAAAATTTCCACTCCCTTGATAGGCATGGATTATAAGAATAAATGATTCTGCGCCCTCATATGCTGTATAACTGATTGTTTCAGGGTAGTCCTCCAAATAAGATTCGCCCAACAAATTCACTTCGAAATCAACCAAATAAAAATCGAAATCAGTATTCGGAGGTCCTGAAAGGGTAAGAGTGACTTTCTCATTCCAATGCAGAGAGAGGAAAATCAGAATTATTTCATTCTCTTCAATTCTTCTTGATATTCTTGGATTGTCATGTGAAAGAATTGTATCTGAGGTATCAAAGGTACCAGCTTCATTGTACATTCTAGCTACTGCTTTATCCCATCCTGTGTCTTTGGCAAATGATGATACATCTGAATAATCCTCAATCCAAAGGTCTGAACTCCACGGAGAATAAATAGTTAATCCGCTGCATCGAGTTAGCACTGATGTATTGAACCATTGAAACAAAAGGGTATGTTCCAGTTGATTTCTAAGATTTATATTAAAAGAACTTGTTGCTCCCGGACTTATTGTCTCGATAACTTGGAGAACATACCAGACATCTATTTGTTCTAATAAACTATATTCACTAACAAGAGTTAGTGCTGTACAGACTTCTGTTATCTGATTACTATTCATATTAAGTATGACTTCTGCTAGATCAGCAAGATAATCACTTAATTCTTGAATTTGTGTTAGATCAATGACACCTAGTTGAGTAACCTCCATGGATAACTCAGGAGTGCTAACAAGATTATCGATTGTTTCCTCTACAATCAACATAGCACAGGTTTCTGGATCGTAATTAGTGGGGATCCCGAGTGAAATATGGAATCCTAACTCCTCCAAAAATCCCAAATAGTAAAACCCAGAGAGACCTAGAGAATCTTCTGAGGCTACCATGTACTGGGCATAGTTCCGAATTGCATATGCGACTTCAACGCACCCCATTAAACAGGCATCAAATGCAATAACATCAATGGGCTCTGGAGCTTCTGAGAGAGCAGTTTGCATCTCTTCTTCTGTTAGAGAATCGCCAAATGATCGATCATCCCAACATACGTTTTTTTGGCGTGTTTGGATCGATCTTTGCAGTCCTTGTGGTAAAATTGGGTAATTTCTTTGATCACTTGAAGTATAATCTCTCCAATCTGTGATTCCAGTTTCCCATCCGAGACCATGATTCCACAATATCAAGCAATAATTATCCGCTGGATATTGATTCATTGAGTAACCAATAAAATCACTCAATGTCTGAGCCTCTCCCATATTTCTTTCTTCACTTCCATTTTCTAAATTAATGAATGCACCCCCTGCTCCAGGAATTCGGAACCGTTGGGTTGTATTATAATTTATATTATCCATTTCTTGTATTAAACAAGAATCCCAGCCATCAAATTCCACCACAAGGCATACTTCCGACCCAAAGTTCGCATACTTCATTTCATTTAAATCTGTTGCTCCAGCCATCTCTAAATTATTATCAGCGGCCATATAGATCATAATTGTCCATTTGAAATTCGTTTCCACAACATTTTTCTCATCTGAAATTGAAGTTATCATCAATTCGGAATTCACAGATTCAATCATAGTATTAGCTTCAGATGTGGTTGGATTATTTGTAATTGTCATACTTACCAGGGGTAGGCTTAGAAAGCCACAAAGAAAGATTACTGTTTTTAGTGCTAGGTGTTTATTCATGTCTCTGCCACCTCATTTCATTTTTGGGGAATCCACGCATTATTCTCCAGAGTTATCCCGATTTTCTCACTGGAGATAAAAAGAATTCTCGAAGATACTTCATTCGTTTACAATGAGAAACTCCGATGAACTAATTACTTACGAAAGAACATTCTGTACCATTGATGCCTATATCTAGCGCTCAAGTAAATCTTTCAATCACACTGTATTCTGTGACTAATGAACTTTCCCCTATAATGAACCCCTAAATACAAATTGATGACCAAATGCGCTTAAATAAATCTCTAGTGCGTCAACATTCTTTATGTTGGATGCTTATCTCATTTTTCATAGTCATTTCAGTGTTCATAGTCTATCAGACTCCCAAAAGGGCTACTACTAATACTTTATTAACGAATTTGGATACAGATTCAAGTCTTGAAGAAATCTCTATCAAGGTACAGGATCAAATTAATTATGGTTACTATGTTGATCAAATAAATGCCATTTACTTTCAGAACATTAGAAATCACATCGGTAACTTTTCTAATATGAGGAGTCGTGTTACAGGTTATCCCGGATATGACCTTGCTGTTGACTATATTGAAAATTTCTTTACTAAACAAAATTTATCAAGCATTCAAACATTTTCATATCCTCATATTGCTCCTTTTGATCAGGGAACGCAGATTACTATTGCTGGTACAAATTATACCGCTCATGCTCTTGTACCCAATTCCGTTCATACTAGTGGAACTCCTTCAACTGGATTATCTGGACCATTAATATATGGTGGTTCAGGACAATATTCCGAATTAGAGGGGAAGAAGATTAATGGCGCAATAATTGTTCTTGAATTTAACTCTCAAGATAACTGGATAAATTTAGTAAGTCTGGGAGCTAAAGCAGTAATCTATTTGGCTCCTGAGAACACCAATCGACATGAGGGAGAAACTAAGTCCATTGATATTCCTCTTGAATTTCCTCGCGTTTATATTGACAATCGATCAGTAGCTGGGACGATACGAACATTGAGTAATCAAATGAATCAAAATGTAACTGTTTATTCTAAGATTAAATGGAAATCTTTTACAGCCCAGAATGTTATAGGGGTTCTACCTGGGTTGGATGAAGATATTATTTGTATTTCTGCATATTTTGATTCTTCGTCTTTTGTACCAGCTCTCTCCCCTGGAGCTGATGAGGCTTGCGGGATTGCTACTCTCTTAGAGCTTATTCATATTTTCAAAGCTAACAATATTGTGCCACAAAAAACATTGATGTTTTTGGCTTTATCTGGACACAATCAAGCGGCAATAGGGGCAAGAGAATTTGTTTATCATCACTATGATCAACTCAATCAGAAGGGGGGAATCAAATTCTTCTTATCTCTCGACTTATCTGCTTCCACCACTAGCATTGGTATTAATCCTTACGGATACTTGTACAAATATAAACTCCGATACACTACTGGGAATAATATGTATAGACGATTGAAGAGTATTGGGGATCTCTTTCTCCAGTATGCTTCTGAAATCGGATCAGATGCAGATTATTCATTTAATGTCGAATCATATGTTAATATTGAAGATATGTTCGAAAATATTGCTCCTATCACATTTGTTGGTGATCAAGAACCATTTATCGCTTCTAATGTGTTAGCATTATCGCTTTTTTCCGCCGATTCGTCTCGTCGTCGAGTTTCCACTCCTTTTGATGTACCTAATTCTCTCACATATGATAATCTCAAAGGCCAAATCATCTATTCAATCTGTGCAATACTTCAACTAACTAATGATAGCCAACTTGATAATTATCTTGATATGCAACCCAAAGAGTTTTCTGTAAAACCTAATCGGCATGTTGGATTTGGAGTGATCACAGGTTCATGTAAAACTTACGATGAAACCTCCTTAACCGTTGATACTGTTCCAAATGCCCTCATTCGTGTTACTTCGAAGGACCCCCTCACAGGTCGATCTGGTTATTATGCCTACTATACTATGACTGATGAGAATGGGTTTTATTCTATTAAAGGAGTTTCCTCCTCTCAACCCGATAATCCTCTCGAGTTTCATATAGAGGCGTACTCAATTGATAATGAAGGAAAATTAGTTCTAGCCAATAATCTTGGATCTTTTGGAGTTTATTTCGATCAATCCAAAGAATTAGTAACTAAAGAGATAACGATTAATCCAACTGTATTTACTTGTGGTACTCTTGGCCTTTTTCAGGTTTCTCATCCTTATGAAAGGACACATTCCACCTCGGATCTTTCATATCAAGTTGTAGATCCTATCTCACGAGCATCTCACTCATCCTATGGGTTTACAAGTCTGAACTCTATAAGCTTAATATTTATTTCACCTAATACTCCTGCTAGTCTCTTAGGAACGTTTACTGATGATGTTTCAGCTGTTTACGCAACTAATTCTAGTGCTGACGCTCTTCGAGGCAATGGTTTTCAAGTAACAACTGGAGAATTTAGGAATTTGGGCCTTTCTTCATTAATTACTTCGGAAGATCTTCATTCATTAACAAGAATCTATGTCAATTGGTATTCGTCGCATGGGATTTACGATCATAAAGTTGAAGCATCCTTTCAACAAGTTTCCAATCAACTCATTAACGTCAGAAATCTACTAGACGCATCTAAATACTCAGAAGCGTTAACTGAAATAAGTGTACTACGTGATATGACTATTGCCTCCCTTAACCATGCACGAAGTATTCTAGATGATAGTCGAAATACAGCCTTGCTTTTTGCACTTTTTCTGATTCCCTTCTCGCTTACTTTAGCTAATTTTCTGTTTGATTTCACTTCTGATTTAAAATGGCTTCTTGGTTCATGTATTACTTACGGTTTGACCTTCGGCTTCTTCTATTTGATCCATCCAGGATTTCAGGTAGCTCCCCATCTCATATTCTCTCTCCTTGGTTTGTTTAATGTGCTCTCTGTTCTTCTCATTTTTTATGTATTTTCGCTAGAAGTTTTCGGTTTTCTTAAACATCTTCGCAATAAAACTCTTGGCTCCCATTTCATTCAATCAAATCAAACAGGGGTACTATTCGTTGCGTTAAAAACTGGAATTCTTCGAATGAAAAGACAAAAATCCCGTACCATACTAAATTTTTCTGGAATCGCCCTTTTGACGTTTTCTTTAACCCTTTTCACCTCCACTCGCTCTCAGGTCGATAATAATGTTCTGGAGGTAACGATCCCCGTTTCCATTGCCATTCTTCTCATTAGTAACACTTCTTTAAGTACCGTTGTCGATTCGAAAAAAGAAATCTCTATTTTCACCTCATTAGGAGTATCTCCATCAAGTATACTTGGAATTTTCCTAGCAGAATTCTTCATGCATGCAATTATTGGTTCTCTTATTGGATATATGGGAGGAGTCGTTTTTATTAGATTCGCTTCAACTGTTGGACTACTAACAAATTCTTTTTCGGTGAATTATTCTTCTAGTGCTGTTATTTTATCTCTTTTATTTAGCGGTTTGGGGGTCCTTGTAAGTTTGATTGCTCCTCTTAGACAATCTAGTTTGATCTCTGTCCCTTCCAAAAAGAGAGTCTGGCAAATTAAATCATCTCCTGAAGGTGATGGAACTATTTGGAATATCCATTTACCTTTTGTCGCTGCGAACGAAAGAGAGGTTGAAGGAATCCTAGTTTTTCTCAGAGAGTTTTTCCTCATCTATGAATCAGAAAGTGTAGGAGGACCCTTTTTTATGCGTGCTCCGATAACTTTCAAGAATAAGGCTGGTATAGAAAAGCAACTTCACACAACTGTTAATCTAGCTCCCTTTGACATGGGAATAATTCAAAAAATTGTGATTTCAGCTTACTATGATGAGGTCAGAGATCACTGGAAGCTTCTCTTCAGATTAACACGAGAAGAAGGAGTTTTACAGGCCTGGCAAGCGTTAGTTAAACGATTTATTGGCGTTATGAGGCAGCAATTATTACTCTGGAAGGTACTGTCGAATGGAGAGAAGGATCGTTGTAGTGAAGAATTCTCTCACCAATATCAGCAAGATAACTAGGATTAACCATAAATGAACTTTTCTTATTTTGGTGGTCCCTGCTGAAGTCTTTCTAAAACTGGATCCAGACTATCCTGACCCCACATCGATTCTATCCACCAGGTGCCACCAGCTTCTTCATAAGCTCTGACTTTGTCTTTTGCTTCAGACCGGTTTTGTGATGAGGTAGTACCCTCCACAATTATATCGAATTTGTGTTTAGATGTATGTTTCTCGGCAGTGTAATGTTTTATTTCCCTGATATTCTCTGGCGTGACCTGTTCAAACTTTCCTTTTTTATTCATGATTGCTGGAAGAATTCCATCGTATTTTAATGCACGTTGCATTGATTTCACTCTGGGCCAAGCAGCTACTACCCAGATTGGGATTCGTGGCTGTTGTACTGGGATTGGGGGAGGATGTCTTGTGAAAAAAGCTGATTCTTGAATTTGATAATGTTTTCCAGTAAAAGTGAATTTTCCTTGCCATAGTCTGGTAATAATCTCCAGGCTTTCATCCAGTAATTCTGCACGAACTTTTCTATCTATTTCTTCTCCGAATTCGGCAAATCCGGTATCAATGGCCCCTAATGCCACTGAAAGTGTAATACGCCCTTTTGAAATCGTATCAAGTGTTACCAATTCACTAGCTACTTTCCATGGTCTCATCCGTGATATTGGTGAGATTAAAGTTCCCAAACGGATTTTTTCTGTTTTACAAGCAATCGCAGTAAGTGTTATCCAGGCATCCACGCCATAGAAAGACTCCCACACAAAAAATCCATCCCATCCTTTTTTTTCTGCTACTTGAGCAAATTCAATTGCTTTGGTTACATTACTTTCGGGAAACACAAACCCATATTTCATTTTATTACCCAATTCAGCCAGACTTGGTACTCACTTGGTATTATTGAACCTTTCCTCTTCTCAAACACTTTGGTGAGTTCTTAAGAGGTTAAATGTTAAGATATATTTAATTAACATCAATGTACATTAGTAATTATTCCTTCTATTAGTTGTTATTTTTAGTGATCATTGTGATCGGTATTGAGATTACGAGTAAAGCGAGTGGTATTCCTCTTTTTACCCTTGAATTTCGTCCTGATACTTTATTTAATAGCGAAATTCGAGGAGGGCTAATAACCGCAATTATGCAAGTGATGGGGGAAACTTTTGGTCCACAAGAAACAAAGATAGTCAATTATGGCCATTATAATGCTATCTTAGTTGAGGGAAATTACGTTTATGGGACGCTTTTTACTTTTCAGTCAGGTCCGAGATTTGAAACATTCATTGCTGATTTAATTACTCAATTTGAGGAAAAATTTCAAGACGATTTAGAAGCTACGATGAATGGAAAAACATTAGTCCATCAAGAACACTATGATTTTGCGGTAGAATGTGCTCAAGCATATAAATCGTTCTCACACATTGATGTTACAAATTTAAGTAAATTATTAGATTCTATTCACAGTTATGGAGATAAAATCTTTGAAAACATGCTCATTTTTACACGGCCTGAAATGAGTCAGATTTACACCCATCTTATTGATGAACAATTTAGTGTATATAGTGAGGATGTATCTAAAGCCCTGAAGAATGTGTTAGATTTATCCAATCGCACCACTTTTCCCATTGAGAGTTTTCAAATCGCTTTATCCCGTGATTTCCATTGTCTCATGTTTAATGTTTTTCCTTATTCAGTAATTGTCTTTGTTGGTGAAAAAGACTTAGAACTCACTCATTGGCGGATCCAAGAGGTCAAAGCTGATTTTTCCGAAGGTTAGATTGGGTAGACTCACATTTTATTGCTGAGGACTTCTGTAGAGTCACCAATTGAACACTAGCTATCCTTTTAAGGTTGACGAACTGAAGATATACTTTAACTCCAATAAATCGAAGGGATTCTAATGATCGTAAACTCGGATAATTCAATAAATTCTCCTGACCAAAACCGCTCCCTACTTCTCATAATTGGGTTATTTTTATTTTTTCTTGTCTTTAAAATGCTGGATATCTTTTGGTTAACTTTAGACGAAGAATGGGGAGATATTTTACTTTCTAAGTCTTTTTCTGTCGTTTTAATAATATTTTTACTTCTTTTTATGGGAAAGACATTTTTTGATATTGGTATAAAAAGAGAACATTTCTTTTACAATGTTTTCTTTAGTTTGAGCTTTGTGGTCTGTTCAATAATTTCCATGCGATTTGTATATACTCTTGTTGCTTGGGATTTCACCGCATGGGACATTTTTGATGTTTCACTCACGTTTCTTTACCTTACTTTTGTAACGAATATTGTTAATGTGATGATGGAAGAGAGTCTATTTCGTGGTATCTTTCTTCGATTATCTTTGGATGCTTCAAAGAATCATTTTTGGCGTGCAAATCTATTACAGGCATTTTTCTTTGGAATCTGGCATTTTCCTACCCCAGTAAAAGAATATGTATTGGGTGAAATGGTTTTAGCAGAAACAATTATGTATATGTGTGTTCTATGTACTCTATCATTTGCTGTAGCTCTTCCTTGGGGGTACTATTATTATAAGACTAGTTCCATAGTCCCTTCACTAATCTGGCACTTATTTTGGAATTCAACGCTTGGAATTTTTCCCCTATCTTCTGATAATATGCTTGCTTACCTACTCGCCTTATTAACAGGAACATCTATCGCTCTTGGCTCAATTCCTCTATTCGATAGGATTATTTCTCCCGAAGTACTTGATACGCTCCCGCCTTGGACGTAAATTACCCTTTCATCATGATTTCACGAATCAACCGAGTTACTTTTGGCAATCCATATCCTGTTTTTTGACTAGTAACTATTGTTAGATAATCTTTAGTCTCAGGAACTTCCAGTGCAGTTTGAACTGTCTCTTCGACAGTGGTTATTAATTCTGCATCCTTTTTTACCCCTTGCTTTGCTTTTATTAAATCAAATTTATTGCAAACTATAATACATGGAGTTTCTACCGTTAGAGGAACAATTCTTTGGTGGAACTCTTTTTTCGATTCTTCAAAGCGAGAGGAGTCATTAGCATCTACCACATAGATTATCACATCGGTGGTTTTGAGGTGTGATTCCCATTGATCACGTAATGCTTCTTGTCCCCCTAAGTCAATAATTGTAGCATTTACTAATCCATCATCATCCTGCAATGATAATGAATCCATTGTTGACGAAAGTGTTGGTTTTAGATCACTGACAAATTTACCTGTCTTTAATCGAATAAACATAGCTGTTTTTCCTGCAAAATCCAATCCACAGAATACCAAATTGATAGGGGATCCTATAGCCCGGATAGTTGATTTTAAATGGCTCATGTGTATTTATGTTCCTCCTTTGTCTATTATGGATATGATCGGCATTGTTTTTTCTGAATTCTCGGACTTAATTTCGTTAAAATGTTCGAAAGCTAGGTTGACATCATGAGGAATTGTATTAATTTCAGTGGGGTTCTTTCGTGTTATTTCTTCATGAATACTAATCATGGAGGATCCAGCTTCATAGAAGAGGATGAGTGTATTTCCAATAAGTATGTCTTGTGGAATTTCATAAGACGGAGTGAAAGTAACGGTATCCTTAGAGGTGATTCCTCTTTTCCCCTGAAGTGGAGATTTGTACACGTTGATTGACGAGATTACTTCTTCTTTCAATTCCTTAGCAACCAATAGGTCTAGTTTTGAGTTTAGATTTTCTGAATCAAAGATCTTCTGAAACAAATCTTTTATGAAAAATGAATGGTTTAGAACCAAGTATATCTGATTTGCATGGGCTAAATCGGCTTCGAGTCTTCTTCGAGTTGATGAGGAATCAGCAATCGAAGAAAGAAAGATCTCGGCATCGATAAGTCTTACATTAGAATATGCTTTTCGTAACGCATATATTTCTGACTCATGATCTTTTGTAAAATCCGAAATAGCCTGAAATTGATTGTCAGCTAGCTGTGAAAGAGTTTTAATAAGAGTTAAATTGACAAATTTCCGTTTTCCCCCTTTTTCTCCCATGGATGTGGACTGACAATAGTTTTCTAAACTAGTTAACGCCTGATTAAAGACCTGTTCACTTGAAAATCGTGGTTGAATTGTCCTCTGGTTAATAATTTCCCCCAGAGATTTGTGGAGAGAATCAATATCTTTGGAAGAATATCCTAATCTCTTAAGATCATCTTTAATTAAGTGTTTATCAACTTTCAATTCATCAAAATCAAAGACTTTTATCTGGTCTAAATAAAATTCTCTTTTTGGAACGTGTCCTTTATTACATATCAATTTCGCAAGAATAATTGCTTGTTTCTCATCCATCCAGAGAGAAGTAAATGATTGATATAATATTGGTAATAATGAGGTAATAGATTCATTTATTTTGGTTAAATTTTCATAATAATTAAAAAGATGTGAAAAAGTGTCTACTCCAACTTTTTCTACACTCCCTGATTCCTCATCAGACACATCGGTTGTAGTACTTCCCAACTGATCTATTCTATTGAGCAAAGAATGTGCTTCATTTGGGGTGAGAGAGAATTTTGGTACGAGTTTTCTATTCACAATTCTGTCCAGTAATTCATCTATTTCAAGAACTAGTAAGGCAGTTTTTGGTCTATTATGTGACATGGCAATTAAATTTAGATTTATGAGTCGGGGAAATCCGTCTGGTAGCTCCAATCGGGATGGTTTACAGTCAAGATCTTTGGCTAGAGTTGTTGGTTTAATCTGCCCTCCATGAAGAATCATGGATATCAATATTTGTGAGGGAAAATCTTCTAGACCAACATCAATGAACATCTTTAATATTCGGTGTCGAATAAACGATGATACAGGAATTGGTTCTAAAAATTGAACCTGATTATTATCTTTTTTTTTCTTTCCTGTAGGATCATCACTGTTATGCACCAGTATTCAGCTCAAGATGTTGATTGTCTTGTGAAACTTATATTTCTATACATAAATATTTTCAGGCAATATACATTAATTTTGTGTATATCTCTTCTGAAATACGAAATTATTAAAACTGCTATGAATTCTTTGAGTGTTAGGATGAATAAGAGTGACTGGGGTCGATTCAGTATTTTCTTCTGTGATATTCTGTTATTTTTTGGATCGAGGCCCTAGTTCGATAGACTATTTTTTCCTAGGTGAGATTACTGAAGACCCTAATCTCACTGCAGTTCGATTGATGACAAAATCCACTGCAATGGTAAAGGGAGATATTTCCCAACAGGTTGAACAGTCAATTACCAATCAATTGAGTGGTCCTGATATTTTTCCTGTTGATCCCAAATGTCGAATGGTTTGGTATAATTGGTTAATCGGAAATCGATTTTCTAAGGATTCTAGGATCAAAAGTACTGGTGCAATGGCAGGGATTTACTGTATCTACAGAAAGGATAAGGAAGGAATTATTAGAAATTCATTGAAGGTTATTGAACAGATTCTTAGAAATCTTAGCTTAGATTTCAAGACCATTGATGACGTAATTAGGAAGAAATTGAATCTCACTACCTCAACAAGTATCACTCATGAACACTTTGCTAAAATCATTAAGGAAAGTGATACAAGCGTCATTACAAAGAGCATCAGTTCAGAATTGAATGAAAAAGTCAAAAAATATTCAGAGGTTCGAGGAGACAAGTATGGTCCTCAAACCGCTAAGTTTAAAGTTATCTTACAGAATATGGTGTTCAAGAAAGGTACACCAGATGAAATTATTGGCCAATCCAACAAGAGACAATTCTGGGATTCCATGATAAAAATCTTAGATTTACAAATCCAATCAAAATTGCCTAAAATCGCCTCGAAGGAACTTAACGAGAAGGAATTAAGAGATGTATTTCAGTTATTAACAAATCAGAAAATCTGGAGGGAACTTCCGTTGGGGAAGATCCATCCATCAATTCAATCAAAGGATGTCAGTTTTTTTTTCTTCTATTATTGGTTAGCTCATCATCAGCTGCTTAAGAAGAAAAAAGCTCTCAAATTCTACCAGAAAATTGTGAAATAAGCAAATCCGTGATATATAACGACTTTTGAATCTGAATGACAAATAGTGAGTAAAATGATTATCAAATCGAAACTACCCTGGATAAAGTTAATTATTATACAAGGGGTAATTATATCTTGTACTATTAATCATTTTGCGATTACTTTCCAAAATAGTGCCGAATTTTTACACAATTCCATTATTGAGACATTTAATAAAAAATTAGTACAGGAAAATACAAGTATAGATTCTATTGCTCCTGAAATTATAGGATCATCTGATATGAGTTACTTAGTCAATACTACGGGTCACAATATAACATGGTACATTTCTGATAAGAACCCTCTCAATTATTCAATCCTCCACAATTACTTATATATTGAAACTGAAAGAAATAAAACTTGGTCAGAGAACCAGACAGTTATATTCTCTGTGGATAATCTACTAGTAGGAATCCACCTTTTTACAATCATAGTGGAAGATTTATCCCATAATACTTTTTCTGATGATGTTGTAGTGATGGTGGGTGAAAAAGCTAATTTTCCAACGTTCACTACTACGAACACTGAACCTGCGGATTCAAATCAGAATATTCAAGAATTATTCATACTCGGACTTATTCTTGCCGTAATAATCTTAGTCTCAATGGTAATTGTTGAAAATAGAAGGAATAAGAAAAGGATCGATTTACCATTTAAACTTCCTCCTGAAGATGCTCTCGAATTAGAATTTCTTGATGAACAGGATTTTCTTTGATTTAATCAAAAGAATGGTATGGAATTTACTATAGATCATTTTATTTCTAGCTTAACTTTGTTTTTAAGATTAAACACCTATTTAGAATTTATTGGAATAATTTCTCATGAATACAATATATAAAATTCAGTGATTTACGTGATAAAGGAAAATATGATAGTTTGAGTTATAAGTCCAATTTTTTCAAAAAATTTATAAAGACTGACTTATATTGTGGTAAATATTCATACAAGCTATATCAACGATAGAAAAAGTAAAAACATAGAGTATGGTGAAACAAAATGACAAGAATTGTGAAAAAGACATTGGGTGTAATTGCTTTATTGATTTTCATTCTACCAGTTGCATTCAATTATCAAAATTTTGAATCTACAGAAGGATGGGTACCCGAATTCTGGATTGCGGGGTATACACAAAATCCGCAGTATCCACATACAGATGATGTTGTAACAATAACTACTCAAGTTTTCTTAACAGGGGGTAGTTACTTATCAGTTACGCTCTATTACCGAATTAATGGGGACGATGGAACATTAGTTACCAAAGGTATGACTAGTATTGGGAATGATCAATATAGGACTACCATTCCAGTTTTTTCTGCTGGTACAGAAGTTGAATATAAGATTAGAGCAACAGCTGAAATACTTGGATATCTAGAGACTTTGTATTCACCCTATTCAGGCTATCATTCCTATACGGTTACTGAACCATCTGATATTGCCTGGATCTCTCCATCTGCAGGAATGGAAATTACTTTTGGACCTGTAGGAGATGATATCACCTTTAATTTTGACTGGTCCATGGATAACCTTGATGATGCTCGACTTTCAATTGGAAGTCAAGAATTCGATATCCTAGATGTTGGAAGTATCCAAGTGAAATCTGTAGTCTTGGATGGAGCGGCCTTAGATGGAATTACTATTTCAGCAACATTGAAGGGATATAATAATGCAGTTCTTGCTGCTAGTGCCTCCCGTTCTTTTAGCTTTCGACGTCTAGACTACGAGTTATCATGGAATTCACCTTCTGATGGGAATACAATAGCGTTCAGTCCTACAGGTTTAGCAAAATTTAATTTTACTTTCACTCAAGGTGTCGATATTGATTACGTGAATCTATTCTTCAATAACTCATTTCAAGCTGAGGTGACAAGTCCTTGGACACATGCATTTACCTTTGGACCATATGAAGGTGTGATTGAGGCGACATTAGAGGGATATGATTCTGGTGATAATTTAATAGCCACTGATACCCGCTCTTTTATTTTTAGAAGATTAGTATTTGAGGTAGTCTGGGATTCGCCAGCTGCAAATAGTTCCATTACATTCGGTCCAGGAACTGATCCTGAATTGTTCAATATTACATTTTCAAAAGGTACCGATGTAAATTTTGTAAAATTATCTTTAAATGGTCTTGATATGGGAAATGTTTCCAGTCCAGCTACAGTATCTTTCCTCTACTCAAATGATACCCATGGATTGATCGAAGCTGTATTAACTGGATATAACGCTGTAGGATCCCTATTGTCTAGTGATACTCGTAATTTTACATTTGATAAAATTGTTGATGTTAGATACGAGATTCTTCAGCAAAATGAAATTAATTTAGGTCAGAAATTATATTTGATTCTTCATGACCCTAATGGGGACAATAGCTTTTCAAGCTATGAACAGTCAACGTCTATATCTCTAGGTGTCGGTTGTGAGTTCAAATCTAGCAATGCTACTGGTATAGAAATTGGAGTAGAACAGGAAGTAGACTTCTTTGGACTTTTTGAATCAGGAATTGAAGCTTCTACAAAGCTCGCTTTATCAAAGGAGTCTAGCCAAGGATTTGAGATTAGATACGATATTACAGATAGTACTTTCTTAAGTTCCTCTGATTCATCTTCTAACATCGATTTTATCGGTCCTGGTTATGGTGATCGTTATTGGGGTGAACTGTGGAAACTTAAGTACGTATTCACAATTCATTATCATAAATATTTCAATACTAGCGAAGTGTACTTTGACCCACATCTGTGGTGGGGTATTTTACGTGATGCCGAAGCCTATCTAAGTGATGCTACTGCCCCTGAATCTTGGAGAGCTCAAAATCCTGTAAATCAAGGGTATTCAGAAGAAGCAGTTGAATGGGTTGGCGGTACTTTTATCGCCGATGGTGGAGGAACTTACACCAATACCCATGAAATTTCAAATACCAATACATTGAGTGAATCAATAACTATTGGACTCGAGACTGAAACAAAAGCCAAACTATCGGCTGGTGGGGCATATGTTGAAGGTTCATTAGAACTATCGCTTGAAACAAAGGTATACGCTGAAATGAGTATTGGTAATACCATCACTACAAGTTATACAATTAAGGACGCTGATCCTACAGACTCGATTGTTCAGAAAGTGGGAATAGATAAAAACTTTGGAACATACATTTTTCAGACTGTTACTGACTTCTGTAAAACTTCCTCTCCAATTGAACATGGTACTCTTGACTACTTACCTCCAGTTATTGGATATCCAACTATTATCTATGATACTGATCAGGATTTCAAAGGTCCTACTCCTCAGGATAACCCCCTCGTTACAGTTAAAATTGAAGAAGAAGGTGGTATGCAAACTGCGACTCTTTACTACTCAATTGATAATGGAACCAGTTGGAGGATGACACCTTTGGTAGAATATCCAGGTCAACCCGATGTTTGGCATGCTAATATTCCTAAACAGGCCAATAATACTGTTGTCCTCTGGTATCTCGAAGCTATTGACGATACTGGTAATTCTGCGTTGAAGTTTGATATAACTGATTCGTATTTCTCATATAAAGTAGGAATTATCATTAATCCTCTCGAAGCTCAGACTCCAGGATTTACTTTTTGGACAGTATTCCTAACTTTTGCCCTTGGAGCCTTCTTAATATCCAAACGACGTCATTGAACATTTTCTTCGGAATTAATTGTTAATCTACAATTAATTCTTCTTTTTTTCTTTCTTTGTGATTTTATGCAGTACTACAAGAGAAATCTTAGATATCTAGATCGTACTTTATAGCATCTTGAGGACACACTTCAATACAGCGATTGCAAAAGTAACACTCACCTTTCTTACTATGATCAAAAGCTTCCTGTGTTGGACATGTTATTTCACAATCTCCGCATTCGGTACAGTCATCTGTTCTTCGATATTTTATTGTCGCGAACTGGCTACAAAAAGCTGATGCTGCACCAAATGGACAAAAAAATCTACACCATGGTCTATATAGAAAAATACTCAGTATAGAAATCACAATCATACTAACTAGTGAGGAACCCATTATAAAAAGAAAAACTGACATCGGACTCGTCACTGAAACTAGATTAAATCCAATAATACTGGTAATGATTAAAACACAAAAGTAGATCCAACGGATTCGAGTAGATATTCGTGAGGATATTTCTACATGGGTTGTGTTTTTCTGATATTTCGTAAAATCAGATGGAAAATTAATTTGCGATATTAGTTCCTGTATTACTCCTACAGGACATCCATAACCACAGAAAACTCGGCCAACGACAAAAGAGAATGCTATTATCACAGTACAAATTGCAAGGGGATGAAGAACGGATATTAATCCTCCTCCGCTTGCAATCGTCGTTAATGTATATTCGATTGGCAATACTACATGTGGAATTCCCCCAAGAATAACTCCTGCAATTATTAATGTAGTTAGATAAAGAGTAATCCTCTTTTTCCTATTCAGAGACCTTGAATCGATCAGTCCAAGGCTAACAATGAATATGACCATCCAATACAGGATCATTGGAGCTGGAGAATCACGAGGAACGAGTTCGAATTGGTTTATCATTAGGAGGTGGACTGCTTTCGATCAAACTTTAAAATTTCTCTTATTCAGATGATGTTATTAATTGGGAATGAGCCCAGAAGCTTCAATAAATGGCGATGTAAACATCCTTAAATTGTGAGAATTCTATTATCTGCTGATCTAGAAGGAAGATTTTCTCGCTTAAATCAACTAGTCACACATTTAGAAGTTGAAATGATTTGCATTTGCTGTGGTGATATTTTTGATTATCATCATCCACCTAATGATGATTTCAAATTTCCATTACGATTTTTTAGTGTAAAGGGAAACAAAGAATTATGGGGGGGAGTAAAATTTCAGAAGTCTCTCAGAGTCTTACCTAACTTTTATTGGCTTAATGAACACCTCGACGATCTTCTAGACCTCACGGGTTTACATTTTTATGGTATCGATCATATGCATGAACCAACGAGGATTCCAGAAGAGATTGATGTCCTTATTTCTCATCGTCCTGCTTTTGGTTTAGCTGATAAGTGTGGAAACCCTAGAAATGGAAAAATGTTTAATCATTGTGGAAGTAAGGCTGTAAGAGCACTCATCGATAATTTCTCTCCCCAATTGTTTGTCGCTGGACATATTCATCATTTTCAAACTCAGAAACTAGATAAAACTCTGGCGATCACCCTTCCTCCTGGTCTTAGTCCTCCAATTGTGATGATAGAAGACAGAACCGTTAATATTGATGATCAAAGCGTGTTGACTTTATGATCGAGAGAGGCTTTATGACAATTTTCTGAAGATTAGAGGAACAAAAGACGACAAAATAGGTCAAATTTCTTTAGTTTCTATGTATAAATCGCTGACACTCCCCTCTGTGGGATGATATTTTCTATGTATTACCCGATTTTAAAACACCAGTTTCTACTCTTCAGCTTAGATTGTCCTAGATTATATCCGAGGACATTCTTCAGTTCGATTTATTAACTTTCACCCTTTAATTTAAGAGTAGTCGAAGAGATTTTGGGGTATTAGCATGTTAATCACAAATGATGAAGAAAAATCGCTTTTCCAAATTTCTAATGATGTATCTGGAGAGCTTGAACCGTATAAGGATCCTTCTCAGCAGTTAAAGAAAGAATCTGTTTATGTATTACTTGATAATGCATTGAAGAAAATTTTCTTATGGATTGGTCAATCTGCAGGTGTTCGTTCCCGATTTATTGCTACAAATGCAGCTCAAAATTTACAAAGAGTTAAGGGACTTACTCACCGAGTTATTACGATTGATCAAGGTGACGAAACATCAGAATTTTTAATTTCGATTTCGTCCATGATTGTACCTGACCAATTTTCCAAAGAATAAGTTACCATTGTTCATTATTTCTTGAACTTCTTTAAAGGAAAAGAAACCGAATCTAGGTCAATTCTGTTTCGTCATTCAACCTTTGGACCTAAGATCCGTTCTTTCTCTTGCTCAAATTCTGATTCAGTAATAATTCCCCTTTCACGAAGTGCAGCTAGTCTTTCCAATTTTGATATTCGGTCTGAACCTGAAAATGTACGATCGACAGCCGATGAAAGTTGTTTATCAATCTGAATTGCACCCTTACCGATAAAATAGGTGAACACAAGAAAGAGAAATCCAACCGCCATAAGGACGATTCCCACAAGGAGTATAAGAGCAGTGGCGATTAAGGGACTTGTTGTTCCTTGAGTACCAATTGCTAGGATTTCGACTTCAGAAAGAATTTCAGGATAAGCTAATGGAATCCAGCTAATTGCAATTATTAATCCGCCTGAAAATGATAGTACCGTTCCAGTTACTCCAACAACAAACATTAGGAGAAGAACAACGAATCCAGCTACCCCTCGATATGCTAATTTTATTAACCCGCTACCTACATCACTCATGATTAGTTCCTTCTGTGATAGCTCCGTATCTACACTAATTTTAACTTTCTATTAAGAGTACTCCTTGAGGTAGAGAATTTTCTATAATTCTTCTTACTTGACATTTACCCTATATATATCTGAAATGTCTACCCAATGAGTAGAAACTTGCTTTCTTAGTAGTAATTTCTGCATTCCCTTTTATGTGAAGAACAAAATTTCCCCTTTTCCACTTAATTCCAAAAATTTACTTTTACCAGTTTGATGTTCAACAAGATATCCTCTAGATACAAGATGTTTTATTCTCTTCCTAGCTGTTGGTCTGCTTATTTCGAGAGTTTCCCCAATATCAGAATATGAAGGTTTAACTCCTACACCGTTCTGTTGGAATACGTACTTCATAATATCAAGAAATTCTTCAGAAAATTTGGCTATAAAACGTGGTTCAAGCGAATATGTTTCTTTCTCCAAAATGCGAATCTCTCTATCTTTCAGAGTAGAAACGTCTACAGACAATAACACTACCAGATTATTATAGTAAGTGAGTTCATTTAGTTTGAAGATGAATTTGGTGACATTTTCGTAGCCCTCTTTAATAAATAAATATCCTAAGCGATCGAACAGAAATACTGACTTTTGTGGAATATCATTCATCACATTCAGTAATGTTTCAAAATTATTTTTCTCCGTTAGATGAAAAAAAGTTGTTTTTGCTTCAATATGACTATTATAATCCTTTTTTGGAGTACGAGAAACAATATATCCAGTATAACCAACTTTAACAAGATCTTCAAGGACAGTTTTAGAGACTCTAGGTGAGTTTTCCTTTATAAGATACATCTTACCGTCCTCAATTTTGAATTTTAGCAACTGTGATTTAAGGTCTTCCTCTTTTTCCTTCAGGGCTGAAATATCTTCAATCATTGCTAGGAAGAAAGAAGGATCTCCCTTCTCGTTTCTTAAAAGGGTAACAGTAATTCGTGCCCAGAAGGAGTCTTGAGATTTCTTGATATAACGCTTTTCAGTCTCATACACTGAAATATTTCCCTCCACCAATTGTTTAGCAAATTTTACATCTCTTTTGACATGATCAGGGTGTGTGATATCTGGGAAAGATAATTTGGTTAATTCATATTCCGTGTACCCAAGCATTTTACAAAATACCTCATTTACCTGACTGAATTGGAAATTCAAGTTAGTTAATGACATCCCAATGGGAGCGTTTTCAAAAATTGACCTGAATTTCTCCTCACTTTCTCTGAGTTCTTCTTCCATCATTTTCTGTTCAGTTACGTCTGTGGTTATTATTCCTAGGCCATCTCCGACTTTAAATGCCTTTAATGATAAACGAACATCTCCAAAAATTTCAGATGGTGCTGTTCGGTCTGCAATAAACGGATTCCCTGTTTTGAGAACTTGCTTGTAGATTTGGATATCTCCAGGAAGGTTTAGGAAATTGCTGATATGCCATCCTGGTAAACTCTTCTCATCAATTGCTCTAGTTAATAACTTTAATGCTACCTTATTTGCTATAACGAGATTTAAATTGGAATCCCAAAGAGAAAAAGAATCAGTAGCAGCATCCATAAATCCTCTGAGCAATTCTTCGTTTGTTCGCAGTTCTTCCTCCATTTTTTTTCGTTCAGTAATATCTGTCGTTATGATTCCTAATCCATCTCCCATTTTGAACGCTTTTTGAGAAACTGTTATATTTCCATATTTTTCGGGTGGTCCAATCCTATCAGCGATGAACGGTTTTCCAGTTTTGAGAACCTCTGTGTAGAACTTAACATCTTCGGGATTTGGATGAAAGGCAGAGATATGTTTTCCTAGAATCTCCTCCTTCTTTACCCTATCCGTAAATTTTTCTAAACCAGTTATATTGACATCTAACAATTTTAAATCCGAATCCCAGATAGAAAATGCATCAGTAGCAGCATCCATAAATCCTCTAAGTCTCTCCTCACTTTCTCGTACTTGTCGTTCCATTAATCTTCTTTCTGTAATATCTCGTATGATTGTTAATACCTGTAGAACTTTTTTTTGATTTTTATCGAAGATCGGAATTTTTTTCGTCTCAGTAACGTATATATCCCCCCTAATATCAGTTTTTTCCTCAGTGACAACGATCTGTCCAGTTTTGAACACACAGTCGTATTCAGTATAGACTGTTTTGGGTAGAAATGGAAAAGCTTCAGATACCTTCTTTCCAATTATTACTGGATTAAGTTTTAAGTTTCTTAGCCAAGGATAAAAGGCTTGATTCGTTAATACAATCATGTAATCTTGGTCAATTACATGTATTGGATCTCCGATGGAATTAATTGCAGTTCGATACTGTTCTTCAGATGCTCGTAATGCATCTTCCATTTGATTACGTTCAGTAATATCACGTGCAATTCCTAGATATCCTGTTATCTTTCCATTAGTCCACTGAGGTGTAGCTTTAGCTTCAAGAACTATGATCTCCCCTTGTGAAGTCGTAAGTCGTGCAGAATAAGGTGGAGGTGATTCTCCACGTATTGTTACCTTAAATCCTTCCTTTACGACTTCATGATCCTCAGGGTTGACTATTTCTAAAAAGTGCCTCCCTAGCCAGTTTTCTCTAGACCATCCAGTTAGAGTTTCGAATTCTCGAGATACTGATGTGATAAAGCCCTCGCTATCAAGAGTGAAAATTATATCTCTGAGATTTTCCCAAATGTAATTGAATAATTCTTCTGAAAATTGTGTCGTGGTCACTACAAACATTCTCTCCGATACTGGTATGTAGTGAAAATGGTTATATCATTTTTATAAAATAATCGGACTTCAATTATCGAAAAAAGAACTGCTTTTTGACCAATAAAAAATTAGAAAATAGGTTAAGAGGGGGGAGGGAGGGAAAGTCAGCAATTTAAAAAAACTAAGTTTTTTGGTTCGCCGACTCTCCATCGCATGTGTTTTTTTTTCTTTTCAGCTATCAGATAAAGTCTGAATAACTGCGTCGAAAATTGGGTTTATTTGGTACAAAAAAATTATTGTTTTTTTATCCCGCACTTACCCTGAATAGTATTGTACTTTCCATTTATATAAATATATAGCAACATATGTAACAAATCATGGAAATCAAAATCCCCTCTACGACATTATTTCGAATTTCGTAAAAACTCTGCAAAATTTTATTCCATTATATGCTTATATTATTCCTTTTATTAAATCATAAATAGCTATGTTTGAGCATATATGCACGACCAGTTACATGTACTCCTTCCAGTAGGACTTGAAGAATATCATCTGGGAAAACATACCCTTGATTTTTTATTTCATCTTTTAGAACTGTTTCAACCTTTATGAGTTGTTGAATGGACGGATTTTCCAGAAGATTCGAAAACAATGCATAAATATCCTCTTTCATTCCCATTCGTTTTGCATGTTCGGTCCACCACTTTAAAGATGGTGTCCAAGATTTTTGTAATGTAAACCAGAGGTGTATCGCAGTTATGATTGCACGATAAAGGTTTAACATTGAGTCTGGTGTATACCCTCGTTTCTCGGTAACCATTGCGTAATAGCGAGATACTAAGAGATCGATGAATTTCGTCTTTAAGCGTTGTTCATGTTCGTTTTCTGGGTAGTGAGAAATTGCCTCTTTCCACTTAATCACTTTTCCATACGGATCATAGATAATTTTCCCCTCTACCCATGCCCAATGGTCGATATCCTTAGGTGAGGTCAAGATTTGATGGGCACATTCTTCTGACCAAAGTGAAAAATCTATAAGTACTTTTTTTGGTTCTATATCTAGATTATACAGTACATATGCTGTTTCTTTTACCTTAAGTGTATTGTAATATTCATCTGTCACGAGAACAAGTGCATCCCAATCAGTATCGGATTCTCCGAACCCTGTTGCCCGACTACCCCATAACATAATCCCCAATACATAATCTTTTTCCATATAGTCTTTTATCTTATCAAGAACTTGTTTATTCGTTATCTGAGTCATCCACTGATTATTATCTGCCTCATTCATCGTTTTTACCAGCTAGAAATTTCTTAACATTAATTTCGGATAAGAGCTTATTGTGTTATTAGAAGCATTGATTGTGACATGTCAAGAAATCACTGTAATTGAAGTGAAATTGCACTCCTTATTTCATCAAAACTATGATAAATTTTACGAAATTCAAGGTTTGTGATGAACTATGGCCGATGATCCTCAAATACTTATGGAATTTGCTTTCAATATCCTCTATCTTGTATTTATCTGGTTTATTGTAGCTTCAATGACATTAAATTTCTCTAAAGTGTCTATGGAAGATCAACGAACTGCTAAGTTATTTCGATTAGCACTATTTCTACTTGCTTTAGGGGATACTGGTCATGTGGGATTTCGAGTATTAGCATATCTTACCGGAGGATTAGAGACAAACACCACACTAGTTGGATTAGGCGCTCTTTCAACAGCAATTACCATCACATTCTTCTATATGATCCTTCTTGAAATTTGGCGAGTCAATTTTAGCCGTGAAAAAACGCTTTTTTACTATCTACTACAGGGAATTGGAGTTCTCCGTCTTCTCATTATGACTTTCCCCCAGAATGAATGGGGAAATTTATATCCTCCTGCTGGATGGGGATTACTCCGAAACATCCCACTTACGATTATAGGACTATTTGTAGCTTTTCTGATGCTACGAGACGGATTTGACAAAAAAGATTCTCGGTTTAAGACTTTTGGTTACTGTATTAGTGTTTCTTATGCATTTTACATACCAGTAATTCTGTTTGTTCGAGATTTTCCTATTATTGGTATGTTAATGATTCCTAAGACAGTTGCGTACATGGTAATGGCATGGTTGGCGTATAAACATTATTTTGGGAGGCTAATTACAAACTTACATAAAGAATGAACTTAATTTTTACTTATGTCTTTCTTTGTTTCATCCTCACCAGAAGACGCTATGGGGACACCAGAACAGCGTGAACCCCGTATTAGTACCATTATCTCCTATCTTGGTATTTCGACCATTGGGGAACTCATCTGGGTGCAACGCACACTAGAACGAAATTTTCAGACTAAACAACTTGAATCGGATAATGCCTCCATCAATATATATGAGCAGAAAAAGCAGGAAATCGAAAACTTACTAATGAACAATCAATCGATGATTTCAAAGATTTCCAACCTACAGGATGAAAAACAATCTGTTCTGAATCAAGTAGAAAACCTGAAAACTGACCTTACGCGGCTTTCCTCACAAAAAACAGTGGTTGAAAATGAAAGGGATTTCCTCGCAGGTGAATTATACAGAATTGGGAACCTATATCAGGAAATAACTGGAAAACAGGCAAAACAAGAGGATCTAAGAGGAATATTAAGTATTTACATTACTCTAATGGAAGAAGTTTTTTCAGGGAGGGCTCATTTCAAAGTTTTGTCAATAATTCACGGAGAAAAGGAGCTTTGGAGTCGGGATGAGCTTGTTAAAAGTACTGGTATTTCTGAAATTAAGTTAAGATCAGTTCTTGGGGATTTAGTTAGAGCAAATATGATCTCTTATGATGAAGAAATGACTACTGTGAAACTTACTAGACGTCTTTCTACCCTGGATGAATAATAACTCCTTCTTTTAAAAGTTTGGAAGAAAAATTTCCTTGTATTGGACTAAAGATTTCTTAGAGATCGTTAATCTTAACCCACAAGTTACGCAGTTAATTAAGACTTTCTGAGGATGTTCTTTAAATGATAAGTTCCATGAACGACAGCGTGGACATTCTAGTGTAAATCCCAGAACTTTTTCTAGCTTAGATGAGCTATTTTTCCATTCAGGTTTGACCATTATATTGAAGTAACTACATACAGTGTTTTTTATATCCCAAGAATTTTCTTCCTCCTAATTATGACCTATGATTGGCATTGAAATATAAAACTCCTCTAGACGTTGTATTTCATCAGGAGTAAGCTTAATATCCACTGCTTCGACAATTTCTTCGACATAAGAAACTTTTGTTATCCCCACAATTGGTGCTGTGATCACCTCTTTTGAAAATAACCAAGCTAATGCTACTTGTATTGGAGAGATATCTTTTTCTTGAGCGATCGTAACTACTCGATCTACAATCTTGAAATCCTCTGGTTTAAAAAAACGACTTTTTAGATATTTATCATGTTGGAAACGAGCCGACTCCACCGATTTTGTAGCAGAATATTTTCCTGATAAAAATCCTCGTGCAAGTGGAGACCATGGTATGACACCAATCCCTTGATCTTTACACAATGGTAACATTTCCCTTTCTTCTTCTCTGTAAAGCAAATTATAGTGATTTTGCATCGTTTTAAACGACTCTAATCCATACTTATCCGCAATCCACAAGCTTTTCGTGAATTGCCACGCAAACATTGAGCTAGCACCAATATGTAGTACTTTACCTTGATCTATTAAATGGTTCAAGGTCCGAAGAATGCTTTCAAGGGGAACGTTTGGATCTAGACGATGTATTTGATAAAGGTCGACATATTTCATATTAAGACGCTTCAAAGAATCATCTATTGCACGATAGATATGATAACGTGAAAGTCCGCTCTGATTCGGTGAAGAGGTTTCAGTAAATCCTTCTATGGGGAAAAAAACTTTCGTAGCAATAACTACCTCATCCCGATAATCCCCTAACAATGTACCTGTTATTTCCTCTGACTTTCCTTGTGAGTATACATTTGCTGTATCAAAAAAATTTATTCCTAGGTCAAGTGCTTTCTTAACTATTGGTCGTGCTTCATCTAATGACAAAGTCCATTTAGAAACAGTTGGATCACCATAGGACATCATTCCCAGGCATATCCGCGACACCTCTAATCCAGTCTGTCCCAATCTAACGTATTTCATGATAATTCAAGATTGGTTTTTCTTTGATTTATCAAGCTTCGCTCCTTTTTCTTAAGAAATTGGGAGGTTTTATACTGGAACCAAATAGCATCATTGAAACCTCAGTAGAGGCACTTTATCCCATTACTTCTCTAGCTACTCTAAATCATGAGGGATTTAATATGACTATCTTAATAACTGGTGCTACTGGATTAATTGGACAAAATTTAGTAAAAACACTTTTAGATGTTAATTCTTCTGGTGTAAAAGGTTCAGATATCCGATTATTGATAAGGGATCAGGTGGGTTCTCCTTCCAGAGAGAAATTCATTCAATGGGTTACTAGCAAGGGGATTAATATTTTCTGGGGAGATCTGAGAAGTACTTCAGATGTCCTTCGGTTTACTGATGTAGATGATCCCAAACGCTCGGTCATAATTCACTGCGGGGCCGTTTTTAACTTCTACCAATCGTACCAAAGTCTGTACGATACGAATGTTGTCGGGACAACACGAATTCTCCATGGTTTTCATGTTAATAGAATCAAGAAGCTAGTTTATGTTTCATCTGTGGCTGTATATGGCTCTTTACATCATTCTAACGGAAAAGGAATAACCGAGGAACAGTCTATTGATTTTAACCAAAGGAAAAGCTATGAATTAACAAAGAGTTTAAGTGAGGATCTTATATGGAAATACTCTTCTAAATATCCTGATCGTTTGATCACTCTGTTAAGACCCTCAGGTATAGTAGGAGGTCAGGGAGTGACTTTAGACATCTTTGCTAGAATGTTTTTTGGACGATACGTTCCTTTACCAGGAGGAGGTTCTGAAAAGATCAGTTTGGTTGATGTAAATGATGTTGTGAGAGCATTGATTTATTTTAGTGCATTTCACGTAGGAAACGGGGAAGCGTTTAACCTTGTGAGTTTTACACCGACCCTCCGTGAGTTTATACTTGAGCTAGGACATACGTTGAATTATCAAAATGTCAAAATACTGTCCATCCCGTTAGGTTTCTTTAAACCACTCTTCTATCTTTCAAAAATCATCCGAACATTCATCGAACCTAAAGAAAATTCCCTATTTCTACCAATATTATTTGATAAATTGGGACAGGAAGTATGGATTGATAATTCAAAAATAATGGCCCATGGATTTCATCCAAAGAGCACATTAGCCGAATCCATGGACAATTTTCAACAATTTCTCATTAAAAATCCTTGGTATGCTGAAGAAAAGTTCTCAATTGCTTTATGAATATTTATTGATTCTCACTTTCAGATGGGGGTTCGAAATAGGGATTAGAAGAACTTATATTAACTTGAATAACCCGATTATTCGCAAATGATTTTTCTTGGGTGTGCTGGTTGGGCTTATAACCATTGGCGTGGTCCCTTTTACCCCTCCGATATCGCAAGCGAATTGGAGTTCTATGCTCAATATTCACATTTAAATGAGATAAATTCAACTTTTTACCGCATTCCCACCGAAACCATGGTTAGGGGTTGGTATTATTACACCCCAGATAATTTTATCTTTTCTGCAAAACTTACACGTGATATAACTCATGCTACAAGACGTAAAGTTAAACCTGATCTTATTAAGTTGTTTTTCTCAAGATTAAAAACAGGCTTAGAGGAAAAATTCAAAATCACTCTTGCCCAATTTCCACCTCGTTTGAAATATTCTCCAGATTCTTTTAAATTCTTAACAACAATTCTAGATGAATGTGTTTCTCAATTCGATGGTCATATCGCAGTCGAAATTAGAGATGAATCTTGGTTAATCCCCGAATTTAATGATTATTTAGCCTCACAGAAGATAGCCCTTACCCAGACTACCCGATTTTCTCTTCCAGACGATTTTCTGACTATGAATCGTGATTTTCACTATATCCGTCTATTAGGTGATCGAAAGCTAATTCCAAACAAGGCTTTGGGAAAGGTATTCTTGGATAAAAAAGCAGCATTAAATGAATGGGTCACAACAATAGTCAAATTATCGCCTTCTTATGACACAATATTTATTCTAATCAATAATCGTTTTTCTGGTTACGCGATTAATGATGCTATAACTCTAAATAAATCCCTTAGGGCGGAAAATCTTGATGTAAAGGGATTTGAACGCTCTAATAAATACTTGAAAAGGCAAATGACCCTCCAAGAATTTTTCTCTTAGCTCCTATCTTTTACAGACTTTCATCGATATCTTGAATATTCTCTTTGTTCCAATCATTAGTGAGTAACAGATAGATAAAAAATGCCATTCCAGATGAGAATAATACGTCAGAACCATAATGAGCTCCAATTACAATCCGTCCTATGGCTACAAATAACCCCCAGAAGAATATCAAGCCTTGAAATATCCGACGATACACTCCTGTCTTCGGTAAAAGGAGTAATAAAGGTAACACCATCCATCCCATAGCCGTATGCCCTGAGGGGAACGATCGGTGCCCAGTTATTCCCTGAGGAGCAAACCATGGTGTAAACTCTCGATTATCATCTGAAAGATCACGAAATCTTGTCCGTCCCCAGAGAAGTTTAATAGACTGTACGAAGAGTAGTGGATTGACTACTGCCAAAAGAATCGAGGTTTTAGCAAAATTTTGGGTTGTAGAACCTTTTATGACCTCAATAGTCTTGTACCGATTGATTAGTATGAACTGACCAATCACCATTATACTAGAATAGATAAAAACCTTCCCAAGTCCTGTATTAAACTCTGGTAAAAAAGTACCCAGAATGTTTACCATGAAGATTGAATTTACAATCATCCCAATCCAAAAGAGAATAATTTCATACGATTTAGTCTTTTGAGAGTATGAATTCAAGAGGAGGAAGAGACTGACACTTATGATAATATGACCTGGAATTTCCCCATATAACGCAATAAATTCAGCCCAAAATGAATTAGAGTCTTCTAAAAGGATTGATAATGGTAGATCAACGAAAACTAAAACGATTGCGAGAACAAACCATGAAATAAATACTGAAAATAGAATTCTGCGCTTTAATAGAAAATTTTCTTTGATATAGAGTAAAAAGATCACGGTCTATCATCTTATCTTATATTTGATGAGTAAAAATATTCAACTGGAGTTTATGAGACTTTTCTTCAACAATCTTCGATTTTCGGGGTGGTTTGAGTTTACTGAAAACGGAACAAAACCTTTTACTTAATATTGTCCATAGTTTTTTCCATGGTGCTGTACGAATTTGAGGGCAAAAGGCCGAGAATTGGTGAAGGAACGTGGGTAGCTCCAAGTGCTGATATAATTGGCGATGTATCCATAGGACAGAATTGTTATGTTGGTCCTGGGGCTCGAGTCCGAGGAGATTATGGTAAAATTCGCATTGGTGAAGGTTGTTCAATTCAAGAAAATGTAATTATTCATGCACGACCTGATGAGCAAACTACAATTGGGAACCATGTTACTCTTGGTCATGGGTGCATTATCCATAACGCAACGCTTGAGGATTATGTAGTTGTGGGAATGGGCGCTGTTGTATCCGATTATGTCATTATGAAGAAGTGGGCTGTCCTAGGTGAGGCAGGTTTAGCAAGACAAAGACAAGAATTCGAACCGGGAGCAATTGGTGTTGGTGTTTCAGCCAAAATAATTGGAAATATTCATGATAGTTCAAAAAAAGCCGTTAAAGAAGAACTTTTGAAATTTAAAGAGAAATATGTTGAAATGGCTTCACGATTCTTGAAAGAAGGAGCATTTGTCAAAATTCATCCTTGACAATATGATATATTACCGAAAGATCAAAAAATTGTCTTTCAGATGAGGATGTTATGAAATACTTACGAATCCAGGTTATTGAAAAGCATGGAAAGTGTCCGCATAATATAGATGATCACTGGGAGACTCCGTATGCACTTATAAAACCTACTGGAAAAACAATATTATGTGACGATGCACACTATGTTCTTATTCCTTATTTAGGAATGGCCTCGGGAGGTGCACAATCATGGGAGGTGGATGGAACCTGGAAAATTCATTGTCCCTCGAAAAGTGGTATTATATTTGAAATTGAGGTTTTAGATAAAATTCACAAATGGCCTGAAAACTCAGAGTGGAGTCATAAAAAGGATTAACCGATCTGTAAGTTATCCAATGGGTTGTTTACATCCAATAAAAAAACCGAAGTCTTGCAGGAAGAAATATTCTCTTAAGATTACAAATCCAGCTTGATTGAGTTCTTTCCTGAACATTCCCCAGGTGAAGCGTGCTGATTTTGGATGATATACTTTTAAGTATCGCCCAAACCAATTTAGAGAACGATTGTTAATTTCATTGATTAGTAATAGGCCATTAGGTTTCAATACACGATTTACTTCTTTCAGAGCTTCTCGCCACTTCTTTTCATGATGTAAGACGGTAAATATAAAGACTGCATCAAATTTTTTTGAAGAAAGTTTTATTGCAGTCACATCACCCTGAAATACAGTGACAGGAAGCTTTTTCCTTTTAACTAGAGACAGAGATCTCGCTACCATTTCTTTCTTCAGATCAAATGCATAATACCTTTTGGGTTTGAAATGCTCAGAAATTACTTCAATCCCATATCCTGCCCCACATCCTCCTTCGAGTATCTGTTTTTCATATAGATTTAAGTTAAGGGAATTGAGGAGTCGCTTAAAGATTCTAAATTCAAAATATTTGAACATTAATTTTTTCAATGGACTTATCATTAACTTTTCTTCTAAGTGATGTAGATCAAATCGTGTTCGTGTTTGATTTTTTACGTTTAACGGGGGATTAGCTAAAGATTTCACGATTTACCACATTAAAAACTAGTTATTTCTAATTACTTTTATAAATAGGTGCAGTTAATTCTTTTTCTACGATAAATAAAGCAAAAATATGTAAATCTACAATAGATTTATTCTTAAGCTGTTCTCATTTGATTTAGCTTCTGAGTATCAAGTGAGTGACAAAATAAATTAGATTAAATGGTTTTAATAATGACAGAAACAACAATAAACAAAACAAATGAACAAGAAACTTTGCCACTCACTAAAATAACTGGATTCATCAAGCTAGCTCGTCCTC
This sequence comes from Candidatus Hodarchaeota archaeon, assembly GCA_016839815.1. Classification (GTDB taxonomy): domain Archaea; phylum Asgardarchaeota; class Heimdallarchaeia; order Hodarchaeales; family Hodarchaeaceae; genus Hodarchaeum. The sequence continues at coordinate 53,151 of JAEOTM010000038.1, forward strand.
AATTTTTGATTGCATATTTTATTATTGCTTTAGGGGCTCTAGCTCAAGGGTTAGTTCAAGAATTCTCAATTAATGCATTTCATGCGATATTTGCGATCTTTGCTACACTTATTTCTGCAATAGGTGTACATTATCGTGATGAAGCGGGAGATTGGGCATCAGGTTATGATAAGGTTATTGGTGGTATGGGTGTTATTCGTGACGGTATTTTAGAAGAAAAAACTGTCCGAAATGTTGGTAGAATTATAACTGCAGTTGCAATTGCATTAGGTATATTACAAGCAGCTCTTCTATTTTTAGATTATGATCAAATTAGTTTGTTTATAATTGGAGTTCCTATTTTTATAGTAATAGTCTTTGTCAATTTCTTAACAGAAGAAATTCCTTTGGGTCACGAAATATTTACAACGGGTTCGTACCTAGCAACGTTCTACTGGGTTTATCTTTCTCAAGATTGGATTGTAAATTCATCAGTCATCTTTTATTCAATCTTCATTTTTCTTCTTGTTTTTGCTTTAGTGCCTTATCAAGATATTGCTGATATAGAATCTGATAAAAAAACTGGTAAAAAAACCTTAAGTACAAAATTAGGAATTGATGGTATGGGCCATCTTTGTATTTTTGCTGGTTTGATTGGATTATTATTTTTATATGCTTCTATGCTTGTTTAGAGTGAAAATCAATATCTTAGTATCTTTTGGAAAGTTTTCTTTCCCTTTTTCTTTTATTTGATAAACGGGTGATTCTGATATTCTGAATGATACTACGAAATCACTTCAAATAGGATTTTTAACTAGAATATGCAGAGGAGAAGTGGAAGAACAATTTATGCTAAAATCCAATGCTCGTTGGGTACGTGGCTATCTAACAGAAGTTGATGATGGGAGAGGGCATTCTGTCACAATGGATCTACCATCCTATCAGAATGGTGACGATACTGCTGCTACTGCTCTTGAGTATATTATTATGGGCTATGCTGGTTGTACAGTCACTATGTTTCGAATTGTAGTTGATAAAATGAGATTACAAGTCGACTCAGTAAACATGAAAGTTGAAGCTGAAAAACCTGGGGAAATGGAGACTGTTACTAAGATGACTTCTGTGTTTACTGTTGTAACTAATGAACCTGAGGAAAAAATGCAAAAAGCACTTGAAAAAGCGCGTGAAATGTGTCCTGTCGGACAAATTTTTGATATGACATCCATTCCCGCTGAAATTCGGTTAAAAATTAAGCGTCCTTAGGTTTTTTTCTTTTTTCTTTTCTCGTTACAATTTAGGAATTAATGGAACACAGCGAGCATAATCTGATCCGCGGAAGTTATTGATTATTTTATCTATGCATGTTAGTGAAATGGAGGTCTCGGTGTGAATTTTTTCTCTAGGTATCCCTTCTTCCAGTCGGATTAAAACCTGATCTACTTCTTTAAAACTAAGATCAAATAAATATTTGTAACTAGTTGGAGTTTCTCGTTTTTTCGTATTAAGATATTCACCTAAACCCATAAATTCTCCAAACTGCACGGTTTGTGTTCGGTAGAGATTTGCTAATGGAAGAAAATCAGCAGCATGGTAAGTACCGAACTTTGTGAATAAACCCAATAACCATTCAGTTTTATTTACCGATCCTAAAAACGATTTATTCTCAGATTCTGCAACTAGAAATGCTAGTAACATATGAAGCCGAATCTTGCTTTTATAATGGGCAATTGTTTTCAGGTGATATAATTCCCGATCGGTTGTAGGCTTTTTCTGGGGAGGTGTGAAGGTTGTTTCTTCGATTTCAGACTGTGTCATGCCACGTAAAAGATAATAACTGAGATTATAGTTATATAAAGGATTCATTCCTGGTGTTGTCACTCCATAAGCAGCTTTAGTTTTTTCAAATGTAAGATTATTTATTGCAGTAAGGGCTTGTTCGATATTGATAAGAATTAAATTATCATTAGGAATTTCAAGATACTTTTTGATTGTTTGTAGGTCTGTACTTCTTGTTATGGTGTCTGTACTGAAACGGCCACGTGGTACAATTAATTTCACATTTTCCCATCCAACCGTTATCGCAGCTAACTTTACATTGATTAAGCTTTCAATAGAATCTCTATAAATTATCACTAATCCTTCGATATCGCGTTTTTTTAATGTAGAATCAATAAAATCGACAATCGTTGATTGTACTTTCTTGGAATCAATTTTTAGTGCCTCTTCCAAATTCAAATTATCTCCTCCTATGCATGTATTGACCTTCAGTGAGGATAAATTATCTTTCTCTAGCAGTAAGTTGTCCTCTGAAGTGAAATATAGGGAAAGACAATAATATCTTGTTTTTATGAATATACCTACGCTTGATAGGAGCTTCATTGAAAAAATGCGATTATGCTCTTTTCAAAACAATCCTATTTGCCCCCGATCTCAATTTACGACAAATTTTTGGAGAATGACTTGATGACTGAAGATCAAAATAACGATAATTCGTTTATATTGTCATTACAGTCATTCTATGAGAAATGGTCTAATCCATCACAACTAAGAGAATCACGAATCCCTCATATAGTTATAGGATTCATACTATTAGTTTTTTCCTTTTTAATCTTTCAACAGATGAATGCGGTTTCTCCTCGAATAGCAAACATTCTTCTTTTTGGAATAATATTTGTTGGTACGTTTTTACTTGTCGCCTTGTATCATGAACGGCAGATTACGATAATTTTTGTTTCTTGTGGAATTTCTCTTTTACTTGCTTCATTTTTATTTGACAGTTTCAGATGGTCTTCGGTAGTTCTACCAGCTGGTGAACCTTATCATGGTATGATGGAATGGGAAGTTCTTGCTGTCGTCTTTGGAATGTCAATTCTTGTCGAAGCAACGTCAGAAACAGGATTATTCGATTGGTTAATCATTAGAATGCTAAAGATATCCAAAGGAAGTGTCTTTCCACTTTTCGTTATGACTTTCCTCCTCACATTCGCCCTTTCAACTGTTCTTGCAAACGTAACAGCAATGATCTTAATTAGCTCAATGATTCTGACGGTTTCTAATGGTTTAGATTACGATCCAACTCCATTTCTCCTAGGTGCTGTTCTAGCTACCAGTTTAGCTGGGATGGCTACGTTAATCAGTTCTCTTCCATCAATCCTTGTAGGTTCTAGGGGAGATATTGAATTCGTTGAATTCTTGGTTGTTTCTATTCCATTCCTTATTTTTGCGATACCCCTGACTATCTTGTATTTGAGAAGAGTTTTCCCTCCTGAACAGATTCCTTTAGGAAAAAGCTCCCAAGATAGTTTAGATACACAAATGATCTTGTCTCTTGATGAATGGGGAGTTGTTGAAGATCGTCAAAGATTCTATCTCGCAGCTTTATCTTTGATTTTGACAATCATAGGATTTATCCTTGCCGATTCTGTTTTTGGAATCCCAATTGGAGTTGTTGCGATTATAGGAGGAATCCTAGCAATTGTTTTAACACAAAGCGATGAACACCGTCTTTTACATGAGCTAAACTGGGATACACTACTATTTTTTGCGGGACTATTCATCCTAGTTGGAACGCTTGAGGCAACAGGCATTTTAGAAGATCTGGCTCATTCTTTAACGGATATAAGCAGAGGAGATATAGTTTTTGCAGGTGGATTAATTCTTATTATCTCTTCCTTTGTCAGTGGGATTCTAGATAATATCCCAGTCACCGCGGCATTTATTCCGATTGTTGAAAGTTTCCCAGCCACTGATTCAAATCCTCAATACTTATGGTTTATGCTGCTTTTTGGAGGAGCATTCGGTGGAGGATTGACCCCATTTGGGAGTGCGGCATCAATATTAGCGATTTCAATTCTTAGTAAGGAAGGTCGACCTCTAAATTTTGTTTATTTCATGAAAAAATTAGTTCCTATCTCTTTACTCCTCTTAGCTTTCAGTGGGGTGTATCTAACAATCCTTGGGTTCGTTTTTCATAGAATTTGAGCCTTAATGACGAACTTTTAGGGATAAATCTAAATTTTTGGAATAAGAGGTGCATTACGAGTATATATTGAAGATGCGAAATAAAGATTCACTTTATCTATCAGCTTAGGGTCAATTTCCGTTTCTTTGTAAATTTCATTCGTTGAAAGTCCGTGTTCCAATCGAAAAAGGATCCGATCCACATCGAAAGAAGTCAATTCAAAGAAGTATTGATATTTATTCTGTACACCTGGCATAAGGTCAGCTTTGGCCTTATTTGCTATCTGGGATGGGATATCAAGATAGTCAGCAAGCTGAAGGATTTGAGTACGATACAGATTCCCAAGAGGCATAACATCTGCACAATGCCCATGTCCCCATTTTGTGAATAGGCCTGTAAGCATTTCAGTTTTATTGATAGTGCCCAACAAAAGAGTATTTTCTGTTTCTGCAGTAAGGTATGCAACCGCCATTTGAACACGAGATCGTAATTTATTATGTGCTATGATCTTATGGAGTAACCGCTCTCGTTCTGATTCTGCTTTTCCAACCATATCATAAGTATTCCCCTCAATTTCTCTGATCAAGGAGGATTTGAGCAACGAGTAACTTAAAGGTTGATACAAGGAGGGAACTTCACGAGATCGACTTGGAATTAATGCATCGGAGCTAAAAGGTTTTAGGATAGGAGTAATATCACAATAAACGATTTGAGAATCTGATATTCCAAGATATTCAATTGATGTTTTCAATGTTTCACTGTGCTTATCAAATATATTTTCAGACCTTACTAAAAGTCGTAAATCCTTTTCATCAATTGTATCCATCGTTATTTTCGCAATAATTGTCGAATCAATGAACCCTGAAAATAGGATAACGACGCCGTCCATTCTTCGTTCTTCTTTAGACGTTTCAATGAAGTGTGAAATTTTATTGACAATTTGGCTAGCTTTATCACCGATATCTAGATTTTCCAAGAATATTTCACCAAAATAACATTGAGATTGTTTAATATGGTAGTTTCATAAATAATACTCGAAGATGGTTCGTTTACTAAAAAAAACCTAGAAAACCTTATTCAAGAACTCTTACTTCTCAGAAAAAAATAAACCATGCAATGTTATTAATTTATGGTTCATTTGATCTTTATCACTTTAACATTGAATATTTCATATTTTAATTTGAATAGAGGAGTTTTTACTATTTTACCCGTAAAGAAACGATTGAAAACTCTGTATTATCTCCTTTAATCTCAGAGGATTCTGGATTATTTTTTGTGAACGAATCGTAATTTCAGGCATATCTGGAGAATTTTCACTCATGTCATTTGAATTTCTAGACAAAAGAATACAAGATATTCTTCGTGGTTTAGATATCACTCCAACTCCAGGTCAGCTTGAATACCTAAAAGCTATAATTTCCAATGAAGATGTTCTAGTTGTTGCATCTACTGGTTCGGGTAAGACTTTTGGTACAATCATTGCTTGTTTACATAAATTAATTACTCGATCCAATCTAACCCCAGTATGTATACTAGTAGTAACTCCCTTGAAGTCGTTAAATCGGGATATCTTTCGACGTGTATTACCCCAATTGTCATCAAAATTAGGAATTACCATTGCAGTAAGACATGGGGATACAACTCAATATGAGCGACAAAAACAGACTAAGAATCCTCCTCATATCCTTATTACAACACCCGAATTGCTTCAAGCCCTTCTACCTGCAAAGATCTTTGGGAGAGTTCATTTAACGAATGTAGAAACAGTCATCATTGATGAAATCCATGAACTTGTAGAATCGAAAAGGGGGATTCAACTTTCACTTGCCTTGGAACGATTATCACACCGGGTGAATGCTCCCATTCAACGTATAGGGTTATCAGCAACTGTGGGCTCTCCCTCTGTTGTGATGAATTTTCTTGCTCCAAAGAGTAAGAACACGAGGATTGTCGAAATTCCACGTTTAAAAGAACTAAATTTACAACTTAATTATCCAAAAACCTTATCCACGGATTATAGCAATTTACCTAGTACTATCCATACAACTGAAGACGCAGCCTCACGATTTCAACGTTTATTGGAAATTATTGATCAAGAAGAAGGTACAGTTCTCTTATTTACCAATACTCGTCAACAGGCCGAAATTCTTGGTTATCGTTTTAAAATGTATAATGAATTTTCTCCTCATGAAAAACAAATATCTTTTGAGGTACATCATTCGAGTCTATCCACTCAAAGCCGATTACGAGCTGAAAATGATGTACGTGAAGGTGCTTTAGACTTAGTAATTGCTACCTCCTCACTAGAGCTAGGAATAGATATAGGCGCAATTAGCCTCGTAATCCAGTACATGAGCCCACGAAGAATTGAATCTCTGGTACAGAGAGTAGGGAGAGCAGGCCATGGTTTAGATAAAGAAAGTAGGGGGATTATTATTACAGAAACACCCCGAGAACTACTAGAGGCCTTTTTAATCAATAATCGGGTTTTAGAAGGGAAAGTCGAACCGACAAGAATACATACTTATGCTTATGACATCTTGTTCCAGTCTATTATAGGCATCCTTCTCGATTTTGGTGAAACATCTGTTAAAACTATTCACAAGATTATCTCACATGCGGCACCTTATCAACATTTTACTCTGAAAGAGTTAACGCCTCTTCTGAAATTTGGTAAAGATAATTACTTTTTTTCAGTAGAAAAGGATCCCAAAACTGGCAAAATTTCGATCAGAACTAAGCGTAAATCCTATAAGTTCTACTACTCGAATTTAAGCAGTATTCCTACCAAACGATCTTATAATGTTATCGATGTTGGATCTCAAGCACGTGTAGGTCAATTAGATGAAGGATTTATTGTTACACGTGGTGATAAAGGAGCGATTTTTATCTTAAATGGGACTCCTTGGGAATTATTAGCCATTAAAGATGAGAAAGTTGAAGTTAGACAAGTGAGAGGAATAACTGAAGCGACTATTCCAACATGGGAGGGAGAACTTATCCCTGTTTCACAATTAGTATCCTCATCTGTAATGGAATTATTTGAAGACGATTCATCTATTCTCACAACTAACGAAGAAATTCAATATGAATTGAAGAAATTCATACGGGAACAACAAGAAAGGGGACTTACCCCTAAAAAAGGACGATTGCTGATTGAAACAACTGGTCGACAGATTGTGATTCACAGCTTTCTTGGTTCAAGAGGAAACGAAACCCTCGGATTGTTACTATCAGCAGTCATTGGAGCTCGTCAGGGACACTCAATTCAATATCGTACAGATCCTTATAGTATTTTCTTATCCCTTGGCCGCCCAATCAGCCTCAAGAATATCATTGCAACGTTAGATCCTGAGCATATACAACCTCTATTGGAGCATCGTATTAAAAGTACTGATCTGTTTGCATGGCGACTGCGACAAGTTGCTAAACGATTTGGTGTCCTCTCCGAATCTGCTGAGAATTCAGTAATGATGACACGTTTCATTGTTTCAAGATACAAAGAAACTATTGTTGGTCAAGAGGCAGTTAATGAGATTTTAAGTGAAAACATGAATCTAAAACATGTTATACAGTTCTTAGAGAAGATTCAGACAAAGGAAATTGTGATTGAGGAAGTCTCTGTATCCTCTTTTGATACTCCCCTCTCTCATGCTGCTACAGAACCAATTTCCTCTAATGTTCTGAAATTGAAACCGTCAACCATTATTCTTGAGAAAATTGAGAAACGAATTCGTAATACTTGGGTTCGTCTTGTTTGTATGCGTTTATCCTGTAAATACGAAAAATTACAACGTATTGAAAGCCTTGATGATATTCAATGTCCCCTTTGTCACTCTCGCTATATTGCAGTTGTTCATCAACACAAAACAGGAGTAAAATCTTTATTGAAGAGATCAACGAATAAAAAGTTAAAATTAACCAAGGATGAAAAGAAGGAACTTAATACAGCAAAGAAATCAGCAGATATCATTCTCTCATTTGGGAAAAAAGCAGCATTTGTGCTTGCAGGACGCGGGATAGGTCCAACAACGGCCATTCGAATTCTTCGTGAACCTCATAAAACGACTGAAGATCTTTTAACATCCATCTATCATCATGAAGCTAATTTCGCTCGTACTCGAGAGTACTGGGCCTAGATCTGTTTCTGTGCTAAAGATCTATTAAGAGTCCTAACTCGATTCCATCCGTCATTTGAATTCGAGTATCTGAATGATGTAGGATTGGTCGCAGTATAGGATAAGATTTATGACGTCTTTTACCTCCTCCGATGATATTTACCACATATCCAGATAAAAAATGATTATAGGTAGGTAAAATTGTAATAGGAACCAGATCAACCATACCAATTTCCTCTAATTCGAAAGGAAAATGAAATAGTGTAAATAAATCCTCTCTAGGAGTCGAGAGTCTCAGAAAAACTGGATATTTATGACGGATCTGTAGGTCATCCTTCAATTCAATCTCAGGATGGAGATGGCCAAGAATGATTTCTGAAGTGAAGACAATTTCCTTAAAAGGTGATATATTTCCATGAAAAACTCCAAGTTGGTTATTAAATAGGGGCGTTCCTTCAGAAGGCAAAATTTTACAAGTTTCAGCTAATTCTTGGTATATAGATATGTCATTCTCTCCCTGAACTAAGAAAATATTCAAATCCGGAATTTCAAGGATCTTAGATCGAAATTCATGTAGAATGGTACTCTGTACATCTTCGGGAATGAGTATATGATTTTCTTCATTCTTTTTCTTTCGGATTCGAAAGTGATGTTCAAGATCTCCACAAATTATCAAATGAGTGGGGCGTATTTTTAGGATATCGTTTCTTAGATTACGAATAATCTCAATTGACCAGTTTGGTTTTGTGGTCCAAAGGCCTCTTCCAAACCATTCAACATCGAATCCAAGATGGAGATCAGACACAAAAAGGACTTTATTTCCGTTAAAGTTACGAACAAGCCAACGTCGGTCAATAGGATGATCGGTGAGCATTTTCTTTTAGGATCGGTACTTAATTCATTGAGTGAGTATAGTTTGCATATAATTTATAGTATTCTTCAAACTATCTGTTTGATCGACTAATCCGATTGCGTACTATAGGATTCTGTGATTTTAAGTGATGAAGTGCTTGCTCAAAATTGGTATCTGGGGAAAGAGAATAATCAAGCAATAGTCCTGTTCTGCCTATTTTATCTCTACGTGTTAATACACGGATTCGTTCATCAACGATTCTCTGAGAAACTCTCAACTGACTCATTGCGGTTTTTTTATTTCGTAAAAGCGATGAATACCAATAGCCTGCATTCATAGGCTCAATCAGGATTAATTGTTTTGTGACACCAGGCACACGATGTCCATCCAAAATTTGATGTAGTGAAACAATTCCTGAAAATCGGTAAAAGTCCGTTTCACGTTCAGTTGGGGATGTCAAAGGAAAAGTTAACGAAATTTTCTTGTCTACCATCAATAACCCCTTAATGGTAGAGTTAGGTGTTCCCATAATAATTCTACGATCAATGTTTCGGAATTCTTCAATAATTTCTAGACGAAATGATGGGATTAGGAACGGGATATGAATATCAACATCAGAGGATTGACTTATATCTCCTCTCGCCACTGATCCATGAACAAACGCTTTAATTCCACTTTCAATTAATTTAGTTAAATAAAATACCGATAATTTTCTTAATTGGGTTAATAACTTCTTCTCATCTTTATTATAGGAATGAAAATCTCGATTTGTAGGTGAAGATGTTTTCTCTCGGGGCATCACAATGGGATTTTTATTATATAAACCTAAAAAATTTACTATCGTAAAAGCTCTTACTCACTTTTAGTACCCTCATCCATCACTAGAAATCAGAAAGCTCCAGAAAAGGAACTAGAATATTGTTTCTACCAACCAGAAACTGTAGATCCTCGTCCATATCGAATATCCAACGTCTTGGCGTCAAAATCAATAGAAAAGTCTAGCTCTGAACCAAAAGACGACTGAATTTTGGGAATCTCTCTAACGCATACTTTACATACATCTAATGAGGCAATGAATTGTACCAGACAAGATAATTCGCCTTGATCAATCGCTTCGTGAGTATAATTTCGAACACGATAATCATGGATCCTTACATCGGAGAACGGTTGACTTATCTGCTGCATAAATACTTCATTCGTTCTACTAATTCTAAAGCAGGGATATTATGAGCATATTACAATATCACTCTAAATAATGATAAGGATGAATTAAAATTTATCTAATCATCTGTTGACTGATTAAATAGACTAATTTAACGAAAAGATATAATATTCCGATAATATCACTCTCAATGGATTGTAAAAAGATGAGTAACTCGCAGGATCGATCTTTCCCGAAAAATAAAGAATCTATATCTTCCAGTTCTGTTTTAAGTCCAGTTTTATATTGGATACTATTTTTCGCAAGTATTTTGACAATATTACTTGGATTTTTCAGTATTACTGGAGTGATTATCAACACACTTCAAACTGATCAATTAAATTTCTTTGATGGGCTACTAGTCGGCTTTTTATTAGTTATGGGTGGATTTGTATTACTCTTAGGTACAATCATTATGAAAAACTGGTCTCCCCCACCATTTTCCGAAATGGAATCAGATTCATTGTGAACAAACAGACGCTATCAGCGAGTTTGGGGAAAAACATCCTTTCCTGTGATTTATTTTGTGCCATTAGATGTCAGTTTTTAAACAAAGAAGGGAATGCTATGTTAGGAGCAATTTTTTTTGGAACCTACGTTTACAGACCCTGGAGAGGTTATACCAGTTATAAAAGCCCTAGCTGATCCTACACGTTTAGGAATGCTCCTATCTATGAATTCTGCTTCTCCTAAAGGACTCACTGCTTCTCATTTAGCCGATAGACTTGGTAAAAAAATCCCCACAATTTTACATCATCTTGAAAAATTAGAAGACTTAGGGTTAGCGGCATATCAAATGGAACAAAATGAAGCTGGAAGGGAAATCAAGCACTGGCGTGTCATTAATCCGAAATTTTTATTAGAAATTAACCTAAGTGCTTTTACTGATGCAACAGTAGTTATCGATGAGCTAATTCTATTTCTATTTGAAGCAGAAAAAAGAAATTATGAGGGAACCAAACAAAGAATCACAATAAACTACACTAAAGAGAATTCCCCTGAAAAAATTAAACAAAAATTGATTGATTACCTGAAAGATACAAAAACTAAGAGTACAGAAAGCATCGAATTGCACCATGCACAAGAAATCCAATCTCGGTTATCTAAAAAATCTGGGCTTGAAAAATATTTGCAAAAGTGGATTCTAAAGGCATTTAAGGACTCAGCTGCCTCATTACAACTTGATTTCTTTGAATTAGGTGATCGATTTGTGCTGGGAAGGAAATTACAGCAGACACTGTACGAATACTTTATACAATCAAATAAGTTCAGTGCGATTGGATATTCAGAAGACGGTCGACCGATTCAGAGATTAAAACTTAGACCTGAATTTCTTGATGATCCAGATGATTAAAGATATTTTTCCTTCAAATCACTTACCCAATCAAGTAATTCTTTGTGGAGAGAAGGAGCAGCAATAACAAGCTGATCAAAAATAGTATCTGTCGGATGGATCGTTTTCCCTTCAAGAGTTGTTATTTTGATTCCCAACTGTTCAAGAATTAATGTAGCTGCAGCAATATCCCAGAATTTTCCCTTTCTTCCAATCCCCCAAAATATACCACCATGAAGGGTTCCTTGAGCAATTAACATAAGATGCTGAGAAATTCCTCCACCTAGTCGATAGGAACGTCCAATGACCCCCTCCAAATCAGCTACCGCCAATTGTTTTTTAAGATCGTCATCAATCTGATTTGAAAAATCGACTAGAATTCTTGCCTCTGATAGATGATGAACTCGTGGTGGTGGTAACACCGCGCCATTCAAAAATACTGAATTATCTTTTGCTGTTGAGTACAACATATCTGTAAACGGATTATAAACAACTCCTGCTAGTAAACCAGTTTCATCCCAAGCAGCAATAGACATACACACAAATGCCAAATTTCCCCTGAGAAACGCTTTTGTCCCATCTAATGGATCAATAAACCAAGTGACCTTATCAGAGGGAAGATGATCATCTGAAGCAGATTCCTCGGCTTGAAGAGTATGATCAGGAAAATGCATTAAGATATGATTTTTGATTAATCGTTCACTTTCAAGGTCGAAATTGGTAGTTACATCTCCCACACCCTTTCTGAACATTTGTAAGTCTTTAAAAGACATTAATCGAAGAAAAGAGCCAGCCATTCGTGCTGCTTCTTCGGCTACAGATTGAAGACGTTTATAATCCATGATTTTAACCTTTCTTTACATTTTCGATAATTCATATTTCACTTGAGCACTTAAACCGTCTAGTAAAGGCATCACATTCCCCACTGTTCCTGGAGCTGCTGCAGCTACCAGAAAAATATCATCTGAAACAGGGGCAACGTAACATTCTCGCTCATCTGTTCTAAAAATTAATATATTGATCTTTTCATTCGTTCTCGCCGTGATAGAAGATTTTAACTCCTCGAATGCAATTAATCCTAAGACCGTTATCGCTTCCATTTCCGAAGGATCGCATGTTTTTGTGGAATAGAGCTCAAATCCTTCAGAAGCAAGGACTACTGAAATACAGAGGGGAATTTCAGCATTTTCGCTTTTAAAGACATTTGCGACAACATCAATTGTTTTTTGTGCAGATTCTGACACTAATAACATCTCGACTAAATTTGTGAGGGTATATGAAGATGAAAATGACTTAATATTACACAAATCGTTCTCAAGATTGAAAAGGCTTTGTATTCCCTTTTTCTACAATCGATAACTACTAAGTTTTCAAATTTGGTTGATGAAAGAGATTAATAACAGTGAGACATTGACATCATTCAAGCATTAAGATATCCTTAATCTCCAAAATTGATTAAAAATTTGAATGATCCGAATGATAATTGTAAAAGATAAGGAATCTTTAGAGAAAGCAACTAAGATCTTAGAAGAAATCCTTTCAGAGCCGTCTTTCTCATTTGAAGATGATTTGGACATAGATAAATGGATAACCTGGTTTCATAAGCAGAAAACGTTGTTTAAAGATGAAAAAATCTCTCTTTCGCAATATTTTGCACAAATAACGCGATTAAACTCATTTTTAATCGCTAAAACCTCATTAACAGAGGCGGATCTTTTTAAAATTGAAAAACCAGATCGTAAGAGAATATATGATTTGACAGAAAAGGAATCCGCAGCTCCAAAAGTCTATAGCGATACTGAAATTATAGAACTCGCTAAGATCTTATTTAAGGAAATTACTAAGGAAAAATTACATAATTTGAAAAAAAATACACGAGTAGAAACGCTTACTCAAGAAATGCGGAATAAAAGATTTGGTTTTATCCTTGATAAAGATCCCCAGGTGAATATTAATCATATACTTGAGAACGATATCTATTCAGATAATTGGAACCAAATGAATTATCTCGTAGGGGAGCTTTATCTCGATCTTCAAAAACCACTAGAAGCAAGGAATCATTTTGAAAAAATTACCTTAGAGGAGCTGCGAGCTGTAGGATTATTAAATTTAGCTTGCTTAGAAAAAGACTTTGACTCTTTTACAAAATATATGAAAAAAGCATTTCCTGAAAGTTATTTACCAAAAACATATGGGAGATACCTATTATCCTTCATGATCGGGAACGAATGTTCCCATAATTACGAAATTGAGGTAACTGGACAACGTAATTTAACATTTACCTATAGCACAGGGATAATCAAAATCCAACAGTTAGATATCTGTACATCGTTCATTTCGGATAATCGTTTATCACCAGACGGGAGAACAGGCCTTTGGATCTCCCCTGGAAAGCCAGAAAAGCAATTTTCTATTGAGAAATTATCTCGACTTGATTTCAAACAAGTACTTGGATGGCAGGATCTCCCGTTATAGTTTTCCATCCGTAGAGTATATTAGAGTAATTATTTCTTCGAGCTGTGTAATAATCTGAACAGGCTTTCACCTCACAATCCAAAGGTTTCAGTTTCACCAAGGAAATAATGGAGAATGGGGATGAAAAGATTTTCTCATTAACCTGAATCTATCCAGTGTATTAGGATTGAATGTTTATGCATTATTTCCATTCGGAAGAAAGTAACACATAGATCTTTTTTGTAGAAAACTACCGATAAAAGTTTTTTACTCATATTTTTTCTTGGCGTTTGTACAATATTTCAACCCCAAAAGCAAAATTATAGGTGATAATGGTGAAATTTCCTACATTACCAGCTAAACCTGATCTTCCAACTCGTGAAACTGATGTTTTAGAGTATTGGAGGCAAATAAATCTAGAAAAACAAGTTCAAGAGGAATCAAGCGACAAACCTCTCTTTGTTTTTCTAGAGGGTCCACCCACAGCAAACGGTCATCCGCACATAGGCCATGCATTAACTCGTGCAATTAAGGATGTATTTCTCCGTTATAAAACTATGACTGGTCATTTTGTCTCTCCACGTATTGGTGGATGGGATTGTCATGGATTGCCTGTGGAAATTGAAGTAGAAAAAGATCTCGGACTGAAAGATAAAGAAGATATCGAAGCGTATGGGGTTGATCGTTTCATTAAGGAATGTCCAATTTCTGTTATGCGTTATGTTAACGAATGGGAAACCATGTCTGAACGGATTGGTTTTCAGCTTGACTTACCACGTTCATACGTTACTATGTCTGAAGACTATATTGAATCTGTCTGGTGGTCTTTACAGCAGATATATAATAAAAAACTCCTATTTAAGGGCCATA